>CAZNMO010000039.1:0-26624 GCA_964574195.1 uncultured Clostridiaceae bacterium | reverse complement strand
ATATTTGCTGCCTTCAAAGCTTATAACTGCATTTGCGCTGTATAAGCTTTCGTCAATGGGGCATTCATAGCTGAATATTCCGTTGACTGCATTTACTGCAAGGCTTGTTGTTCTGAAGCCGGTATCTGTTATCGTCAATTGTACCGGTCCATTATAGCCCCCTGAAACTCTGCCGGTTATTATATCATTGACAGAATCCACATTGAAGTCCATTGCTGAGAATGGCACCTTGGGTTCTATTTTACTGCTGTTGCCCACCACCCTGAACTTTTTTCCATCGATATCAAATACCGGACTGTTCTCTATCTTAACCATGATCCTGTCCGAAGGCCTTATATCATAACGGGCAGCATCTTTTATGGTGAAGCTTCCTTCATTGTTGGTCAGTCCCGGTATCCTGTACTTCACCTTGTCGTGATCCCATACCTCAATTTCGTACCTTCCGTTGGAGTAAGGCTTCTGTGCCGATCCAACCGCAGCACCGCCTCCCGAATACCCAGCCGCTGTCTTGCCGACAGTATCGAAGAGCACTCTGCCTTGGATGGAATCGCTAAATGCATCCGCCGATACAAACATCAGCGGTTTTACCTCCCTCACAGCATCCCCTCCGCTGCCGGATGCCTCTTCTCCTATGCTCCATTCTCCCTTGTACAGAGGATAGTCAATATAAAATATAGAGTACTTGGAGCCCAGCAGGTATCCTACCAGTTCCCCAAAGGCATCAAGGCTTATTGACCCGCTTGCTTTGAAGTCCTGAGCCCCACCGGAACCCCCTCCTCCTGAAGCACTGAATACTGCTTTGGACTTGAAGCCCACCCAAATCTGCAGCACTCCAAGCTCTTTTCCCCAGATTATTACCCCCACTTGCGGCACGCATGCCAGAGTGGTGTTTATTTCTCCATTTACCGTGAAGCTCATGTCAAAGGTAGCCGGCCTATATGTCGCATAAGGTCCGACAAAATATGGTATGCTGCCATAGCCAAAGGCCTTGTATGCAAAGCCTGCCCTGGCATCTCCGGTCGTTATGGTCCTTACCTCTACATGTATCTTACCTTCTACACCAATTACAAGGAATATCCCAACAAAGGCCTTATTGCCCTTTTCGTCACCAAGCACCTTGCCAAGATCTATTTCATAGCCATAGACGCATTTTTCCAGCGTCTTATTAAAGGTGACATCTCCCTCCAGGGTCACATCTGCTGTTGCCTTTGCGTCAAAGTAAAAATCTGCGACCACTTGGGTTGTCAGTGGGTTCAGGTCGAAGTAGGCATGAAATTTGGGTTCTTCCACGATGATCGTCCCTTCTTTGACCTTTACCTCAACGCTCAGAGAGCTTTCATCCTCTACTCCTCTTAAATCTCCGCTCTGGTCCTTTTCCCACCAGTCGCCTTCGAATTTCTCCTTTTCCGCCTTTTTCTTCTCCTCTTCGGTCTGCTCTTTTTCTTCTTTAGATGGATATTCAAATATAGTCTTTCCAGGCTTCAGAGTGATTATATGCTTGTTTCCCTCCTGCCTGAAGCTTACATAATCGCTTATACCAGCCTTTGCCTCATAACTGCTGCGCATTCCGCTTTCCGGACTTAATTCAAACCCGGGAGCCATATAAGCAATATTACCGGTGGTAAGGCTTATGGTCTGTTCAGGTATAGTATAGGATTTGAATACCTCCGCAAGCTCGGGTGTCTCTACAACATACTGCATTTTCCCTTCATTATCGGTGGTCTGGGTATCCAATACCCTAAAAGCAGTACCCATTTTCTCATCTATATATATTTCATTCTTTGAAGGGGAAAAACCTGCGGTTCTGTTTGAAAGGGTCATCAGCTTTGAGCCCGCAGGATACTTTATTCCATTTATCTTGTCAATGGATAGGCTATTTTCCCCTTTATCGAGTGCTGGAGCTGCGTCCGGTATCAAAGCTCCAGGTTTGCTTCCCATATCGTCCTGCAGTTGGAAGGATGCGAACTTGTCAAGAGTAAGCGGATCGAAGTTATACTCGGCGCTTTCCGGCACACGCTTAACTTCGTCCTTGAATTCGTAGTTTACACCCTTTACCCTTGCAGGAGTCTCCAGCCTCTTCAGCGATGCACCGGCAGGGGGCTTTACCACAGGTATATTTATTCCCGGTACATTTGCATAGACAGCCAGCACCGGTTCAACTGTGAAAAAAAGCGACAGCAATATTGTCAAGAATAATACGGCTGTCTTCTTAGCATTGTACATTTCCACTCCTCCTTCGGATATTTCCTTATAACTTTCAATTAACTAAGCACTTTTTCATTCAGTCCGATATTTCTATGAAATAGCTGATTACTTTATCTATATACTAATAAATTTTTTTGTATAAAGCTTCCAACAAGTTGCTATTATTTTCACAAAATTGCGTACAATTCACATACACAGTATGCATTTTCTGCTATAATTAACATAGGATTAGAAGGAGGTGGCGTAAATGACCGTTGAATTGCAACGGGTTATGAAGCTTGCTGGCAATATTCCTTTTGATAGTATTGATGATGCTGATATAATAATCGAAAATTTCTGTAGCAAACATATTGCAGTAGTGGTGACAAATAAAGACACAAACATCAAACATGGAACACACGAACACGACAGCTATGAGTTTGTCATCTGTTATACAAAGCTCAACTCAGCCATTATTGACGGCAGACTGTTCAATCGCATGAGAAATAGTCTTTTTGCGGTCAATCCGATGCAAAGACATGGGCTCATAAACGATATAAAAGGCTTCAACCTGTGTGGAATACATATGGACAGAGAGCTTATCAATGGGGTCGCGCGGGACATGTATGGTTCAGACGTGGTGGAGTTCTCTAATGATTCCTTCGTGGTAAACCATGACCTAAACATGCTGGTGCGACTTTTCCTTGAGGAACTCCGTTACAGGCAGTCAGGCTATGAATATTTGGTGGAAAACTTAGGCTTTCTGATAGCCGGAAACCTTATGCGCCAGATAACGCACAACCTGGCTCTGAAGCCTCAGCTTCCCATTCAGCAGAATGAGGAATGCATAAAAGCGGTAATAGATTACATGAATGAAAACTACACATCCGGCGTCTCGTGTGAAGAGCTGGCCAAGCTTGTAAATATGAATAAGTTCTGCTTCATCAGAAGTTTTAAGGCCAAGACCAAAAAAACTCCATATGAGTTCCTACTGGATCTTAAGATCGAGAAGGCAAAGAAGATGCTGCAGTCAAAAGACTTCTCAATAACTGACATTAGCATGCAATGCGGCTTCTCAAGCCACAGCCATTTCACCACCACCTTCAAAAAGCGGACAGGTGTTTCTCCAACTGATTATAGGATGAATCTCTGATGAGCAGCTGATGCCTGCTCAATTTTATACAAGTTCTGTCAATAATATGGAAGAATTGGCCAACTCATGGTGTTACAATCTTTTATATACATATATAAAGGAGGAGAATCCATGAAGAAAAGACTATTGAGTATTATACTTTCCTTATGTCTTATCCTTACGACCTTCACAGCTGTACCGGTATATGCAGCCGGCAGCATCTCCCTTGACAAGACAGCTTATACTGCAGGGGAACTGGCTAAGATAACTGTGTCCGGAGTATCCCAGCAGCAAATAGAGGACGGTGCATATCTGTCCATAGGGGGACAGGGAGAAAGAACCGAGAACGCAACACTGGAAGTTTATGTATCGGATATTCCTGCCAGTAATATTTATGGTTATAATGTACCAACCAGTTTAGGAACATATGTAGTATACCTCATGGACAACGCCGGTAATGTGTTAGCCTCCACAACCTTCACTGTAGGCTCACCCAAGGCAAAAACCGGAGATATAGCTTTATCAAAATCAGATGTAAAGCTTAATGAGCCCATGTCCGTTACTGTCGAGGGGCTCACAGAGGAGCAGATATCAAACGATGCCTGGATCGGCATAATGAAATGGAATGAAAAGCTGGAAAACACAGTTGTTGAAAAATACATCAGGGATCTACCGGCGGACAACACATATAAGTTCAATGCTCCTCAGAGCTTCGGCAAATACCAGGTACGTGTATTCTCCGGCAGTGGAACGACCGAAGATCTCCTCTTCGGTACGGCAGAATTCCTTGTTGTATCCAGCAAGGCACAGCCGGGTGACATACTTCTCTCAAAAACCTCTGTAGCTCCTGAAGAAAAAATGTCCGTAACAGTAAAGGGACTCACAAAGGGAGAAATAGCTACAGATGCATGGATAGGAATTGCATTGCAAAATGAAAAGCTTGAGAATACAGTTGTTGACAAATATATCTCCGACCTTCCTGTCGGTGATAAATATGAATTTACAGCACCCTCAGAACCCGGCACCTATGAAGTAAGGGTATTCTGTGCAGGCAACCTGAAGGATGAAGAATATGAATATGGAAAATTCGGTACCGCACAGTTTGTTGTCAGCGGAGCTGCTGCAGAGAACACAGACTATACCGCCGGCTATGAAGGGCTTGCTCCTTGGGCTGCCCCGGTAGTAAACGAGGCTGTGGATGCAAACCTAACAACAAAAAAGGTTCTGGTAGATTTCCCTTCTCCCATAACCCGTGAACAGTTCTGTGAGCTTGCAGTCCTGCTCTATGAGAAAATGACAGGTACCAAAGCCGCTCTTCCGGCTTCAAACCCATTCAATGATACGACCAATCCGGAAATACTTAAAGCTGCAAATCTTGGAATCGTAGGCGGTGTAGGCAGCGGTAAATTTGCTCCCAACAACAACGTGACCCGTCAGGAGATCTCCTTAATGTTGCTGCGGACCCTGAAATGCGTTATGCCGAATATACCGGCCTCAGCAGAGTTCAAAACAAAATTCCAGGATGCCGACAGTGTTGATTCCTGGGCTTTGGAAGCGGTAAAATTCATGAATGCAAACGATATCGTAGGTGGCTCAACAGTAAACGGAGTTTCATATATACTTCCCAAAGGAAATACCACAAGAGAACAGGCTATTGCACTGGTACTGAGAATATACAATAAATTCAACAAGTTATAGTAGTCATACTATATCAAACCTGGGCAGCGGTCGCCAAGCTTCCGCCTGCCCTTTTTATTTTGCCGTTTAATTTTATAGCTTTTATTTACTTTTCTTCAATAATTCTTATCTGTTACTAAAACTTGATAGGGTACATCAGTTGATATATAATTATCTTAGATATTAGCAAGGGGAGGTTTCAACAATGACTTATCAAGAATTCTACAGGATCATCTCAGTCGCAATAGGCAACGAAGAGGAAGCATACTTATTCTACCGGGATGTTGCTGCTAACACTAAGGATAAGAATATAGCCTCCATCTTTGAAGGCTTTGCAAAGGACGAGCTATCCCATAAGGTTTTGTTGAACAGCTACCTTTCAGGTACTGTGAAACCGTTGGAATTCGACGTTGTTAAAGACTATAAGGTTGCAGAGTCACTGGAAATGCCAAAGCTCACCATAGATATGAAACCAGGAGATGCCATAGCCCTGGCAATGAAGAAAGAGGAGGAAGCAATGAGAATGTACGATGGATTTGCTGCTCTGAGTACCGATGGAGAGCAGAAGGCAGCCTTCCTCGGACTGGCCAGGATGGAACAAGGCCACAAGACAAAGCTTGAGGATCTGTACGTAGGAGTTGCATTTACAGAGGTATGGTAGAGTATGTAAAAATATAGTGATTGAAGGTATTGCTCTATGGATTTGATGAGAAACCTGATCGGGAGTCTGGCTTATGTAATCATTATCGCTTTCATTGTCTCCAATCTGTCCATCTTCAAGAAGATAATTCAGAAGGATGAATTCAAGAGATCTGACCTTATTATTTTATCCTTGACCTTTGCAGTTTTTGGTATCATAAGCACATACTCAGGTACAAAGGTATACGGTGCCATAGCCAACACAAGGATAATAGGAATAATGGCTGGAGGCATTCTGTATGGCCCTTTTGTCGGTATTGTTTCCGGGGCAATAGCCGGTATCCACAGGTTCTTTTACGATATAGGAGGTATCACCTCAATACCCTGTGCTATTACAACAGTCATAGCCGGTTTTGTCTCCGCACTGATATACAAGAAGGGCACAAAATTGGAAAAGTGGTTCTATGGGCTCATCGGAGGTGTGGTCGTAGAAAGTATCGAGATGCTACTTATCCTGCTCCTCTCAAAGCCGTATGAAAGTGCTTTTTATATTGTAAAGAGCATATATCTTCCAATGAGTTTCACCAATGCCCTTGGTATATGTTTTCTTATAATATTGATCCAGAAGGCTTATAACGAAAAGGAGCAGATGGCTGCGAAACAAGCACTACTGGCCCTCGATATAGCAAATAAAACACTCCCTTATTTCAGAGATATAACCAGCGATTCCCTGAAAAAGGTATGCACAATAATAAAAGAATCCACCGGTGCTGCAGCAGTATCAATTACTGACAGGACTACCATCCTGGCACATGTAGGGCTGGGCTCGGATCATCATATCAGCGGAGAGCCGATACAGACCTGTGCTACAAAGCAGGTCATTATCGATGGGCGTATGTGCATACTGAATTCTCCAAAGGAAATAGAATGCAATTCCGAGTGCTGCCAGCTGAAATCGGCGCTTATCGTTCCTCTGAAGGACGGAGATGACATAATAGGCACTCTGAAGCTGTATTATGCCAAGGTGGATGGTATAACCTCCATACATGAGACACTGGCCGTAGGATTATCCCAGATAATTTCCACACAGATGGAATTAAGCAAGGTCGGAAAGCTTAAGGAGTTGGCTTCAAATGCTGAAATCAAAGCACTCCAGGCACAGATAAACCCTCATTTTCTTTTTAATTCGCTGAATACCATTGCAGCCTTACTGAGGATAAGTCCTGACAGCGCCAGAGAGCTTATCGTCAACCTGTCAACGTATTTAAGGTACAACATTGAGGAAACAAGCACCTTTGTAGACATAAGCAAGGAGCTTCAGCAGGTCAGAGCTTATGTGGAAATTGAAAAGGCACGCTTTGGAGACAGGCTTAATGTTATTTATGACATAGATGAAAGCATCCGTCTCAAGATACCGTCCCTTACGATCCAACCCATTGTTGAAAATTCAATAAAGCACGGGATCTTGGAGGGCTCAGGCTCAGGGAATGTAAAGATCGAGGTAAAAAGGCATGAAGCCAATGAAGTCAAGATAACCATCGAAGACGACGGCATAGGGATCCCACAGGAATTTCTCAACAGCAAGGATGCTTTTACCTCCAAGGAAAACAAGATCGGGATGTCCAATGTGGATGCAAGACTTCGCCATATATATGGCACAGGGCTTGTTATTGAACGTCCTGCTGTAGGTACACGTATAAGCTTCATTTTAAGCTGAACAGACTTTGCCTTATTTTTTTTATTTGCTGAATAGGGGTGAAATGATGAATTGTATTATTGTGGATGATGAATATCCATCTATCCAGGAATTAAGCTATTTTATCAAAAACTTCAGTTCGATCAAAATCCTTGGTGAATTTGACGATAGTATCAAGGCTCTTGAATATGTACAAAAGCATACTGTCGATGTGATCTTCCTTGACATTAACATGCCGAGACTTGATGGACTTGCTTTCAGCAAAGTTTTCAACACTATGTCAGCAAAGCCCGTATTCATATTTATTAGCGCATACAGTGAATATGCACTGGAGGCTTTTGAGGTAGCTGCCTTTGATTATATCCTGAAGCCCTATTCTGAAACCAGGATAATCGATATGCTGCAAAGGCTGGAGAACAGCACGCCAAAGCATCATTGCGGCAAGATGACTTTATGGAAGAATGACAAGCTGATCGTAGTATGCATAAATGATATATATTACTGTGAGGCTCATGAGCATGAGGTTTATGTCCACACAAAGGATGACCGGTTCAAGGTCATGGCAAGCATCTCCGATTTTTACAACAAGCTCCCTTCTGACAGCTTTTTCAAGTGCCATCGCTCATATATAGTGAATATAGATAAGGTGACCGAGATAATCCCATGGTTCAACAATACATATATGCTTAAGCTGATGGGACTGGATACAGAGATCCCCGTAAGCAGACAAAACATAGCCTCCTTTAAAAATCTGATGGGCATATAAATGCATTTTATGTGCCCATTTTGTTATTTAATGCAATAGTAAATTTTGGTCCAGCTATTTCCTATATAATTATAATTGATATCATTTCATTACAAAATAACTGCGCATAAATGCGCGCAAGGAGGTATTGTATGAATATTCTTGTTCTTGTTGGAATCGGCACACTTATTCTCATTGGAGCGTATTTTACCTACGGGAAATTTATCTCCAAAAAGGTATTCGAGCTTGACAACTCCAGGACTGTTCCTGCCGTAGAAATGGAAGACGGTGTGGACTATGTACCCGCGGACGCGAAATACCTCGCAGGCCAGCATTTCTCAGCCATTGCTGCTGCAGGCCCGGTAACAGGACCGATAATTGCCGGTATTACCTTTGGTTGGTTCCCAACCTTCCTCTGGATCATGATCGGCTCAATATTTATCGGTGGAATCCATGACATGGGCTCCCTGGTGGCTTCCATCCGTCATAAGGCGGCCGGAATTGCAGACACAATGAAAAACTATGTTTCAAAAAGAGTTTGGATCCTATTCAACGTCTTTATTTTCTTTACTCTTGTAATGATCATTGTTGCTTTCACCGATGTAACGACCTCCTCCTTTGTCAACACCATAGAGCTTGCTAACGGAGAAGTAGTCGGCGGAGGTGCAACAGCTACTTCATCGATTCTTTATCTGATCCTTCCGGTAATAATGGGCTTCACTCTGAAATATACAAAAATGAAGCTTAGCGTAGCAACGATCATATTCCTTCCTCTGGTGGGAGTGGCAATATGGATAGGACAGTATATACCGTTCAATCTCAATGAAGTCCTTGGCCTTGCTACTCCGAAGGATGCACAGAAGGTCTGGAACTTTATAATCATTGCATACTGCTTCATCGCAGGTATAGTTCCTGTATGGGCACTGTTGCAGCCCCGTGGCCACCTGGGAGGTTACTTCCTCTATGCGACACTGGTCGTATCCTTCATCGGAGTAATATTCGGAGGTTTTGACACTCAGTATCCGGCTTGGACACATGCATTTGGAGATGCTGACTTCTGGTCACCGATGTTCCCGATGCTCTTTATAACCGTTGCATGCGGCGCCTGCTCCGGTTTCCACAGCCTGGTAGGTTCAGGCACCACTTCCAAGCAGTTGGCCAAGGAAACAGATGCAAAGCCTATCGGCTACGGAATGATGCTTGCTGAATCAGTTGTAGCACTTATAGCTTTATCAACAGTTATGATACTTCCAAAGGGCGATGCTCTTATCAGCAAATCACCTAACTTCATATATGCCAACGGCCTCGGTTCTTTTATGGAACTGATCGGTATAAGCAAAGCCTTTGGTATCTCCTTCGGTTTAATGGCTTTCACTACCTTCGTTTATGATACCCTGGACGTTTGTACAAGGCTTGGCCGTTTTATCGTCCAGGAACTCACAGGCTGGAAGGGCTGGACAGGTCGTATAATTTCCACACTGCTGATTGGCGGGATCCCGCTGGTCCTCATGTCAATCAACCTGACCACCCCCGATGGAAAACCTGTTGCAATATGGAGCCTGTTCTGGAAGACCTTCGGATCCTCTAACCAACTGTTGGCCGGACTTGCTCTTGTCGGCATAACTGTATGGCTGCAGAGGACTGCCAAGTACAAGAAGGCATGGCTGGCAACCTTCATCCCTGCATGCTTCATGTTTGTAATGAGCAACTGGGCATTGCTCAGCACACTTAAGTCTTATACCTTTAAAGATGGTGTATTTACAATGCCTGCCGGAACCAATGTAATAGTACCCGCTATGTGCCTGATATACGTTGTACTTGCAATCTGGGTTGCCTTTGAATGTGCACCGGCAATCATACAGAATGCGAAAAGCCAGGGAACTTCAGCATCAACTCAGGCATAATAAAGTGAAGTAAAAACAGGCGGCCTGGCAATATGCCCGACCGCCTGTTTTATTTTCATCCGACTTAAAGCCCCTGAAGTATGAAATCCGCCATTCTTTCCATATCTCTATATACAGCCTCTTCCGTAAACACTTCCCTGTTGGACAGACACAAGGTTATCATACCTTGTATTGAATAGATGAACAGCTTTGATACTACCTCAATATCTTCCTTTTTTAACTTCCCGTTGGCTACAAAGATCCCGAGAGTATCCTCCCACATAGCATCAAAGTCTGGTCCGGCTACAGATGCTTCCACTGCATTTTCCGGCTTTACCAGCGGACAATAATTAAGAAACTTGAAAATATTGGGGTTCTCTAAAAAGTATGAAATATATATCCTGAAGCCTTGCTTGACTCCATCAATGCCCTCGGAAGTATTATCCATTTTCATTTGCAGTGTCCTGAAAACATCACCGATCATACTCTCCTTCACTTCCCATAGTAGTTGGTTCAAATCTTTATAATAATTATATATCGTTGCATAGGAGTAGCCGGCCATTTCCGCTACCTTTCTGACCGAGACATTTTCATAGCCTTCCTTTAATACTATCTCCCTGGCTGCTTCCAGGAAATATGTCCTTATCCTGTTCCGCTTCAGTTCCTTCTTGTCTTCTGATTCTGTTGTCTTCATCATGACATCTCCATCTTCTGCTTTATTGTTCTTACCGCTCAGCCCCTGTAAGAGCTGCTTCTACCGACTTAAGTATAGCTTTGCTGCTATAAGTTGCCCCCGCAACTACATCGACCTTCAGGCTCTGAGCCTCAACGATCCGATCTGTTATAACCTCTGCGGGAGCTCCCTGACCGTTATCATGTTTTATCAGACGGATCTCCTTGATAGCATGATCAGCAATATCGACCTCTACCACAACAGCTATGGGAAAAGCCTTGCAGCTGCCTGTATATACCCCATCCTCAAGCTTTGACAGATCTATATCCCCCAAATCCGTCTCCGCCAATCTCTCCAGGTTTGCCTCCAGAACCATCCTGGTTCCCGCCATTGCGATAAAGAGCACGACAAGTATTATAATTACCGACATTAAAACCCTTTTCCTCTTCATGATCCTTCCTCCCACAAAATTGATCATACTATCCTACTGAAGCTTCTCACAACAGCCTCTATCTTTTTCTCACGGTTAATACCCGACCAGTTTATGATACCTGTTTCGCAAACCTCTAAGCCTTTGAGGCCGCAGAGCTCTTTCATCTGCTCCATGGCACGGCTGCCCCCCATTGATGGATGTGGAAAAAACTCCGTCACATAGCAGGCTGCCTTCTTGCCGTGCAAAGAGTCCAGCTGTTTTATATATTCAGTCATTACCGGCGAAAGTGAAAAACCCCTCACTGGAGCACCTAGCACCAACAGATCGTATTCCTTTACCTCCGGTTTATTTGCAAGCTGCACCTTCCTTGCCTCCACCCGATCTTCGTTTACGGCAGACACCCTTTCAAGGTCAACCTGATTTCCGTACTTTTCAAAGCCTTCTTTCAGCTTTTGTGCCACAAAATAAGTATTCCCGGTATGAGAATGTACAATTATTCCTATTTTCATCATTTACCCCTTCCTCTTGCCAAGCTTGCTTTTTGTATAATTAACACTGTTAATATTATTAACAGTGTTAATTATACGATTTTTGTTATTATTGTCAATAGGTACTTTTCATTTTTAAAAAAATAAAAACCTGCATTACTGCAGGTCTGTCTTTTTATTCCTTTTTTTCTGCCTCAGGCTTGCTGCTATCCTCTACCTGATACATACGGGCAATAAATATTTCGACCCTTCTGTTTTTTGCCCTTCCTTCTGCTGTAGAATTATCATATTTCGGCTTATATTCACCATAAGCCTGGATGGTAAACTTTTCAGGCCTCAAGCCTCCTGACACAACCATGAAATTCATAACATTTATTGCACGGGTAGCGCTTAAATCCCAGTTGGATCTGAATTTTGAATTATGTATGGGTCTGTTGTCGCTGTGTCCGACAACTTTGATACTGTTATCCAAATCCTTCAGTAAATCTGATATTTTTAACAATAGCGGAGAAACATCGTCCACGATTACCGCATCACCTGAATTAAAAAGTACTACATCCTGTATCGAAACCGCGAGGCCCTCATTATTGAGATCTATTCTTACCTTATCCGAATACCCTTGTTCCTCGACCTGCTTCTCCAGATCAAGCTTTATAGCATTCATCCTGTTATCTTCAATTGCGCTTTCAGAAAGGCCTTCTGCAGGAGTTTCAGCCGGAGCAGGAGGGCTTGTGGAGTTTTCGATCAATCCGCTTCCGCCTGCAAAAATAACATTGAACTGCTGGCTTATGGATTGAAACTTTTGTTTGTCCAACTCGCTCATGGCGAACATTACGATGAAAAGCGCCAGCAGAAGAGTAAGCATATCAGCATATGGTATGAGCCAGGTCTCATCAGGATGCTCCTCATGATGCACTTTTTTCTTGCTCATTATCGTTCTCCTTATCAGTGCTTTTCATTATTGTTATTCTCAAATTTGAGCCTCTCTCTGGGCTCAAGCATACTGACCAGCTTCATTTCGATACTCTTCGGGTTCTCACCTGCCTGTATTGACAGTATGCCTTCAAGTATAATATTCAGGTTACTGATCTCCTGTTGTGATTTTCTTTTTAACCTTGAAGAAAATGGGTGGCAAACAACATAGCCGAAAAAAATCCCATATAGTGTTGCAACAAACGCTGCCGCAATCATATGTCCAAGCTTTTCGGTATCATTCAGGTTGCCAAGTGCCCCTATCAAGCCTATTACAGCACCCAGAACTCCCAGAGTAGGGGCTGCACCACCTGCTGTTGAGAATATCGAAGCGCCTGCACGATGTCTCTCCTCCATGCATTCAAGCTCCGTACCGAGAACATCCTTTACATATTCGGGCTGTATTCCGTCAACTACCATTCCAATGCCCTTCTTCATGAATTTGTTGTCAACATTCTGAGCTGTTTGTTCCAAAGCCATTAGTCCTTCTTTTCTGGCGACCTGAGCCATATCAACGATCTTGTTGATAGTGGTGCTGGCATCAGAATTACCGGTCTCTCTGAAAAGAACCTTAAATACCCTTGGAATATTTAAAAATTCATTCTTTGGAAAGGAGTTCATAACAGCCGCTGAGGTACCTACTAGAATAATGATAGCTGCAGCCGGATTCAGCAATACTGCAACATCCGCACCTTTTACGATCATTCCGACAACTACAGCAGCCAGACCTGTAATTACACCTATAGCCAAGAATATGTCCATATGTTCTGCCCCCAATACATTTGATATCAACGTTTTTAATACATATATGCTATTATCAAATATTTCTCATATAAATGCAAAGGGTGCCAATATGTTTATTATCATAAATATGTCAAAATTGTCTTGTATTCGACAACCATCAGCTATTATTATCGTCTAGAAACATTTCTCATTAATATCCGCAGTTCCGTATGTTTCAGCAGTATGCTGCCACCAATCGCTATACTTCACACTGCTCGAATTCTATCGAATAATCACCGCATTCTGTGCATACAGCGACGCTCACAACATAGCTGTTGTCAACAGTGCCTTCTTTTAGCAGCCTTCCAAAGGATTTGCCCTTGTATTCCTCCGATATATTGCTGATCACATAGTTTCCTTTTTTTGTGTAGATGAAAAAATGATATTCAAGAAACCTGTAATACTTCTCTTTATCTTTTTTGCCAGACAGGCAGCTTTCACAGGGCTGGTCATAATACTCAGGGGCAAAGCCTACCTCTTCACCCTGCTTCAATAATGCAATTACACCTTCCTTGTCCAGTCCAGAAACAGGATTCTCCTCATCATTGGCTACATAGCTGCAATTGCCTTCACCTAATTCATACTCTTTTTCATTATATACAAAGCTATACTTTTCCACACCGCACCTCATTACTCACAGATTTTTTTGCACTAATATATTTTACCACATTAGTACCGGATATTCAGCCCTGCTCTATTGTTGCACCTTGATAATTTCTCTGAAAACCGCAGCAATTGCCGGATCAAATTGAGTTCCGGCTTCCGCTTCTATCTCTTTTATGGCTTCTTCTCTGTTCATGGCTGCCTTGTATGGACGTTTGCTGGTCATTTCTTCTTTCGTTTCTGGTTTTGCGTTGTTGGTCGTGGGTTTAGGTATGTTCTCCCCTTTGAGACCGTTGGGGTACCCTTTGCCATCCCAGCGTTCATGATGATGGAGCACATATTTCGCCTGCTGTGCCATACTGTTTACTGAGTTGAGGATAAGATAGCCCTTTTCCGGATGGCGTTTGATCTCAGCCCATTCAGCCTCATCCAACCTTCCGGGCTTGCTCAGAATATCCCCTTCCAGGGTGATCTGTCCTATATCATGCATAAGTGCTGCTGCTTTCAATACTTCTATATCTTCACCGGACATCCCCATTCTTTTGCCGGCTTCTTCACACAGCATTCTGACTCTTTGTGAATGAGCCCTTTCCTCCGGATATCTGTTGAACAGGCCTTCAAGTATATATTTGACCGCTCTTTCCTTCACAAGACTGCTTTCGATAAGCTTATGCTTGTACATAGCATCCTCAGCCTTATTGAATATGTCTTCAACTGCCTCCCTTGGATGCTTCTTAGTGGCCCAGCCCAAGGAAATAGACAGTTCAAGCATGTCCACCTGCACATTGGCAATAGCCTCCCGTATTCGCTTGACAAGCATCTCTGCCCCAAAGTGATCTGTCCCTGGCAGTATTATGACAAATTCATCCCCTCCGATTCTTGAGACTATCTCATCTGCCCTGCATTCCCTTCTGAATATCTCAGCAGTCTTTTTCAGCAGCTTGTCACCAAACATATGTCCAAAAGCATCATTTGCAAGCTTGAGTCCGTTTACATCTGCCATTATGATGCTCAGCGGCAGATTTCTTATGGTATCCAGCCGGTGCAGCTCCTCTTCGTAAAACCGCCTGTTATAGAGGCCTGTCAGTTGGTCGTGAAAGCTCAGGTACCTTATTTCCCTTTCAGCCTCCTTGATGTGTGTGATATCTATATTGGTACCTATCCACCGAGAAGGCTCCTTATTGGAATCTCTGATAAGCTCTCCTCTGGTCAGTATCCACTGCCATTCTCCCGTTTTGGTCCGCAGGCGGTGCGGTATCTCATAGGATGATACTCTTCCTGATATATAGTCATCCATCATCTGCAGGTTCCTCTCCCTCTCATCCGGATGCCACAGTTCCTGCCATGCCTCAAAGGTATCTTCTACCTCATCCTGATCATAACCCAGCATAGCCTTCCAGGTGGGTGAATAATAGATGGAATCATTCTTCATATCCCAGTCCCAGAAGCCCGCCTTTGCTGCCTTCATAGCTATTTCCAGCCGTTCCTCGCTTATCCTGAGTGCTTCCTCTACCAGCTTCCGGTCAGTAATATCCCTTGCAGCCCCATATATCAATCCATTATAGGGCTGTGAACACCATTCAATGTACCTATAAGAGCCATCCATGCATACGTAGCGGTTAACAAAATTTAATATCTGTTCGTTGTTACCCAGCTTTGACATGGAATCAAGAGTTGCTTCAATATCATCGGGATGCACAAATTCCAGGAAATTTCTCTTCTCCAGCTCAGAAGCGGGATATCCTAGTATTCTCTCCCAGGCATTGTTGACCTTGAGGAAGTTGCCCTGCAGATCAGCAATACACAACAAGTCCAGGTTTATGCTGAAAAACCTTTCAAACTCCTCGGTTTTGTTGGCCAGTTCAAGCTCCATCCGTTTCTGTTCCGTTATCTCCCTTATCCCGACAATATACTTTGTCCTGCTGGAATCATTGTTCCATAAGTTTATTGCAGCTTCGAACCATTTGTCCTCTCCAGGCACAGGTGATTTATATCTGATAAACTCCTTTTTCCTCGAAAGGGAGGCTCTATTGAAGGCAGATATAAATATGTCCCCCAATTCCCCCTGGAACAGATCATCAAGCCGCTTGCCCATGAAGTCTGCTTTTGGCATGAAAAGCATCACACCCTCATCAGCTATCACATTCTGGAAGACCCGGTTTTCATCCAGTTCAAATATAATATCGTTAGTAGCCGTCAGCAAGATGTTCTTTTCGTCTATTTCTCTCATTTCCTTTGAAATATCAATAGTCCAGGTAACAAAATATCCCTTTTGGGGAGAGAACAGTGAAGTCCTGAACCATCTTGCAAAATCAGTGGAATACCTTTCTATTTCCCTGCTGCCCCCATAGAGGGCGATCTCTCCGCATAGCTTTATCCATTCATCATTCCCTAAGTCTGATGCCTCCAAGACCTCGGTATATCTCCTGCCTATTACATCCTTGCCCTTTAGACCTGTATGCCTCTCAAAGGCTGAGTTCACTTCAAGGAACTCATAATCACATGGAACACCTTTTTCATCACATATTATCCGGTGATAGGAATATCCGAAGTTCGAGTTTTCTATTATAAATTTATATTCCTTTTCATCCATGTCGATCAACCTCCGCTTCTGTTCCTCTCATAACCCAGTAATCAATCAAAAACCTTATCCCCGGTAAATTTCTATTCCTTGTAGTAGACATTTTTCGACTTTTTAATACATTTTATAGCATGATTATAGCACCATTTTCAAAAAAATCCAACAATACAATTTTATTCCTGCTAAGTGTACTCATATGAATATGCGCATACTGTTGATCCTTTTCATTTCACTGTGCTCAAAATAATCCCTCAGGCTTCTTGGCCCTGCAAGCACTTCCCTGCCTATGAAAAGGTAACCATCACTGCCGGTTTTCACACTCCATTTTACAAGTACAATATTTCCTTCCCGGATCTCTATTGCAGTAATACAGCGAGGATGGACACAGCTTCCGTCATTAAAGTACGGTGCTTCTCCCGGCTCCGGAAACATAGGCCGGTGGGTATGACCTGCAATAAGCATATGTTTTTCCTTTACCACCCAATCAGTCAGTCTTTTTTCCACCTTGTCCTTTTTCTTATAGTTCTTTGCAGTCCTTGTAGGATCATTTACTCCGAAGGTCGTAAGCGGTCTCCATATATATCTTACAAGGAATCTTGCCAGCTTCCAGAACTGATTGTTCAAGGGATCGACCTGATGTCCGTGTACAAGGAAAATCTTGCTTCCCGTCTCTTTATGGCAGAGTATCATACCCGCATGGATCTTCATGTCTTTAAAAAGGTTTGTGAACCTCCTCTCTGGTTCGCTAAAGTACTCACTAAGATTAAGCTGGGTAAACTTTACATCCTTTTTTACCATATCATGGTTGCCATAAAGCAGATACAGCCTTCTTTGCTTGTGAAACTGCGAAAGCAGCCAGAAAACATCTCCGTGTACCTGCTTTATATCTTCTATTTTGCTGTTCTCCCAAAGCTCATCACCATCCCCTATTTCTATATAGGTATAGTTTTCCTTATAGTAATGGGTCAATGCAGCAAAGTAAGCATTCTGATTCTTTGAGAAATCGTCCGCCCAGCTTCCGTCACCCCTGTGGCAGTCGCTCATAAGTACAATTCTGGAGGAATCGTCAAAGTATAACTCTGCTCCTTCTTCATAGGCTTTATACAGATACTTCAGAGATGACATAAAAAACACCCCACGCCAAGGCAAAAGCCCCTTTTAGTGACAATATATTCATAGAAGCATCATATGGAAGCTTACCTCATAAATTATGAAGAATGCGACATAAGGGTTGCGGGTTACGCGTTTCGAGTTGCGCACTGTGTCTTCACTAACCCAGATAATCCGTGATTTTCTCCAATCCCTTGAATAGTTCCCTTGCCTTTCCTATATTGAGCGCTGCATCGTACAGCTCAGGAGCTTGCTCCTTCAGCGCGGCCATTTTTTCCGGGAAGCTGTCATATTGGCTTGTGATCTCCTGGTACTTTTCACACAGATACTCATTTTTCCTCTGGATCACCCAATCAGTCTCAGGGATCCTGGATAAGGGCTGTGGTGTACGGGCTTTCCCAAATACCAGGCTTACTATGTTATCGTCCTCCATGATTTCATTATCAGAGTAACCTGCCACTTCCAAACCCCTGATAAATGCATTGCACATTGCTTTATTCCTTAGTCCGATGCTCAGGTACATGGTCAGCTCCGAGGGCTCGGCGAATTCTCCCAGTTTGAAGCCTGTGAGCCACCAGTGCCTTCCGCTTCTCCTGAAAAGTATTTCACCGTTTCTTACAAGTGCATATGACATGTACAAAAGCTCTCCATTTCCGGCACAATTGTAGAAGGTGCCGTTGAATACGCCCGGTATGTCCATGTCCGGCCCATCAGTATTATATACTCCGATCTCTCCTCCTGCACACATGGCGTACTGCCCTTTCCAGAACTCAATAAGCCACCTTTTGCCACCATATTCAAAGTATATGGGCTCACAATCAATTATCATGTTCAATGGTGCGGATGCCTCGTCAAACATGCGGCAATACCCCATTTTTCTCTGCCAGGGATCCATTATTGAATAGAATATGTCCTGATTCGGGTCGTAAGAATACCCTACGTCCTTTATCAATTCGTATAATTCATCATCGTCTTCCGGTTCCAATGGCTTTGCTGTTTTCCCCCTGCCCGTCACCACCAAATGGAATACAGCCGCTGCCAGCAAAACGCAGATAATTATCACCGGAACCCAAAGATTCGCGCCCGTTCCAAAAATGCTCTGAATCATATGATCCACTCCAATTATTTTTTCTAGTTCATAATATTCCTGGACGCTTTGTTGTGTTAAAGAAGGATGCCACACATGCAAAAATCCCTGCTGTATATCTATACAGCAGGGATTTTCAATCAAGGGAGAATGATATTATTTTCTGAGTATTGCAACACCTGTATCTATGACTGCAGGGCCTGTGCTCTTGTCGTTCAATGCTGCGTAAGCCTGTGCTACTCCCAGGTAACCCATGGTGAAAGGATTCTGGGCCATAGCGGCCTTCAGGCTGCCGTCCTTCAGCAATCCAAGGATCGCATCGGACTTGTCAAAGCCTATGCCTATTATGCCTTTGCCTGATGCTTTTATTGCGTTTCCTACACCAACTGTTGAACCTTCGTTGGTTCCATAGAGGCCGACCAGATCTTCATTGCCGGCGATGAAGCCGTATGCAGCTTCCTGTGAAGCAGCAGCGTCGCCATCCTTGTATTCTGTTGTCAGTATCGTATAACCTGCAGCTTCAACAACTCCTCTGAAGCCGTTTTCCCTGTTCATTGTGGAGTTGGTTGCAGTATTTACACTTATGATCCCTATCTTGCCGCTTGTCTTGCCTGCAGCTTTAAGCTCTTCAACCATTGTCTGTCCGGCAAGCACTCCGGCCTGGAAGTTGTTTGTAGACAATGTAGCTATTGCCGGTTCATCTGCTGCTGAGTCAACATATATGATCTTTACGCCCTTGGCCTTTGCATTCTTTACTGCCTCTGAAATTGCCTGAGGGTCGTTGGCAGCAAGAAGAATGAGGTCTGCCTTATCAGCGACTGCATTGTTGACTGCTTCTATCTGTTTTGCATTGTCCTTTACATCCGGTGCGTCCCATTTATAGTTAAGTCCCAGGGCGTCAGCCATGGTCTTTGCACCTGCATCAACTGTAACCCAGTGCTGATCCATTTTGTCCATTGTAATCAGGTACACGGTCTTTGCCGGGGCAGGGGCGGCAGTTGTTTCAGCAGCTGCTTCTGCTGCAGCCGGCGCTTCCACTTTGGGCGCACATGCCGTAAAAGCAAATGCTACTGACAAGATCAACAAAAATGCTAGAACTCTTTTCATACTTTCCACTCCTCATTTTTATTATTTTTAACCAGAGCGTGCACTCCCTGGCAAAAATCCTTTGAAATTACTTACCAAATCAATTGGCTTTGCCTTTCAATACCTTTCCTATATCAAACTTCCCGCTTCTGGCCACCCTGTCGATCAATACAGATATAATAACCACAACACCAATTACGAGATTTCTCAGTGCCAGAGGGGCTCCTGCAAACTGAAGTCCATTGTTCAGAACGCCCCATATGAAGGATCCGATCACAGTTCCAAAAAGCAAGCCCTGGCCGCCCATGGTGCTGACACCGCCTATTACAGAGGCGGCAACCGCATTGAGCTCATAGGTATTGCCTGCGCTCATAGTCCCCATTCCGCTTTGGGCAGTAAGCATCAAGCCGACTATACCGGCGAGAAAGGCGCTGAATATATATACTTTTGTCTCGGCAAATATCACATTGACCCCCGAAAGCTTTGCCGCTTCATAATTGCTTCCTATGGCGTAAGTGTGCCTTCCTGTCCTTGTCCTGGATAGTACGAAGTTGAATACCAGGAACAATATGAGTCCTATCCAAATGGGATTATACAAACCCAGTGTATTGCCGTAATAGAAGAGATCCTTGAAGCCTTTGGCACTCTCGGCTATACCGTCGGTATTCATGTTCCCGTTGACCAGCTGGGCGATACCCCTGGCTATGATCATCGTACCGAGGGTCGCTATAAAAGCAGGCAGCTTTGCTTTGGATACCAGGATACCGTTAAAGAAGCCTACAAGGCAGCAGGCCAGAATGGTTATAAAGGCTGCCAGCCATGGGTTCATCTGCCATGCAGTCATCAGGGTGGCAGACAGCATACAGGACATACCTGCCACTGAACCTATGGAGAGGTCGATCCCGCCCGTTATAAGAACAAAGGATTGCCCCATGCCTATGATCATTATTGGCACGACCTGCCTCAGAAGGTTTGTAATGTTATCCGGCGAAAAGAATAATGGGTTGATGATTCCAAAGACAACTGTCATTATTATTAGTGCTACTGTTACGGATATGACCTGCCCCATACCCCTGATAGCCACCAGCTGCCTCAATAAGCCTTTTACTCTGCCTTCCTTGTTCTGCATAACCATTCTCCTTTAACTTAAAATCTCTATGTCCAAGGTCCTATTTCCCGCTGTAATTTGTTGCGCAGCGCAGTATCTCATCCTGTGTAGTTTCTCTTGATACTAGGTCACCCGTTATCCTGCCGTTGCACATGACCAATATCCTGTCACTCATGCACATGACCTCAGGCATCTCGGAGGATACGAATATTACTCCTATTCCCTGCTTCTTAAGGTCATTCATTATGTTGTATATCTCAACCTTTGCAGCCACGTCAATACCGCGGGTAGGCTCATCCAGTATCACTACCTCAGCACTTCTGACCAGCCATTTTCCAACTACTATCTTCTGTTGGTTCCCACCAGACAGGTTGTTGACCAGCTGCTCCGGGGACGGGGTCTTTACCCTCAACTTATCAATTGCCTTTCCGGTCAGGTCATTTTCCTTTTTACGGCTTACTACACCAGTCTTGCTGCATACTGAGTCAAGGTTCGCCAGGCTGACATTCTCCCGGATGGACAGTTTTGTACACAGGCCTTCCTTTTTCCGATCCTCGGGGCCAAGCACGATACCTTCTCTTATCGCATCCATGGGGGTTTTAATATTAAGCTTTTTCCCTTTGAGCCAAATCTCTCCGGAGGCAATCTCCTCCGCACCGAATAGCGCCCTGACCAGCTCTGTTCTGCCTGCTCCTATCAGCCCTGCAAGTCCTATGATCTCTCCTCTGAAAAGGTCGAAGCTGACATTATTGACAATACCCGAATACAAATTCTTCACCTGGAGGAGCTTTTCACCCCTCTTGCATTCTATAGTAGGAAACTTCTCCTTGATTTCCCGTCCGACCATGTAGGAGATTATTTCATCAAGGCTGGTATCCTTGAAATCCTTCGTAGTTATATGCCTTCCGTCCCTGAAAACGGATATCCTGTCCGCTATCTGCTCCAGTTCCTCCAGTCTGTGTGAAATGTAAATTATTGCGCAGCCATTTGCCTTCAAACCTCTTATCATCTCAAAAAGCTCCGCTATCTCCCTTTCTGAGAGAGCTGATGTCGGTTCGTCCATTATCAGTATCCTGGCATTAGTGGACAAAGCCTTAGCTATTTCCACCATCTGCTGCTTCGATACCGGCAGCTTCCTCAATACAGTTTCCGGCTCAATATCTATTTTCAACTTGTCCAGGATCTCCCCGGCCTCCCTGTTCATATCCTTCTGCTTTAAATAACCCAGGCTGTTCTTTTCCCGTCCCAGAAACATGTTTTCTGCCACAGTCAAATGCTGGCACATATTCAGTTCCTGGTGGATTATAGCTATTCCCAGCTCCTGAGCTTTTTTGGGGGTAAGATCGCCTACTGCGGTTCCATTGATAAGGTATTCCCCCTCATCACGATTATATATACCGCTTATGATCTTCATCAGGGTCGACTTTCCGGCTCCATTTTCGCCAACCAGTGCATGTACCTCCCCGGCTTTTAAAAAGAATGACACCTTATCCAGAGCTTTCACACCCGGAAATACCTTGCTGATCCCCTTTAACTCTATCAAATAGTCCGACACATGCATTCCTCCTGTTCCCGGTGCTTTTACTTCTTCATGCCTTAATAATACCAAAGCAGGCAAAAGGGTTCTAAGGGCATTCTTGTGATTATATGGGTCTTTCTTTGGGTCTTAATAAAATCCTTTCCCCTGAGTTGTCCACTTCGGAATCATTGGAAGCCAGTACAAGTATTCCTATTCCTTTTTCCAGCAGCAGCCTCAGCATTTCAGCGGTAACGGCCCTTAGTTCGGCATCTATCGAGCTGAATGGCCTTATACATACGACCACCTTGGGATTGTAAAAGTGCCATTTCAAATAAGCCAGCTTCTGAAGCTCATAGCCCGAGAGGCTTTTGGTCTGTCTGTTCAGCACTCCCTTTTCGAAGAAGCCCTCATAAGCCTCAATACAGCTTTTTCTGTATTTCGCGTTCATCCAGAAGCTGTTTTCCTTATTGCCGGAAACAAAGAAAAGATTGTCTATAGCGGTTATATCCTTGAAAAGCATTGTTTCCCTTGGGTTTTCTACTATGAGTGCAAGCCCGTTCTTCACAGCTTCTCCGGGACTGTGGCAGCAGAAAGGCTTCCCGCCTACAAACACCTTTCCTTGGTAGGAGGTGCTATCACAGCTCAATATCTTTGTTATCTCCTCTATGCCTCTCCCGTCATGATCCAAAATACACAGCAGTTCACCCGAATGTATCTCAAAGCTCAAGGGCCCCAGCCTTTCCGTTGAGACTCCCTCGAATCTGAGGGCAGGCTCCTTTCTTATATATGCATCGCCGGAAACCTCCTGCCCTGAGGTATTGAAATAGGTCTTCAGGGTATCTTCACTAAACTGTCCGGACTTGAAGGTCCATGCATTTCGTCCGCCGCAGAGCACAAACATGCGGTCGGCAAACTGGCTGAGCACCTGGGTAAAGCTGTCGATCATTATGAAGGAGACACCGCTGCTCTTGAGTCTGCCGATTATGGGTGCCAGTCTGTCAAGCTCCGAATCAGAAAGATAGCTGGACATATCCTTCAATATTATGATCTTTGCTCCCAGTCCGTAAGCCTTTACAATTTCGATCACTGTCCTTTCATAGTCAGACAGCAGATATGCCAGCTTATGGGGATCGATATCAAGCTCAAGCTCCTCCAGCAGGTTCCTGGTCTGCTCTGATATTACCTGCCTGTCAATTATGTACCTTCCGAACCTGTCACGGATGACAAAGATATTGTCTGCCACAGAAAGATCATCCACCAGCTTGCTGGTCGATTGTATCATGGAGACCTTGTTTTTTCTTATACCTACATAATCCTCATAGGTAACAGGCATATTGTCGTAGCATATCCTACCCTTCTCCACCTCAACGTTACCGTAAATCAGGTCGATCAGATGCTTTTTCTCCGTAGTGTTGTTAACAAAAACACCCAACAACTCTCCCTGGTATAAATTCAGGAAAAAGTCATCAAGTGTTTTCATTCCCTTATCCATAATAGTGATATTTTCAATTCTCAGTATCTCCCGCTTCATTGCCTCACCTGCTGTTTTCCTTTATTTTTGGCAGTGTGACCTCAACACTGGTACCCAAGCCTTTGACACTGTACATCCGCAAGCCGTACTTTTCTCCGAACTGCAGCTTTATCCTGTTGTTTACGTTTATCATGGCGATCCCACCCTTCTGGTTGCTGTCCTGGGCTGAGACCTGCGCATATATCTCGTTCATCTGTCTGTTTATGCCGGACAGCACCTCTTCATCTATTCCTACCCCATCGTCTGTGACTTTTATTATGAGTCTGTCCTCTGTTGACACAATATCGATTTCGATGGTGCCCTTTCCTACCTTGTGCTCCAGCCCGTGTATGATGGCATTTTCGATGATAGGCTGAAGCGTAAGCTTAGGAATTGAATACTCCAATATCGACATGTCCTCGTCATCCATGTTTATCTTCAGACTGATCTTGTCTCCAAAACGGAAGTTCTGAATGGCAAAATAGTTTTCAGAGTTTTTTATTTCCGCTTCAAGTGTAACCATGCTGTTGACATTTGAAATGGTGTATCTGAAAAAAGTGGCAAGGGCCTCTGTTATATTGGCAATATTCTCAGAGCCTTCACAAATGGCATCGCTTCTGATCGCCTCAAGGGTATTGTAAAGAAAATGTGGATTTATCTGGTTTTGAAGCGCCCTATATTCCGCATGTGTACTGGTCAATTTGATCGCATTCAGGCCTTCAAGCAGGCTGAAGAATTTAGCGACGGTCCGTTCCATCTCTTCGGTGTAAAACACCCTGATGTCATTAAGCGCATTAGAATCGTAACCAAGATTGAAGCTTCTCAGCATTTGCTCCGTATCCCTGTACGGAAGGTAAAGGCCTTTATAAATCCATACCAGTGCTGCAACAAAAAAAACGAAACCGGCACCACAGGCTGCATATAGGATATACCCTGCCTTACTGGTGAGGAAAATGAAAATAGTTAAGGTGAGGCTGAAAAGATACAGCCCCATCAATGCCTTTATTGCTTTTACCGCTGCTCCGTGCAGATATACTTTACCGGTTTTTTCCTTATTAACTCCAGATTTTTGCATAGTAAGCCTCACTAATAATAGAGTTTTCTATATTCTGAAGGGGTCAGTCCCGTGACCTTTTTGAACTGTTTGGTAAAGTGCTTGAAATCACTGTAACCCACCTCATGGGAAACATCCAGTGTGCTCTTTTTCGAATCAGACAAAAGCTGCTTGGCAGATTTTATCCTGACGGCAGTCACATATTCCAGGAAGTTCATTCCGGTTTCTTTTTTGAATAAGGTTGAAAAATAGGTAGGGTTGAAGCCTATGAGCCCGGCTACATCCTCAAGGCTCACATTGGCTGCATAGTGTGCATTGATATATTTCTGCGCTTCCTTTATCGGCCTGTTGATCTCGCTCCTGCGCTGCTCTGCAGCATCCTGCAGCACAGATGCCACATACCTGACTGTCAGTTCAAAGGCGGTCCTGATGTTGTTCTGCATAAGCAGTGATTCATGGAACTCTTTTATCAGCCTTTCATCAGTCGTATTTACATCCGCCCTGTTTTTTAGAGCAAACAGTATTATCTCGATTATTTCTCCAATGGTGTCAAGCACATACCGCCCTGATATATCCTGCAATCTGAGGGCTTCCTCCTGAATACCGGTTATCCAGCCTACGGTTCCATTGACATCAAATACCTCTATCAGGTCAATAAGCTTTTTTCTCTTTTCGAAGGTTACAAGCGGTTCCATTTCCTTTCCAGGATGCAGCGCGGGATTATACTGTACTATTTTGCCTCCTCCTGTTACCAGTCTGTCATCAAGTGCCTCCCTAAGCTCCCTGGTAGCCTTCAGCATCCCAGGAAGACTGTCCTGCGCACTGCCAAGGCTGATAGTGACCGTCAATTCCCTGAATATGTCCCTGAACAGGTTGCTTTCGTCCAGAATGTTGTTCAGTGCCCTCCTGAACAGCTTTCTATTGGCTGTCTGGTAATTGGCCATCACATATATACGGTCCTCAAGCAGGAGCCACAGAGCTTCCTCACATATGCCCTCCAGGTTCTGCTCTATGATCTTACATATCTTATTCAACAGCATTTTCATTGCATCCTGGTTATTGGGCTGATACTCAATATCCGGTTTGACCACAAAGGCCTGGTATAGGCCGGGTACGAAGTGCAGGTCGCAGTAGTGGTTTATGATGTCCTGGCTCTGGCCGGCCGGGGCCGGTATCCCACTTCCGCTATATATGCCCTGCAGCAGCTCATTTTTCAGTCTTTTTATGTCTTCTCTGCAGTGCATCTCCTGCCGGGTCCTTTCGGTATATTTCTCAGTCATTTTAGCCAAGGTGGCATTGATCTCATTCTTGTTCAGAGGTTTCAACAAGTAATCCTTGACCCCGTATTTGATTGCATTATGGGCATAATCAAAATGCTGATATCCGCTTATAATGACAAAATCGATGTTCGGGTTTGTTTCCTTGGCATATCTGATCAATTCTATGCCATCGTAACCCGGCATTCTGATATCTGTGATGACTATTTCAGGCTGGTGCTCCCGTATAAGCTCCAGGGCAGATATTCCGTCCTGGGCTGTTGCCGCCAGTTCAAGATTCAACTGGTCCCACTCTATCAGGTTTTTTATAAGCTGAGCCACCTTCGGCTCATCATCAGCAATTATAACCCTATACATACAGTTCACCTCACAGCCTTTTCAAAA
>CAZNMO010000038.1:12394-27348 GCA_964574195.1 uncultured Clostridiaceae bacterium | reverse complement strand
CTCGGTACTGCTGGGCGGCTGTCCTTTGAGACAGCTTATACTCTCTGCTGAAGGCAACATCGACTCTGTGATGACTGTGCTGGGAATGGCTGCCGGAGCTGCCTTTGCACATAATTTCAGCCTTGCCGCTTCAGCCAAGGGGCCTGCAGCCAATGGAAAGGTTGCTGTTATATTAGGTTTTGTCATCCTGCTGCTGATCTCGTATTTCAATATTGAAAAGACTGCCCAGATCACTATGAAGGGAGATGTTGAGCTTGAAGCTTGATAAGTTGGATGCAAGAGGGCTCTCCTGCCCGCAGCCAGTGCTTATGACCAAGAAGGGTGTGGAAAAGCATCCCGAAGGAATACAGGTACTGGTAGACAACACCACCGCCCGGGACAACATAACCAGGTTCGCAGGAAACTCAGGTTACAAGGTGGAAGCAAAGGAACAGGGCGGCGATTTCCTGCTGACCCTGACAAAGTAATATGCATTACCTTGCTGCCTTCTTTACCCACTGCGGGGCTGTGAAATATCAGAACTACCTTAAAAAACAGGGCATACCCGTAGAGCTTATGCCGGTGCCCAGGAAGCTCAGCTCCAGCTGCGGCATCTCGGCTAGGTTTGAATGGGCTGGAGATATCCGCTCCATGATCAGTGAGGATATAGAGGCACTATATGAGATCAATGGGAATGAGTATAAGCTGATATACAGGAATTCATAGAAGTATGCGACATAAGTATAAGATCCTTCGCTACGCTCAGGATGACGTTCAACTGTCATCCTGAGTGAAACGAAGGATCTTTTGCTTACCACCTTTTACTTGTTTATTTCAAATTCTTATACATCAGCCATTTTATAAGATTCTCCACCGATCTGTTGATAAGCTCAAGGCTTTTGAATATCTCCTCATAGGCTTGTGCCACCGAGTTCACGGTGCCCTCCGCGTCCTTTACCACATTGTTCAGCAGTTCCTGGATATGCACTGCTGATTCTGCAGATTCGTCAGCCAGCTTCTCCACCTTCATGGCTATTATCGCCGAGCCCCTTCCCTTGGAGCTTGCTTTCTCGGCTTCTGCAGCCGCATTCACCGACAACAGCTTGCTTTCATCTATCATGATGGCTATGAGGCTCAGGTCTTCCTTTATCTTGTCGGTATAGCCGGAGAGCTTTGAAACCAGCTCCTTTGTATTCCTGCTGTATTCCTCCAGCCTGGCTGCCTCGTCCTCTGCCTTTGCATCCTTGCCCTTGCCCTTCAGCATGGTCTGTGTGTATCTTATCAGATCTTTGGCGTTTTCCATTGATTTATTGATATTGGATATGATCTCTCTGACCCTTGCATTGGAGCCATTTACCTCTTCTGCTGCTACGGCTGCTTCCCCGTTCTTTTCTGCACCGGCAGCCAGTGAGCTGACTCCCTGAAGGATTATCCCTTCGGCGGCGTCCAGGCTCTGTGAAGAGCCCTGTATATTGGTGAAAAGGCTGTTTATATTTTCATAAAAGCTGTGGGTGCTGGTAAGCATCCTCAGAACATTCCTTGCTATGACTGCCAGAAGTGCGGCAATTATCATGAACTGTACCGCATTGACTGCAAGCTTTGCCTGGCTGCTCTCCATAAAAGCCAGGAAGCTCCGGTCAACAAAGCCGCCTGCTGCCGCTTCCAGAGCAAATCCAATCGCTGAAAGGATCACAGCATTCCTGATCAGCTTCATGTCAAAATACATACAGGCGAAACCCACAGGTATGACAAGCAGCACCAGGAAGCCGCCTCCCAGGATAAAGTAGCTGCAGATGCACAGTATGCACATGCTATACAATCCGGCTTGTTTGACCACTGCAGTATCCATCCTGAAATGCCTGCAGGCTATGGGGACCAGGCACAAAATTGCGATTGCCGCAGCAGCAGCTATGACATACGGCCATGGCAGGATGATAAACCCTGTCGCTTTCAGAATGACAAAAGCCGCACCGGCTACCAGCAGCAGCTTGAATATTCTTACCAGCGCATCATTGACTTTAATGGTGTTACCGACTAAGGCATCATTCTGAAACATTAAGGCTTCCCCCCAATAATCATTTTTATATGTTCCGATACCCATTTCCCTTTATTCTACAAAACCCTCTATTTCCTTCAACAATATGTTTTATTTCCCGGGAAATATCTACAGGTTTCCCTGGGAAATTTCCCGTTACGTCATTTATTTCCCACCAGAGTAATAGTATTATATTCGATATTATCACTGTAATATCCTGTTTCAGGGAAAAGAAAAAGCATGGTATATCATAAATACAAATGTATTGCAAATCGATATGCCATGCTTTTCTCTCATCTTTTTTGGAAGCCTATCTGCTATGGTATAAGCAGCGTCCCCTTGTCCTTCATGTCCTTCAGGTCATTGGCCCTTATCATGTCCTCGGATATAGTATATATGGTGTCTCCTATATAGATTATCCTCTTGACGTTCTTGCTGCCGTCATACCAGTACTCTCCAGCCTTCTTGTAATCCTCATCGCTCAAATGTGTTATTTTTGCCCTGAGCCTGAAGCCCTGCTCCAGATCCAGATTATATACATATGCCCCCTGGAAGCTGAAGCTTCCGTATGCAGGCATATTTCCATCCGTAACATTGCCCCCGTTCTCTATTTCCATTACCGACACCGGAAAGGCCAAAAGCTCCTTTTCACGGGAGAAGAGCAGCGCCTTGTGGTTGTTCAGCAGCTCTGAGTCTGTACCCCGGTCTCCTATTATCTCCTTGAATTTCTCCTTTGGGTGGCTCACATCGCTTACATCGAACAGGGCCACCTTCATACCCTGATAGTAGGCTGTGGTGCTGCCAGGTTTGCCCCAGCCCTCATTGACCAGCTCTATGGTATCCTTGCCGAAGCCTATTATATGGTTTTCATCGTAGGGATGCAGGTAATCACTATAACCGGGTATCTTCAGGGCTCCCAGTATTGCCGGCTTCCTCGGATCCTTCAGGTCTATGACGAACAGCGGATCCACCTTCCTGAAGGTCACCATGTAAGCCCTGTCTCCCATGAACCTTACTGAGTATATCTTCTCCCCGGGAGCTATGTCCTCAATGCTGCCGCTGATCTTCAACTCCTTATCCAATACGTACATGTTGTTCTTTGATATGTTCTCCCCTTCTCCAAACAGACTGCCTTTGGTGGTAGCTATCCTGAAGAAGCCTTTGCTCTCATCCATTGAGAACTGATTGAGTATCGAGCCGGGTACCTGGCCTTTGCCTGTGTAGTCCAGCTTTCCGCCGTTCATTGCAAACCTGTAGATCTCAGTCTCTCTATCACTGGTCCTGGGTGCAGGCTTTACCATGACTGCCGAATCGTATACTACAGGGCCCTCAGGGTTTAAAACAACAGGTTCATACCTGGTCACGGCCACATAAAAACTCTCTGCCGATGCATATATGTTCTCTCCTGAACCCAGGTAGGTGGAGACGTGTACGCCTTCGGTCGGTTTATCCAGGTCGACTCCTGCAGCGATCATGTAGTTGGGTGCTATTGAGCCCGGGAAATACCCTATCTTGTCATAGGGTATGCTGATGAAGCTGTCCTTTACGGCAGTATCCCTGTAGGAGGGCGTATCGTTCATTTCCCTGCTCTCATATATTCCGTAATAATTCAGGTGCCTGTTTGATACCAGATAGAGCCTGGAGCCGATCTTCCTTGAAGACAGATAATCTCCCTCCAGCTCTATTTCCCTTGTTTTCTTTATATCAGCCTTGTTTGTAATATCATAGACCAGCATTTTCACTGTACTGTTGTGATAAGTCGGATGGTACTCTCCTGGCAGTATGGACTGCTGTTTATAGTCCTTCATGGGTATCGGTACATCTGAGGAGCCTATTACAACGAGCCTCTTCTCATCCAGATAAAGCTCTGCGGGTATTATGTTCTCCCCATCAAGCTTTATGAATGACTTCAGGTTCATCTTGTCTGCCGGGTATACCTCTGCGATGATTATTCTGTTATTGTTCACCTGGTACAGATATCGTCCGTCTGTTTTTATTATGTCCGCTTCATCCACTCCCTGGACCTGGACATTTGTCTTTGAGTAATCCTGTGAGGCGGAGTTGGCCTCCTGCTTCGTGGCAGCTCCGCTTTCGGCTGCAGCGGCTGCGGGCTGTAGGGCTGCTTCATCAAAGCTGAAGGTTACCACACCGTTCCTGAGCTTTTTTGTCCCATAAATCAGGTCGTTCTGCTGCATAGCCGTCTCCAGCAGCTTTTTCAGGTTCTCGGAGCTTCCCACTATCGGCAGCGGCTCCACTGCTTTACTGGTAACGGTAAAGCTTTGCTTTGCTCCACTTGCCAATTCCTTTCCTGTTGTATATCTGACAGCTTTTCTTATGTAAAGCGTATAAGTCTTTCCCACCTGGTAGCTGCCGATGGGCGAAACTATCACCGACCTGTTGCCGTTTCCCATCCTTCTGTCTACCGGCATCCTGTTCCCCTTCTCATCGGTGACATATACATTGGCTCTATTGATGGTCGAAGCCATAAGCTCACCGTCAAAGGGGACCTCCAGGGCTGCATCGGAGGAAACTGCCGCAAGTGCCGGCAGTGTATTGAAGCTATCCTCCCGCGTATAAGCAAAAACAGGCAATGCTATGCATAGCGCCAGCAAGCCTGTCAGGATGAGCTTTCCCCATATTCCTATATTCTTCATTACCCTTCACCTTCCTATATTCGTAATACACTGTGTATTGATTTCCGTTCTGTTTTACAGTTAGACGAATACTCCAGAAGATTGTTCCATATTTTTTTGATTATTCTGTATAAATTTTCACATCCACGTTAAAGTTTGGGAGAAGGAAGCTGTCCTTGTTGTCTATGGATATCTCAACGGGTATAACTGTTTCCCCATTCTTTGCGATGGCCTTTTTGGATACGGAGGTCACCTTTCCATTGTATACCTTGGCTTTATCCGCAACGGGTATTATATCCACCTTTGCGCCAAGCTTCACATCCTTTATGAATTCCTCTGCCACGTCCGCCTTTACCACCAGTGTGTCCAGGTCCAGTACGCTCAGTATCTTCACTTCCGGATCCACTATATCTCCGGCCTTGTAGCCCAGCTCATATATTATCCCATTGTTTACATCGCATACTATGTTATTTCCGGATATATTGCTGCTGTCCACCTTTTCCTTCATCTGTGCTATCTCACTCTGTATGGCTGCTGCTCTTTCCTTCTGTATCGCCAGCTCCAGATCATTGCTGCGCAGCGTGCTGTCCAGCTGGAATTTTATATCCTCCGCCGCTTTGGACTTGTCATTCAGAGCCTTTACATAAGTGTCATACTCATACTGTGAAACTGCGCCTGATTCGTAAAGCTTCTTCTGATTCTCCAGCTCCGCTGTTGCCTTCTGAAGCTGTGTATTGGCAAAAGCCAGGTCGTTTTTCAGCTTATCTATGTCCGGATTTGCATTCTGCATATCCAGCTTCTTGGCTTCCAGCTGCAGTACGCTTAAGTCATACTGTCTGCTTTTTATCTTCTCAAGATAATCCTTCATATTGAGCGTAAGGAGTATATCCCCCTTCTTCACCGGTTGGCCTTCCTTGACATTTACCGCTTCGACCTCTGCAGCCACGTCCAGGCTTATATTCCGGATATTGTTGGCTTCGATTATACCAAAGGCTTCCACAGTCTTCTCCGGCTCCGGAGTCGGGGTCGCCTCGGCGGCTACATCCTTCGCAGGCTTGCTGCATGCAGTGGATATGAGCATCAATCCTGCTATCACCAGGAGCAATAAGTTTTTCTTCATTATTCCCACACCTTCCCATCTCTGACGTTTATGACCCTGTTGCCATAGTCTGCGGCTTCCTTTGAGTGTGTTACCTGCACTATGGTTTTTCCCTTTTCTCTATTTATACGTTGCAGAAGCTCCATTACTTCCATACCTGTCCTGGTATCCAGATTCCCTATGGGTTCATCCGCGAGTATTATATCCGGCTCATTGACAAGAGCCCTTGCAATGGCAACCCTCTGCTGCTGCCCCCCGGACAGCTCCCTGGGGGTATGAGCCCTTCTGTCCGAAAGCCCCACCACCTCAAGTATCTCATCCAGCTTTCTGCGGTGATCCTTCAGCTTCTTGCCGTCCAGCAGCACCGGCAGCATAACGTTCTCCTCGACATTTAGATTGGGTATCAGGTTGTAAAACTGAAATACAAAACCGATATCCCTTCTTCTCATTATGCTCTGTTCCTTGTCCTTCATGTCGGACAGCTCACTGCCCTTGATCCTGACACTTCCGGAGGTGGGTTTGTCAAGTCCGCCGATCAGGTAAAGCAGTGTGCTTTTTCCCGAGCCTGAAGGACCCATTATCGATACAAACTCACCGGAGGCTATACTAAGGTTTATATCCTTCAATACTTCCACATCCAGGCTTCCCAGTTTATAGGTCTTGTTAAGGCTTTCCGCCTCTATTATTCCTTGCATTTTAGCTGCTCCTTTTCTATTATTTGAAGTTTGATGCTCCTATTCATATTTAAGGGCTTCAATGACATTGAGCCTTGAGGATTTTAGCGCCGGGCTCACCGATGCTATGAGTGTAACTGCTGCACCTCCCACAAGCGAGCCTGCCAGCAGTACCAGGGAGTAATGTATCGGGATCGGCATATCTATGGATCTCATCATATATGGAATGACGGATATGTTCACCACTCCGGAGAGCACGCCTACCGCTCCGCCTACCAATCCTCCCGAAAGAGCCTCGATGAATATCATCTTTATTATCTGAGGCTTGCTCATACCCAGAGAGCGGTACATTGCCAGTGAACGTTTCCTTTCCATGAAGCTGATGGCAAAATTGTTCAATACTCCAAATATCCCTATTACCATGGCCATTATTGAAAATATCCTGAAAATGCTGAACAATGCAGCATTGGATTCGTTATTGCGCTGCTCCATCTCATCAATGGTGGTTATATATATATCCTGGTTGCTGAAGAAACCAACGATGTTCTCCTTGACCTCCTCAGGAGCCTTGGAGGTCTTTACCAGTATGTCGTTGTAATATTTGAGCTGCATGTCGGATTTCAGATATCTGTCTGATACTATAGCCAGCTGTCCGTTGTACATCAGGGTCTCGCAGAAGCCTATGACCTTGTATGCACGGTCGCCGGTCTTTGTCTTAAGTACCACATCGTCTCCCATATCCACAGCGAACTTATATTTCAAGGCGTTGGAAAGAATTATGCTTCTTTCGGTGTCCAGCCCCTGGAGAAGCCGTTTCTTGTCGCCCATTATATTCACTTCAAAGAAATCATCAAATTTGCCCGACTCGGCGCCTATAATGCAGCTTATCCTGTTTTTACCGTCAGCCAGTTCGGTGTCATATACCTGGTAGTTGCCGTATACATCCGAAACTCCGTCTATCCTGCTCACCAGGCTCAGCTTTTGCCTGTCCTGGTCCGGGATCCCCATCTCTATATCATAGCTGAAGGTCCTGTAAGCATTGGCTACTTCCTTGAATACGCTGAAGCTTATGGTGTTTATTATAAGCAGGGCCGATATCCCCATGGCCAGCAGCGATATGTTGTTCATCACGCTTTTGTTTTCCCTCAGGTTCTTGGCTGCCATGGTCCCTTCATTGCCGAAAAGGAATACGAAGGTCCGCTCGAACAGCTTTACAAAAACATTGGTAATGTAAGGGATCAACAGCGTCACTGACACTGAGGCCAATATGAGACATACCATATCGACGGTCACCGCCAGGTCCCTGGGCGCTACCCTTGGCGCCACCAGCACCGCAGCCAGGAACAGCAGCCCCAGCCAGAGCTTGTAGGTCTTCTTCCTCTTTACCTTCTCTATATTATTAAGGACTATGTCCTTTACCGGTATCCTTGATACCTTGATGATGGGTACAAGTGAGCTGAATACCGAAAGGGCCAGTGCCAGTAAAAACGCCATAAGCAGCTGTGACCCATCATACTGCACATTGGCTGAGAAGCCTGCCGCCCTGTCCGACTCTGTCAGCATCATACCCGCCATCAGGCGCAGTACCCCTATGCCCATGAAGCAGCCCAGCAAGCCTCCTACCGTACCGTAGGCCATGCTTTCCGCCAACAGCACCAGGTCGGTCATCCTTTTGGTAGCTCCTATGCTCCTGAAGGTGCCTATCACCGGAAGCATTTCAGTGGTTATTACCCTGAAGGAGGTGTATATGATGAATATGCTTATAGCAAGCACCATTATGACCATCATCATGAAGGGTACATTGAAGGTGGCTGAATTCCTCTTGATCTCATCTGCAGGAATGGTCTCCATGACAGTGTACCTTTTGTATGCATCGGATAGTTTGTCGATAAGCTCCTGCTTCCGGGCCATGTCCTTTGGCTTCATATGTATGGAGGATACCTGCCCCTTTGCATCGTATAGGGTAGCCAACAGTTCTTTTGGCACAACCGCATTATTGGATCTCCCGTCCTCCAGGAATATCCCCTTGGGCTGAGCTATTGCCGAGACTGTGAATTTATATTTGGTATCGTTTATCTCCAGCTCCATGGTGTCCCCTAGCCCCAGCTTCAGCTTCCCGGCAGTCGCACTGCTGAGTATTATCTTTTTACCGTTGAAGGGGTACAGCTTGGATTCCTTTTCCAGCAGGATGGGGTTCATCTGCTGCAGCTCTTCCAATTGGTAGCCGTTCAGGCTTATCCGGACCACCTCATCCTTTCCCTGCTCATAAATGCCCTGGCCCTGGACCACTCCGGTTATGAATTCCATATCTTCGTTGAAGCCCTCTGCCGCAGTTGTGGTCATATACCCGGACGGGGATTTTTCATTGGCGTAGATCACTATTTCCGATGCCCCTACCGAGCTCCTTATCCTGTCGACTATGATCTGTCCCACCGAGCCTGACATTGCACCGGAGGCAAAGAACAGGGCAGAAGACATCATTATAGAAAAGAGTATCAGGAAGGTCCTGAATTTTTTCTCTTTAATATTTCGGATCGTGAATTTGAATATGACTCCCATTGTGCACCTCTATCCTATTAATTACTGCATGTTATCATTTTTCCAATACAATGGTATATACGGTAATTAGCAAGGAATGTTTTCAAAAAATGCAAAAAAAAAGCTATGGGGGAGATACCAATAGCTCAAAATAACTTATTTTTTTGGAGTTTCTATAGAATATGAATTTACGATCTGCCTTTGATTCAAATTTTTGAATCTTTAGACTTATCATAAACAAAATTAATTATACTATCACTGGCTTTAACTGTCAATATCCTTTCGCCTATTGTTAAAAAAATGACAGGGAAAACTCTCCAGATTCATTCCGCACTTTATCGCTTGTTATCCTTTATTTTGAAGCTGATCTTCTGCAGCTGCCCCAGGGATACCGGATGAAGCTTTCCGGGCCTTTTGATACAAAATACAAAGGCAGTATCCCCGTACAGCCTGTCTATGACACCATACAGCCCGCACCAATCGCTGGCGTCATTCACCTTTACCAGATCTCCTACTTTCATGCAGACCACCGCCATTTCTTGTGATATTACGGTATTCAATGAGCGCTTGCGCGAAATGTGCGCCAGAACGCATGTGCTGTAGCGCCTAATACAGTATATACAAGTAGGCATGTACAGGTTCTATCCATGAATGTAAATAAGCTTGTTTTCAGTCTTAAAGCAGTTGCTGCCAGCTCTCATACAGCAGCTCCAGCTCCGCCTCCTTTTCCGCAAGTCTGTCTGCGGTTTCCTGTAAAAACACATAATCCGAAGCTTTATCAGCAGAATTCAGCTCTCCCCTGATACCTTTGACCAGCTGCTCCAGTTCCTCTATAGCCGTCTCCAGCTCCTGCAGCTTTTTCGCACTGTTATCTGCCTTTACCGCCGGCTTCTTTGCAGGTATTGACGGTTTGACCTCCTTCACTATCGCGGCCTCAGTCCTTTTGTTGAGCGCTTCCTTGAAAGCATCATAATCACCGCAGTACTCCACCAGGGTTCCCTCCTGAAGGTTGTACAGCCTGTCAGCCAGTCTGTTTATGAAGTACCTGTCATGGGATATGAATGCTATTGTACCCTCAAAGTCCTCCAGTGCCGCTTCCAGAGCCTCTCTGGTATCGATATCCAGATGATTGGTCGGCTCATCCAGTATCAGCAGATTAATGCCGCCGTACATAAGCTCAGCCAGCTTGAGCCTTGCCTTCTCCCCGCCGCTGAGCCCTGACAGCCGCTTGAATACCGAGTCCTTGTAGAAAAGGAACCGTGCAAGCCGACCTCTTGCCTCACCTTCGGTCAGGGTAAGGGTAGATCGGAATTCCTCCAGTACCGTCCTGCTCTCATCCTCGAACTCTATATTCTGCTCCATATAGCCCAGCCTGACATTGGAACCCAGCTTTACGCTACCCTCACTGGCTTCCTCCAGACCCAGCATCAGCTTTATCAGGGTGCTTTTACCGGTGCCGTTGGCGCCTAGAATCCCTATCCGTTCACCATACCTGACCAGCATATCAACGTTGCGGAAAAGCTGTCTGGTGCCATAGCTCTTTCCCAGGCTCTGGCAGACTATGGCATCCTTGCCGCTCCGTCCCTCTGTCTCAAAGCTTATATTTACTCCCTTACGTTCAAGTATCGGACGTTCCAGCTTCTCCAGCCGGTCAATGGCTTTCTGTATACAGGCCGCTTTCCTGAAGAATTTCTCATTATCTCCCCTGTTGCCCCAATCTCTCAGCCTTTTGACGGCTTCCTCCATCTTTTTTATCTTCTTCTGCTGATCCTGGTAGTTGTCAAATTCCACCAGCAGCCTGCGCTCCTTCTCTCTGACATAATACGAGTAGTTTCCTTCATAGCTCTGGCATTCTCCGTCCTCCACCTCTATGATCCTTCCTACCGCCCGGTCAAGGAAATACCTGTCATGGGAGATAATGAGCACGGTTCCGCCGCAGTCCTTAATGAAGCCTTCCAGCCATTCGATGGAGCCGGTGTCCAGGTGGTTGGTCGGCTCGTCAAGGAGCAACAGCTCCGGCTGGGATATGAGGATGCGGGCAAAAAGCACTCTGGTCTTTTCTCCTCCGCTGAGCTTTTCAAAGTCCAGTTCATACATTGCCCTGGGTATCTTGAGGCCTGCCGTGATCATATCCACCCTGCTCTCGACGCTGTAGCCCTCCATGGCCTCGTACTGCTCCGCAAGCCTTCCATACCTTTCAACCAGCCCATTGAGCAGTGCCTCATCCTTTTCCTCAGACATTGCCTTTTCCATTTCAGCGAGAGCAGCCCTCAGACTCATGACCTGCTGCACCCCATCCAGGAGCACCTGGTATACGCTGAAGCCCTCAAAACCCTCCGGAATCTGCTCAAGGTAGCCTATCCTGATGCCCTTCCTCAGGGCCAGCATCCCCTTCTCATATTTTTCGGTGCCCGCTACAAGTCTGAACAGTGTAGTCTTGCCGCAGCCGTTCCTTCCTACTATGGCGACCTTTTCTCCTTCATTTATCTCCAGGGTTATATTGTGCAGGACCTTATTGGCCCCGTAGTATTTTTCTATATCCTTCATTGATAATGCTATCATTTATATCTCTCCTTCTATTCTATATAATAAAAAAGCCATGAGTAAATATTATCTACTCATGGCACTTCATCCGCTGAAGTTATATGGTTCCATGCAAAGACTTGTACTTACTTGATTGACATAACATATTAAAAATGGGCAGACTTATCCCTTTGAGCTGTCCTGCATAGGATTTTCCAGAAACGATATAGGAATTCAACTGCCTTTCCCTTCTGTCAACCAGGTAATTCCTGTTCAAGCTTCGCACCACCTTTCTGATAGCATTGTAATACATAATCATTTTATTCGCTTGCAGGGCAAATGTCAATCCTTATCCCAGCACTTCCCTGATGACTCTTTCGGCGTTTTTGTACATCACCTTCTCTATCTCTCCCTCAGTAAAGCCGGCTTTATCCAGAGCATCACAGAGCATTCCCATTTCCCCGGTGTTCCTGATATATGATAGGTTCATAGTGCCGTCAAAATCCGTACCTATGGCCGCCGTATCAATTCCGGCAACTTTTCGTATGTGGCTTATGTGCCTTGTCATTGCCTCCAGGTCGCCTCTGTCTCCAAGAAACGTAGGTTCCAAGTTAAGACCGGTCACTCCGCCCTTTTCAGCCAGCAGCACAAGCATATCATCGGTAAGGTTCCTGCAATGATTCTCTATAGCCCTTGCATTTGAGTGGGAAGCCACAAAGGGCTTCCGGGACAGCCTAGCCACGTCGTAAAAACCCTTATCCGAAAGATGTGCTACATCTATCAGCATCCCCAGCCTGTTCATTTCGGCTACCACCTCTTCTCCAAAGGCAGTAAGTCCCTTATCGCGATGGACCCAGTCGAAATTGGGATAGCCTATGCAATTTGGGTAGTTCCAGGTAAGGGTAATGAGCCTGACGCCCAGCCGGTACAGATTCCTCAAGTTCTGCAGCTTGCCCTCTATGACTCCCCCTTCTTCTATGGTCAGGAATGCCGATAGCTTTCCCTGGTCGCTGTTCCTGTTCATATCAATAGAGCTCCCGGCAAAAGCTATATAATCGCTGTTTTCCTCCAGCTCCCTGTAGAAGTAGTCTATCATGTCCAAACATCTGTCCAGGGGTTTTGCATATACAGCCAGATCCACATACATGGCAAAAAATTGTGCCAGGGATTCGCCCTTCCTGAGCTTCTGCACATCTATGCAGAGGTCGTTCCCGGATAGTTTGACCTTACCCTCAGTATCCACACATTCTAAAATGGTATCACAGTGCAAATCAATCAGCTTCATAACACTTCTCCTTACATAATATTGAACCGTTATATATAATGTCATTTTACCAGAAAGCAACTGTTATTTATATATGGATCCAAATTATTTGACAACGACCCTAGCCTTGCCCATAATAAAGTTGAAGGAGTTGATAATGATGTTCAAGGAAATGAGAAGACAGGACAGAAAAATTGATGATAAAGAAGCCCTAAGGGTACTGGAGGAAGCACAGTACGGCGTACTCTCAACAACAGGGAGCAACGGCTATGCCTATGGTGTGCCGCTGAGCTTTGCCTGTGCCGACGGCTGCATATATTTCCATAGTGCCACCGTAGGTCAGAAGCTGGACAACATTGGATACAACAACAAGGTTTCCTTCTGTGTAGTGGGAAAAACTACTCCCCTTCCCCAGAGCTTTTCCGTCAATTATGAAAGCGTCGTGGTTTTCGGTGAAGCGTCAGAAGCCTTTGGCGAAGAGAAGCAGGCAGCACTGGAGACTGTCATTGCCAAGTATTCTCCTGAGTTTACCGAAGAGGGTCTGAAATACATTAAAAACTCCTCCGACAGAACCAGGATATTCAAAATCAAAATAGAACACATGACCGGAAAAGCTAGAAGATAGGAGGTGGTCGCTGTGACAGAGGAAAAGAAGCAGAATTGCTGAGATACCTCACAGCAGGCAGTTGGGTCCAACTGCACGGCAACCTTGAAAAACGCATATGACTATTTGAAGCTGCTGGAGCCTGCACCAGCCTGGATAACAGGCTATATCGACACTCCTATAGCCAGGATACCTGTTATCGCCACAGTGCTGGACAGCTTTGACAGGACCGGCAGTATAAAAGTGCGCCTTGGAATAGGGCGCGACAACTATATCATCCCTCCGGGGCTATATGCCGCAGGTAAGCCGGACAGCACTTCACCGGTGCTTGTGACCGCCAATTACAAGCTTACCTTTGACAGCCTCAGAAGCGAGCTGGAGGGAATAAGCGCCTGGATCGCTGTTTTGGATACCAATGGTATAAATGTATGGTGCGCTGCAGGAAAAGGCTCCTTCGGCACCGCCGAGCTGGCCGGCAGGATAAATGCCCTGCGGCTCAGGAGGCTTGTTTCACATAATGTACTGATACTCCCACAGCTTGGAGCACCGGGGGTAGCTGCCCATGAGGTTTTCCGGCTCTGCGGCTTCAAGGTGGTATATGGCCCTGTCAGAGCCGCTGATATAAAGGATTTCCTTTTCAATGACATGAAGGCAACTGATGAAATGAGAAGAGTAAAATTCGGCTTCAGGGAAAGGGCGGCTGTTGTCCCGGTCGAGCTGGTACACAGCCTGTTACCGATGCTTGGATGCTTTGGTGCTTTGCTGGTCCTGAATCTGGGCTTTGGCAAGCATCCTTCCCTGTTAACTGCATTGGGTACTGCAGCTTTGAATTTCATACCCTTCCTTGCTTCCTTTTTGTTGGGCTGTGTCGCAGTGCCTCTGCTGCTGCCCTGGATACCCTTCCGCTCCTTTGCAATGAAGGGGCTGCTTGTGGGGCTGCTGCCCGGACTGCTTGTACTGCTGCTTCCGGGGGCCTTCGGATATTCCGGTGCAGGTCTGCCGTTACAGGTCGTGGTATTGCTTGCAACAACTTCACTGACTTCCTTTTTGAGCTTGAATTTCACCGGCTCCACCACTTATACTTCATTGTCCGGTGTAAAGAAGGAAATGAAATATGCCCTCAGATCATATATCGCCGCAGCAGCTCTGGGATTGATGCTCCTGGCTGTGGAAGGCGTTATGCGGTTCCTGGGCTGATGAGGTACTTATATGGAACACAGATATTTGAAAAATGTGTCCACCCTGGAGTTGGATGGAGAAAAATGCATAGGCTGTGAAATGTGCGCCCTGGTGTGCCCTCACAGGATAATGGTCATGAATGATGGAAAAGCCTTCATCACCGATAAGGATCTGTGTATGGAGTGCGGCGCATGTGCAAAAAACTGCCCGTCAGGAGCCATTTCCGTACAGGTAGGTGTAGGCTGCGCAGTAGCGGTGCTGAACGGGCTTTTTCATAAGACTGCGCCCAATTGTGACAACGGAAGCCTTCTTAAGGGTGGAAAGGGCTGCTGCTAGAAAAAATAACGGCATGATACCTATGGTATCATGCCGTTTACTATGTCTTATCTGAGATTTATGAACCTCTCAATGTCCTTCTTTATCAGC
>CAZNMO010000038.1:634-12384 GCA_964574195.1 uncultured Clostridiaceae bacterium | reverse complement strand
TCTATGGAGCTTCTCCAGAAGTCCACCTTTCTTATATCTATATCCATGACCTTCGCCACATCGGCTATGTTCAGCTTGCCTGTCACAGACAGCATCCTGTCGTAATCGGCTACAAATTCACTGCCCCTCTTAAGGTATTCTGCATATAGTCCCTTTGAGAACAGCAGTCCGAAGGCATAGGGGAAGTTGTAGAAATTGTATTCTGCACTATAGTAATGAGGTTTACAGAGCCACATGTATGGATGCAGCTGATCATGGTCAAGGCCGTTTCCATAGGCTTCCTTCTGTGCCCAAAGCATTATTTCCTTCAACTCATTGACCGAAAGTGCGCCTTCTTCCCTTCTCTTGAATACTTCGCTTTCAAACAGGAATCGGCTGTATATATCCACAATGACCTGGGCTGAGTCAGCTATATCGTTTTCAAGCATGTTGAAGGTCTCTTCCTTGTTGGCCTTCTTCAGGGCTGCTTCCTTTACTATGGTCTCGCAGAAGATGGATGCAGTCTCCGCTATAGGCATCGGATAATCCGAGTTGAGGAATTGCTCCTGCATCAGGCAGGCCCCGTGATAGCCGTGTCCCAGCTCATGAGCCAGCGTGGTCATGTTGCTGAAGCTGCCGTCAAAGTTCGAAAGTATCCTGCTCTCACCTATAGGATGGAGGTTTTCGCAGAAGGCTCCGCCTCTTTTGCCCTCCCTAGGCTCCGCATCGATCCAACGGTTGTCGAAGGCATGGGCGGCAAAGTCTGCCAGCCTGTCGCTGAAGGTCCTGAAGTTCTCTACTATATAATCCCTTGCTTCCTTATAAGTGAACTGTATATCCACATCCCCCATGGGAGCAAACATTTCATAGAAGGGCAGTCCGTTCTTGTAGCCCATAAGCTCTGCCTTCTTCCTGAAATACTTGTGGAAGTAAGGAAGGCTTTCCCTCATGGCTGTCAGCATTGCATCGAGAGTTTCCATATCCATCCTCGAGTCCATGACTGTCTTTTCCAGCGGTGAGCTGTAGCCCCTCATCCTTGATATGGTCAGGACTTCTCCCTTTATACCATTCAGGCAGGCGGCCACGGATTCATCTACCTTGAGGTAGGATTTAAGCTCCGCATCATAGGCAGTTTTCCTAAGCTTACCATCCTTATTGTATGCCAGGTTCCTGACCACCGGCAGAGGAAGCTTCTTGTCCTCCCCGTCTATGGTAATATCCACCAGCATCGTCGAGGTCAGCAGCTCCTGCAGCTTCTCCCATGCGGCAGAGCCGGTGTTTTCCATCTTGGATATAAGTATCTCTTCCTTTTCACTGAGAAGGTACTTGCTCTTTTGAAGTATCTCATGGAAAAAGAACTCAAATTCCGAGAGATAGCCGTCTCCTGATATTATTTCTTTTACATTCTCCACAGCCACAAGCCATTTTTCAAAATTGACCTGCGGCTTGGTCAGTTCCGTGGCTTTCTCCTCCAGCTTGTCGATCACCTTCAGGGCTTTTTCATTCTTTGCATCCACACTTGTGGTAAGCTGTGCATAGCTATAGAGGCGGGTATAAAGGGTATAAAAACTGTTTATGGTCTTTACATACTCCTTCAGCTTGCGGGCTGCATCACTGGAATCCTTCAGGTTTTCCTCTGCCCACTTCTGGATCTCCCCGATCCCTGCTACACAGCTTTCATAATCCCTTTTGAACTCTTCCGAGTCAAAGGATACATAAAGTCTGTCCAGGCTCCATCTCTGATTCATTCGTCAACTCCACACCTTTCTAATAAATGAAAATAGTTTTTATGCATTGCCTATAAGCTTCTGCTTGAGCTCCTTTTCTATGGTTACAAGCTCCGCTTCGGCTTGTTGCCTCTTAAGTCTTCCTTCCTTCTGTATGTTGAGGGTTTCATCTATGGTTGCTATAAGGTCCACATTGACCTTTTTCAGTGTTTCTATATCAACCACTCCACGCTCCGTCTCCCTCGCCAGGTCGATGGACCCGGTCTTGAGCATCTCCGCATTCTTCTGCAGCAGCATATTGGTGGTATCAGTGACTTCCTTCTGTACAGCCAGAGCATTTTTCTGCTTTATAAGGCTGATCGCAATGACGATCTGGTTTTTCCACAGGGGTATGGTATTCAGTATCGAGCTCTGGATCTTTTCCACCAGCACCTGGTTGTTGTTCTGTATGAGCCTTATCTGAGGAGCTGTCTGAAGTGAGACCATGCGGCTAAGCTTCAGGTCATGGATCTTCTTCTCAAATCTGTTTGCCATCTGCACCAAATCGTTAAGCTTCTGGGCATCCACAGGATCGTTGGTTTCCTTTACCTTGGCCTGCATTTCCGGAATCACCTTTTCATTTATCTCCTTCAGCTTCAGGTTGCCCGCCATTATGAAATAGTTCAGGTTGCCGAGATATTCAAGGTTCTTTTCAAAAAGGTAATCCAGAAGGGTTATATCCTTCAGAAGCTGCATCTTTGATTTGTCCAGCTCATCAACGATCTTCTCTATCTCGGTGCTCAGCTTCTGATACCTGGCTGCAAATTTTTGCGTATTGTTGACCAGGGAGCCTATGATAGGGAATTTGGACATGAAGCCCTTCCCGGAGCTTACTCCGTCAACATCCAGTTCCTTTACCTTTATCATGAGGTCGGAAAGTATCTCCCCCACATATCCGCTGTCTTTTCCCCTGACCTCACTTACCACATTGTCAGCAAAGCCGGCTATCTGGCTCTGCGCTCCCACTCCATACTGGAGTATGAACTGGGAATCTTCTATGTTGATGGTCTTCATTATCTCTTCCAGCCGCTGCCTTTGCTCTTCGGTCATTTTGGACAGCTCCACTTCGTCCACCTGGGCCTCGACCACCTTGTATTTATCCAGTTCCACAAGCATACCTCCTTTGTTTATCTATTTATATATACGTACGATTATTTATTTGTTCTAGCAAAGTCTACTTCCATTTTATCATTATTATTCAAAAAATCTATAAATATAGTATAATTATCTAGTAGCAGAATTTCGGGTCCTGCCATAGAGCTCAGATACTTCGCTACGCTCAGTATGACCTTTGGTAAATAATCTTCTGAATGCAGTAAAGACAAGCAAAATAATTATATAAATGGGGTATGGGAAATGATTGAATATAGAAAGCTTACCCACGAGGATTATCAGGATGTTTTTGACATGTGCAAGGATATATGGGATGGCACCGACTATTTGCCCCAAATTTTCCACAAATGGGTCGATGACAGGGGACTGTTCCTGGGCGCAGTTGATACCGATACCGGAAAAGTCATAGGGGCAGACAAGTACTCTGTACTGTATGATGGTACAGGCTGGCTGGAAGGCCTCCGCACCCACAAGGATTATCGCGGCAGAGGAATAGGCAAGGAGCTGGGCCTCCTGGCTTTTGAAAAGGCAAAGGAAGACCTGAAGGCAGGACTGATAGACAAGATAGCCTTTTCCACACATATTTCTGCTGTGGAAAGCATAACCATGATGAAGCATCTGGGCTTCATACTGGAACAGGAGCATATCTTCGTACAGAAGGATTACGCCGAAGCTGACACTGGTCTTTCCCCAGGCGATTTCAAAATAGAAAGCTGGATTCCCTCCTACGAGGAATTCACAGGGCTTGATTACCTCCGCAGGCGGGATGGCCTGCTGCCTTTTGTATTCTATTTCCAGAAGCCCACTCCCCAGCTTTATGAAGAACTGCTGGAGGATGGCTGCTTCCTGTCTATAAACGGCCACAAGGGGCTATTCAAGCTGAAGGGCGAGCCTCATTTCATCGTTTTTGACGAGAGCCTTGAAGGTATCGATACATATATGAATCATTATCTGCTGCTGCTTGGGGGAAAATGTACCGCTCCTCCCATGACCTCAGTGCTGCCTGAGGATACCGGTCTTATAGAAGCTCTTAAGTCCAGGGGTTATGGCGCTCTTGAGCCCTGGATCCCCGACTATCTCTACTTTACCTATAGATGATGCATTCAATAAACAGGATTTTATAATATTATGTCGAACTCTGTAACATATTTATATGATTAATTTGAGGGAAATGGGGAATGGGCTTGTTTTATCTATTTCGCAACAAAACTATTAATATAGCGATGCTTCTGATAATGATACCTATCATTATTATAGCGTCCCTCATGATCATGGCAGAGCCTCCGCGTCCGGCTGTTATTTCAGATGGCTGGCAATACAGACACGGTGACTCACCGAAAAATGAACAGGGGATGCCCTTGTGGGTATATGACAGTAAGGAGGACAGCAGCTGGGCGTCCTTCCAATGTCCGGGTCAGCCTCCGGGAAGATCCGAAACCGGAGATATATGGCTGCGTACTACGCTTCCAAATACCGAGTACGAGCTTCCCAGCATAATGTTCACTACCAACGACCAGCTTTTCCAGGTCTATCTGGAGGATAGCCTCATATACAGCTATGGCAATATTGAAGAGCATAATGACAGGGTAGCCCCCGGCTCACCGTGGCATCTTATCAGTCTGCCTGAAAATTATCAGGGCAAACAGCTATATCTGAGGATGCACTCCACCATTGCAAGGAACACCGGCCTTGTTAGAAGGTTCGAGATAGGCTCCCAGATTGAGCATTTGACTTATCTTGTAGCCAGCGAATTGGACAATGTAATGCTTATTTGTCTTTTCGCCTTCCTTGGCTTCTGTCTTATATTGGTTTATGCCCTTAGAAAAAGCGTCAACTATGAATTTCCTGCCCTTGGGTTGTTTTCAATCAGTATTGGACTGTGGCTGCTTGCCGAGACCAATTTCAAGCAGCTGTTCTTCTATTCTCCAAGGTTCTGGCTGTATGTCGCTTTCCTCTCCTTCTACCTGATGCCTGTCGGCTTCCTGGTTTTTGTGGAGTGGGTATTCTCACCGGGCAATATCTACATGAAAATGATGTACAGGCTGCATATACTCTTCACTGCAATAACTCTACTGCTTGACATAGCCAGGATCATACCTTTCATTTATACACTGCAAGCCTATTATGTAGTCCTGTCCCTTAGTATAGTCACTATATTCGTGACTATTACAAAGAACTCCCGGACCAGAAGCAGTGATACCAAGATATTTTTATGGGGTTTTTCTATATTCACACTTTTCGGCTTCTATGACATATTGGGAATGTATTTCAGGCTGGTTCCCTGGACACAGTACATAATACCATACGGAATGTTCATGTTCATGCTTTCCATGATATTCATCCTCGGACGAAGGATCGCTGATGTATATGACAAACTGAAGATTTATACCTCTGATATACAAGCCAAGAACGACGCTCTTCATGAAGCCTATGAGGAGATCAACGAATCCCACAACAAATTGTCGGAATGGAATAAAGGCCTGGAGCTTGCCATACGTGAAAGGACTGCCTCTATCAGGAACCTTCTGGATAATGCGGGACAGGGCTTCCTGACCTTCGGCTCCGACCTATCGGTAGCTTCAGAGTTCAGTTCTGAATGTCTTAATATCTTCAACTGCGATATAGCCGGAAAGCCCTTCCCAGAGCTTATATATCCATATAGCGCCGAAGACAGGACTTTCCTTGAGACTTTACTGGTAAAGCTGCTTCAGGAGGCTGATGCTTTTCAGAGGGACATATACCAGTCACTGCTTCCGGAAGAGTTCTCCCTTGGGGACAGACAGTACCAAATATCCTATAAGATAATAAGATCCACGGAAGCTGATGCTTCAGAGGTCATTATGGTAATACTCACCGACATAACCTATCGGCGCCAGTTGGAGAACAAGGTGGAGCAGGAACGCAATGTGCTGAAGATGGTTGTGAAGGTAATTACCAGTTACGACGATTTCTCAGAGATCATAAGGGATTACAGGGATTTCTGCAGGTATAGGCTTTCGGCGCTGCTTGACAGCAACAGGCCGCCCCGTGAGATTCTCTATGAAATATACCGGGCCGTACATACCTTTAAAGGTACCTTCTGCCTGTTCGATATGTCCAATATAGTTGAAAAGCTGCATGCCCTTGAAAATGAGCTTTCTATACTGAAGGATAGCAGGGAGGACTTAGCTGCGGATAGTCTGAGGGAATTGCTCCAGGCTGCGGATATTGAAGATTGGCTTGCTCTTGATATGAAAATACTTCAGGATATCTTGGGCGATAAATTCCTGGACAGGGAGAATACACTGCTGGTCAACAAGGAAAGTCTTGTAGCCATAGAAGAGAAGCTGCTCCGTACCCTGCCCACCGACCAGTGCAGGCTGATAATTACTGAGCTGCGCAAGCTTAGGCAGAAGCCCTTTAAGAACATACTCAAGGGTTTGCCCGAATATGCACAGGGCTTGGCGGTCAGAATGGGCAAACAGCTTGATCCGGTAAAGATGACTTCTGAAGAGATCCTGGTCGATCCGGACAGGTATCAGGATTTTGCCAAAGCTTTGATACACATATTCAGGAATATGCTCGATCATGGATTGGAGAGCCCGGAAGAGCGAATAGAGGCAGGCAAGTCGGAGTATGGCAGCATATCCATTGATATAAGGTTGGAGGGCAGTCATATCTGCCTGGCAATGGCAGATGACGGAAGAGGCTTTGACTATGATAGCCTACGGCAGGTCATAATCCAAAGGGAATTGCTTTCCCAGGAGCTTGCCTGCAGCATGTCGGACGATAAGATCCTTGAATTTGTGATAAGCAACCACATCTCTACAAGGACTTCTGCCGACTATATATCCGGCAGGGGCATGGGCCTGTCTTCCATGAAGGAAGAGACTGAGAAGCTTGGAGGCATCATGACTATAACTGCAGAACAAGGAAAGGGGACCTGCTTCCTATTCCGGCTGCCCCAGGATACTGCTGCAAGCTGCTTCGGCTTATCTGGCGCTTCCATTATGGAGCCTACGATAGCCACGACTATGAGCTTTCTGGAGCAAAGGCTCAGGTGCCCTGCTGATGCTTTGAAGGCAGAGGCTCCGACTAAGGTCGAAAGCATTCTGCTGAAGGATTTTACCTGCTTTATAGGGATAAGAGGCCTTATAAGCGGAAGGTTTATATTCACAATTGAAAGAAGCCTCGCAGTCAGACTTCTGAAAAATGTGATTATTGGTGAGGAGGTTTCGGATACTGAAGCCGAAATGTACATCGATGACTTACTTGCTGAAAGCACCAATATCATTTTGGGGAACTCTATCCATAAATTCCCCGGTATAGAGGATCTGGTGATCCTGGAGCCGCCAGTATCGATAATGGCTGCGGATGCATCTCTCAAGTATATGAATTGTCCTGCATGGAGCTGCAATGTGATAACACCCTTTGGAAGCGTATCTCTAAACTTTATTCTGGTTCATAATAACGGGATCGAAATAGACTGATAACAAATAAGGCTGCTGCAAACCGATATGTTGCAGCAGCCTGTTATTTTCTATGGCACAAACACCTTCAAAAAATGCTTTTTCACTTCAATTTCCAGGGGTAGATCCGGCCCACGCTCCCCGTCTATATCCGTTTCGCAGCTTCCATCACAGCCTATAGCCAGCTTGTTGGTCTGGAAGGTATAGAGGTTTGGATCCCCTATGTGCTCTCCCCTCAATATCTTGAGGAATATTGAAAACATATTGGCAATGCTTGTGTTCTTTATGGCTATTATATCCATTAGTCCGTCATCGATCCTGGCTTGGGGTGCAAGCCTGTTGAAACCTCCTGCCGAACTACCGTTCAATATCAGCAGCAACAGGAAGTTATCTTCGATAATCTTGTGTTCATACTGGAGCCTGAGCTTGAAGGGCGTGAATTTGGGTATTTCCTCTATGCCCTTCATATAGTATGCAAGCTTGCCCAGGGCATTTTTCATATTTGTATCGGTTTTATACGCCACATCGGTAAGCAGCCCTGCGCTGCATACATTCAGGAAGTAGCTTTCATTGGCCTTTCCTATATCGACGTTCTTGATCCTGCCACCCTCGATTATTCCGCAGCAAGCTTCAAGATCCCTTGGAATGTTCAAATGCACTGCAAAATCATTAGCGGTGCCGAAGGGAAATATACCTAATGGCAGATTCAGCTTCATGGAGGCCATGATATTGACTACACTGCTTAGTGTGCCGTCACCACCCGAAACACAGACAGCCTCATAATCCTCATGTATATCAAAAAAAGCCTTATCCAGCTCTCTTGCATCCCCGCTGCGGAAAAGAACTGGCATGTAGCCCATCCTTTGGAACCTTTCGATGATATAATCCAGCCTGTTTTTGAAATTACCGTCACCGGAGGAAGGATTGTATATGAATTTCAGCTTTTTCATATTTTCGCCTCCAAACAAATATGTTCATTCTTCTGCAATGTACTTGATTTTAACTACTGTAAAGTATAGCTATATTATAGTATATTCCTTTGGAATTTGTCACCATCCACCTGTACTAGAAGGTAAAACCAATATTTATCACGGTATTATTGGGCAAAATAATCTCAAATTAAAATAAAAAACAGGGAGGATAATATGGATAATAACGATAAAAACCTAGGTACCTTTGAAAACAGTATTCCCCAATTCGAAGCGAATATGAAAAAGAGCAGGCTGGTCTCCAGTATAATCGAAAAGTCAGAGCAAGGCGATGAGGAGGCAAACAAGGGAAGGAGTTAGCGGAGGGTTCTCATGCCCTCCTGATTCCTATGCAAATAAAAAAACCAATGCTTTCAACAAACATTGGTTATAACTTACTTGATGGCGGAGAAGGAGGGATTCGAAGCCGGGTGGCCGGCAGCCGCACTTATTAGTGCATTCCGATGCTGCTCGAGATATGTAAGCTACTGGTCCTTACTGGCTCAATGGCCATTCTTTGAGGGTTCTCATGCCCTCCTTAATTGTACGCAAATAAAAAAACCAATGTCTTTTATAAACATTGGTTATAACTTACTTGATGGCGGAGAAGGAGGGATTCGAACCCTCGCGCCAGTTTCCCGACCTACGCCCTTAGCAGGGGCGCCTCTTCGACCAAACTTGAGTACTTCTCCTTGGACTACTTCATAAAGTTTATATGAAATTATATGGAGGAGAGAGAGGGATTCGAACCCTCGGACGCTTTAACACGCCTCTGGTTTTCAAGACCAGCTCCATAAACCGCTCGAACATCTCTCCTCGAGTGAACAATATACATTATAGCAATATTATATTAGAGTGTCAATAAACAAATATTGTGATATGAAGTTAATATATATCAATATTGTCTGCTCTATACATACGTTTATTCTCTGAAGATGAGTCTGCGTATTCGCAGAATGATGCGACATATTTTGTTGCGGGTTGCGCGTTACGAGTTGCGCGTGGAACGGCTCTGGCTGGGCTTTGAAGTCATGATCCTTCACTGCGTTCAGGATGACAGCTAAGCGTCATTCTGAGCGCAGCGAAGAATCTTTTGCCTGCCACTCTTTACTTACGTCGCATTCTTCCTATATTATGCAACAGCCTGTTGAACTTTGTCTTTATTTGCTTATTCTTTCCAATCCGCCCATATAAGGCCTCAAAACTTCAGGGATCACTACACTTCCATCACCCTGCTGGAAGTTCTCCAGTATAGCGGCTACAGTTCTGCCTATTGCAAGGCCTGAGCCGTTCAGGGTATGGATGAATCTTGGCTTATCCTTTGGATCCGGCCTGAATTTGATGTCAGCTCTCCTGGCCTGGAAGTCCTCAAAGTTGCTGCAGGAGGATATTTCTACATATTTGTCATAGCTGGGCATCCAAACTTCTATATCATAGGTCTTTGCAGATGAGAAGCCCAGGTCTCCGGCACACAGGCATACGATCCTGTATGGCAGCTTCAGGAGCTTCAATATCCTTTCAGCATCCTCCGTCAGTGTTTCCAGCTCTTCATAGGAATTGTCCGGGTTTGCAAATTTGACCAGCTCCACCTTGTTGAACTGATGCTGTCTTATAAGGCCCCTGGTGTCCCTTCCTGCAGAACCGGCTTCAGCCCTGAAGCAGGCTGTATATGCAGTATGCTTTATGGGAAGCATGCTTCCGCTGAGTATCTGTTCCCTGTACATATTGGTTACCGGTACTTCTGCGGTTGGTACCAGGAAGTAGTCGGTATTGGCGACCTTGAAGGCATCCTCTTCGAACTTCGGCAGCTGGCCCGTACCCATCATGCTGCGCCTGTGCACCATGAACGGCGGGAATATTTCGGTGTATCCATGATCGATATGAGTATCCAGCATGAAATTGATCAGAGCCCTTTCCAGCCTTGCACCAAGCCCTCTGTAGAAGGTGAACCTGGCTCCGGTGACCTTTCCTGCGGTTTCAAAATCCAGTATGTTCAGGTCAACGCCTATATCCCAATGAGCCTTTGGATCATATTCGAATTTCGTAGGCTCCCCGGACTTCCTGATCTCCAAATTGTCGTCACTGCTGAGGCCGTCTGGGATCCCGTCATAGGGTGTGTTGGGTATGGTCATAAGGATATTTGTGATCTCCTCATCCAGCCCCCTTACCTTGTCATCCATTTCCTTGATCCTGTCGGATACCTCTCGCATTTCCAGTACCATTGCCTCTGCGTCCTGCTTTGCCTTCTTCAGCTTGGCGACCTCTTCAGAGACCTTGTTTTTCCTACTTTTAAGCTCCTCCACCTCAAAGATGACATTTCTTCTTTCCTCATCCAGCTTCAGTATCTCATCGATCCTGAACTCTCCACCCCTTCTGGCCAGCTTTCTCTTTATCTCTTCAGGGTTGGATCTGATTGCTCTGATATCTAGCATAAACTTACCTCCTTAATATAAAATAATGTTAAGCACAGTGGCTTTTAACCGATGTATAAGGGAACTCCGGACGGGCAGCTGAATCCATGTTTATTATTCCGCATAAAAGTATTTTTAGTTAATATAAAAAGGCCCTTCGTCCTTGAAAGGGACGAAAGGCCTTCGCGTTGCCACCCTAATTAGCAGTAAAATGATCTACTACTCTCTCATAAATATAACGGCTGTGCCGGTACTGCTCCTCGCAGACTGCTCCGGGATGGAGAACTTCATAAGCTGACTGCCGGCTCACACCATCCGCCGACTCTCTGATAAGACCGCTTAACGTCTTTCCCTTCACTGCATTTTGTCTATTGATTTATTTTTAACCATTTTACTACTAATTATGTAGTTTTGCAATAGTATTTAATTTTGTCTTCATCCTCCGCCTATAGGTGGGAAGATCGACAGAAGGTCATTTTCGGAAAGCCCCTGCTCCGGCTTGCCGTCCCTTCCGTTGATCAGCAGGATCGCAACATCCTTCAAGTCTATTCTTATCCGCTCAAGGATGTCATGTACCTTTGAATCCACCGGCACTTCCACTATTACTTCCTTACCGCGGCCTTCCCTTAGCGTAGCAAATAATTTTACCCTGATATTCATCTTTTCCTCCTAAACGCATACCGCAATCCCCCTGGACCACAAGCAGTCCCCACAGGCAGGAGTATTACAGTTGCAATCCATATCACTGCTTCTTACAAAATCGCATCCGTCGGAATAATCGCAGTCTATACAGGAAGGATAGCGGCTACAATACAGCATATCTCTGAATTCGACATAGGCCGGGCTGTCCCACAGCTCCTCAAGGCTCTTGCTTTCTATATTTCCGAAGCTGAAGGGCTGTACCTTCTTTTTCCTGCCGAATACATATTCATCATATCGGTGTGAAAGCCGGTGACAGGGGCTTATTTCCCCTGAAGCACAGACAAACACCGCATCTGCTTCTACAAAGCTGCACCTCCGCTCAGTCTTCAGTTCGAAGTGAGGGAGACTTACCTGCAGTCCGGC
>CAZNMO010000038.1:0-624 GCA_964574195.1 uncultured Clostridiaceae bacterium | reverse complement strand
TTTCAGGGACCCTCTGCATATCCTGCCCACATACCCCTTCATATCATCATTCTGATACCTGGAGTATAATATTTTTTCGCCATCCTCCCCGGTCATGGGTATGAGGTTGGAGACGATGAGCCCCTTTACCTTCAGCTCTGAGGCAAGGCTCACGACCCCTGGCAGCTCTTCCTTGTTATCCGAAGATAGCACAAACTGTATATATATCTCAGGTAATGAACTGCCGCGCTGCCTTTTTATATCCTGAATACGCCTTATGGTACTGCATACCTGCTCCAGTCCTGCGCCTCTTATGCTGTAAAAATGCTCCTCCAGGCCGTCTATGGAGAAAACGATCCTCGAAGCCTTCTCAGCCATGGCTTCAATTTTTGCACTTTCGTCTATTATACCGTTTGTTGTTATGGTCAGGCCGTATTTTTCAAAGGCCTCCACTGCTCTTAAGAACAGTGGAGACATTGTCGGTTCGCCGATACCGCCAAGTACGATCTCTTTAAGCCCCTTCAGCCCTGAAACATTTTCAAGCACTTTTACAAACGTCGCTTCCGCCATATTGCCGTTGCTTTTATCCCATGACCTGCGATAGCACATTGCGCAATTCAGATTGCAGCAGTCGGTAAGCTCCAG
>CAZNMO010000037.1:11120-27622 GCA_964574195.1 uncultured Clostridiaceae bacterium | reverse complement strand
CCATGGTATAAATGAAAGTAAGGCTAATTAGTTTTGGCCTTACTTTTTTTCATGGGGGATTTGTAGGTTAAGTGCAGCAAAGTCAAAATTCAAAGGGTTATCCTCAACCAGGGAATTGTTGCCGAAGAATAATCCCGGGTTATTTTCGAGTCTGTTCAGGACAAAAAGAATATAGTAATTCAAGGCTGTAATGTTTATTGCGCGGGTATACAATGGAATAACAGCATTTGAGTGGGATATTATCAGGGATAAAGTAGTTGCATAGTTTGTATTTATTTGCGGCGGGTCCTGCAGTGTCTGGCGGATAAATTCATCTGCCGTTTCATTTGAATGAATGGGGACGTTTTCATCATACTTTAGCTTACCGAGTTGAATCTGGTTTAAATACATGCCTATTATAAAAGTAGCAAGGCTGATTTGGAGGTTTGATGATGTAAAGGGCTCCTCGGTTATTGGACTGGTAGTTTCCGGTTCTGGGGGAGCGTATATGACGTTGCTGCTTTCAAGGATCGTACTAATAAAGAAAAATACTCTGTTTTCATTCCTATATATGATTTTTCCATCTTTTTTTATAGGATCAATATTACCCAAAAAAGCACTGCAGGGGGGTACTTTACCTCCCTCATAAGGGTTGAAATCGGAATTTCCGACCATATCACACCACCATCCAAAGATATTTTCAATATAGTATATGTAGCTTAAACAATTGTGTCATAGCCAATAATTGAAACAAAACACCTTCTATGGTATTATTTCCATAGAAGGTGCTTTTTGTAAAATGGATAGGAGGGATATTCCATGATTGAGCTTCCAGAGGCCAGGTCAATAGCCCGGCAGCTTAATGAGATGATAGTTAGTAAAAGAATAATGAATGTTACTGCGGCACAACATCCTCACAAATTTGCCTGGTATTATGGCGACCCCCAGGCTTATCATGGATTACTGCATGATAAGGTCATCGATAAGACTGTAAGCCATGGGGGTTTGATTGAAATAATGGCTGATGGAGCACGTGTTCTTCTGGGGGACGGTGTCACTCTTGCATATTTTCAGGAGGGAGAAAAGCTGCCTTCGAAGCACCAGTTACATATTGAATTTGAGGACTATTCATCTATTATAGCATCTGTACAGATGTATGGCGGCTTATGGGCATATCCTGCCGGACAAAATGAAAATCCCTATTACCTTATGGCAAAAGAGAAACCTGATCCTCTATCTGAAGATTTTGATGAAGCTTATTTCGATAATATAATCAGCCAAAGCCCTGATGGGCTTTCACTAAAGGCATTGCTTGCAACAGAGCAACGTATTCCGGGACTTGGAAATGGTGTTTTGCAGGATATACTTTTTAATGCAGGAATGCATCCGAAGAAAAAGCTGAAAACCTTAAGTGATGCAGATAAAAGTATTCTTTTCAGCTCTGTAAAAACAACGCTTGCAGAAATGACCATCAACGGCGGCAGGGACACAGAACGTGATATATTTGGCTGCTTTGGGGGATACAGAACGATACTGAGTAAGAACACTGTGGATAAACCCTGCAGCGTTTGTGGAGATATCATTAAAAAAGAAGCTTACATGGGAGGCAGCATTTATTATTGTCACACATGCCAAAGGCAATGAGCAATAAAATCTGATTTTGATAAACAGGTGTGCCTGTCTGCAATTGAAACATAACACCTACTATGGTAATATTTCCATAGTAGGTGTTATTTGTAAGCGCCTGATTCTGTAATGGAGGTGTGTCATGTCAAAAAATGTATTGTTCTATTTTTCGGGAACAGGCAATTCACTGGCAGTTGCCAGGCATATTGCAGGGTATTTGACGGATGCTCTTGTCGTACCTATGCTTAAGAGTGATGCAGGTGAGAATATAGAAACTGATACTGAGAGGATAGGGCTTGTATATCCGATTTATATGAACACAGTACCACGTGCTGTTGTAAAGTTCATCAAGACATTGCGATGCACACCGGGACAATATGTTTTTGCGGTTGCAACACATATGGGTTTGCCCGGAAAGGCCGGTTTGCATCTCGGTAAGCTGCTTGATGAACAACAAATTAACCTGAATGCTTATTATCAGGTTGAGATGATCAACAACACTCCTAAGGGTGTCGCTCCAAAACCATTGATGACACTTGACTGGGAGGAGTACATAACAGCTGACGTTGTCGAGGTCAAGCTAAGTGAGGCTAAGGCGTTGACCGATAAAATAGCAGAAAAAGTGAAGGACAAGGAAGCAAATACATTTGAAGCTCAAGGTTTGAAGATCAGTGGAATCAACTATTGGCTGTCAAGGCTCATATGGAATTTGAACGAGAATTCAAAGACAAAGCTTAATTTTATTCTTGATGAAGGCTGCACAGGCTGCGGCTTATGTGAAAGGGTATGTACGACCAACAGAATAAAGCTGATGGATGGCAAGCCACAGTGGACCAAGGATGAATGCAATTACTGCTATGCCTGCTTCAACTTTTGTCCGGCTCAGGCGATAGGTGTCAAGCATTACACCAAGAAACTGGGAAGATATCATCATCCGGATGTAACAGCTTCTGATATCGCCGGACAGATGAAAGAATCCAGGCAGGAGGAACCGGTATGAACAGATGCAAATGGTGCGGACAGGATGAGCTCTATATGAAATATCATGATGAAGAATGGGGAAAGCCTGTTTTTGACGATAACCGGCAGTTTGAATTCCTCGTGTTGGAATCAGCGCAAGCCGGTCTAAGCTGGATAACCATACTCAGGAAAAGGGAGAATTACAGGAAGGCATATGAAAGCTTTGACCCTTCTGCGGTAGCAGCCTTCGATGAGGCAAAGGTACATGAGCTTATGAGCAATGAAGGTATAATTAGGAATGAGAGAAAAATAAGGGCCTCAATCAACAACGCACAGAGATTTCTTGAGATACAGCAGGAATTCGGGAGCTTTTATGATTACATATGGAGATTTGTGGATTACAAGCCTGTTATAAACAAATGGAAAAGCGAAGCGGAGATCCCGGCAAAGACAGATTTGGCCGAGGAGATAAGCAGGGATATGAAAAGGCGCGGCTTCAAATTCCTGGGTCCGGTGATAATATATTCTCACCTTCAGGCCACCGGCCTTGTAAATGATCATGTTACAGATTGCTTCAGATATGAGCAATTAGTAAGTATAAGCAACAAGGACTGATGCTCCGGGCTGACTCTGACTGATAGCCTTGTTTATTGTTTGGAATTATGCAGGATTTTGTATACTTATATCGAATTAACGTATCGAGTTGAATAAAGCTGGATACATTTGTTAGGGGGTAAGGGCATGGAAAGAAAGGACAAATACAATTATTACCTGGATATTGCGGAAACAGTATTGGAAAGAGGTACATGCCTCAGGAGGAATTACGGCGCCATAATAGTGAATAACGATGAAATAATATCCACCGGCTACAGCGGAGCGCCAAGAGGACGGCAGAACTGCTGCGATATGGGTTATTGCATAAGGCAGAAGCTGAATATACCCAGAGGCCAGAATTATGAAAAGTGCAGAAGCGTACATGCAGAAGCCAACTGCATAATTTCCGCAGGCAGGAGGGATATGATAGGAGCTACTCTTTACCTGGTTGGAAAGGATATGGAAACGGGGAATTATGTCTCTGATGCCAATTCGTGTGCCATGTGCAAGAGGCTTATTCTGAATGCCGGCATAGAAAGGGTGATCATCAGGGATTCCTCTGACAAATACAGGGCGATACTTGTGAGTAAATGGATAGAGGAAGATGATTCTTTAGGGGATTCGATGGGCTATTGATTATGAACCTTTTTAGCGTTATATTACTCCAGGGCTCAATTGCAGCCGACATAAAATCAGACAGAACGGTGACCGATTCCCATATGGTGATATTTGAATAAGGTGGATGGTTTATGAAAATAGCGGTGATCAACTTTATCATTTGTCTATTGGACATTCTGGCAAATCATATTCTGCTTACGAGAAAAAAGCCGGTCTGGTTCTGCATGATTACGTTTATGCTTAACACATTGCTTGTTTTTGGTATTGGATATATAGTGACGGGCTATATAAAAAATCCGATTATCCTGGAATATATATATACATTATTGTTTTTTTTGTATTTGGCTTATATTCACGTTGTGTTCAGTGAGTCGCTCTCTAAAAAAATATTTACAATGTTCAGTGTCTCTATTTTCTCATTTATTTCTTTCTTCATTGCAGTACAGGTTTCAGTATTGTTTCCTGATATGGTTGATGGCAGATATGTCTTTGAATTCATATGGTTGTTTAGGTTTGGGATAGAGCTGGCGTTAATGATGTCTGTATATCTTTGGTGGAGTAATCTGTATAAAGGTGTAATAAGTCTGGTACCCGACAGGATAATCAACTTTATGTCTTTATATCCAATCATGGCATTTCTGCTTCTAAAGACCTCATCATTTTCAAACCTTGATAATTCCAAGGCTGTTTTTGTTGTTCCATTATTAGTAGCATTTATCATTATTGGTTATATCGTCACTTTTGCAGCTATATCTGCTTCATCAAAGGTTGAGCTGCAGCGTTATATGGCCAATTATGACAGCGTGACCGGTATTGCAAACAGAGCCAATATAATGAGTCAACTGGCCGGCACTATGGAAATGTCAAAAAGGAAAAATCAGAAGTTTGCTCTATTTGTCTGTGATCTGGACAACTTCAAGAGCATCAATGATGAATACGGGCATATAACAGGGGATAAGGCATTGAGGTATGCAGCACAAACTGTACAAAATGTTTTGCGTAAAACAGATATTGTCGGACGTTTCGGCGGTGATGAATTTCTTATAATTCAAAATGCAATAGCAGAAGAAGGGGATACTGAAAAACTGATCGGCAGGATCTTTGAGGAGCTGGAGAAGCCATTTGTAACAGATGGCATCAGTATTCACCTGAATCTAAGTATTGGTGTCAGTATATTTCCAGATAATACTTCTGATATGGAAGTCTTGATCCATAATGCAGACAGCGCAATGTATGAAGCTAAGAAAAAGGAAGGCTGTGCCTTCTGCTATTTTGGGAAAAAACAATTGCAAAATGCGCTTTGATCAAGTATGAATGTCATTTAATTTGGTATAATCTAGTTGGAGGTGATTTGTAGTGTCTAAATTTGCACAGCGCATGACCACTATGGAAAATACAGCGGGTGTTATCAGAAATCTGTTCGGAGCTATGGGGGATCCAGGTATTATATCCTTTGGAGGAGGCGCACCAGCTAAAGAGGCTCTCCCAATCGATATTGTCCGTGAAATAACCAATGATGTTATGAGAGCCGACAGCCGAGGTGTTGAGGCGCTCCAGTACGGACCTGTAATGGGCTCGGCAGACCTTCGCAAGGTCGTAGTAAATGATTTGCTGGCTCCCAAGGGAGTACAGGCCGATATGGAGAATATCCTTATCACCAGTGGGGGCCTTGAGCCAATAAACCTGTTATGCCAGCTTTACATCGATCCTGGAGATGTGATTCTTGTGGAATCACCGACTTTTGTCCATTCTGTTGAGATATTCGATATGTTCCAGGCAAAGTGCATAGCTGTAGATATGGATGACAACGGCATGGTGTCTGAGGATCTGGAGAAGAAAATCATAGAATATAAGCCCAAAATGGTATATATCATCCCTACCTTCCAGAACCCGACAGGAAGGACCCTATCTCTGGATAGAAGGGAAAGGATAGCTGAACTTGGCAGCAAATATGATGTTGTCATATTGGAGGATGATCCATACCGGGATATCAGATACAGCGGGAGCGATCTCCTGCCAATCAAGGCCTTTGACAAGACGGGCCATACAGTCCTGGCAAACAGCTTTTCCAAGATATTCTCACCTGGCAGCAGGCTGGGATATGTACTTGCCAATGATGAAATAACTGCAAAGCTTTTTGATGCAAAGACAGCCACCAATTCACATACATCTATGCTGCCACAGATCATATGTGCGGAATTCTTCAAGAGAGGCTATTATCCTGCACATCATAAGATGATATGTGACCTGTATCGTGAGAGACGAGATGTGATGATCGAATGCATAGACAAATACTTCCCAAGCGGAACCAAGAGGACCTTCCCTGACGGCGGACTTTTCACGTGGGCAGAGCTACCAGGAGGGATAAATACTACCCAATTGCTGGTTGAAGCAACGACGAACCCTGAGGTAAAAGTCGCATTTGTAGCTGGAGAGAGCTTCTTCACTGAAGGAGGCGGCAAGGGCAGCAATTGCATGAGAATAAGCTTCGGTGGTGTGGCTCCGGAGAGGATAAGGACAGGTATAGAAAGGCTTGGAAAACTTATTTGTTCCAAGGTAAAGTAGGAAAAATGGCAAAAATTAAGACCTCATACGTTTTGAGGTCTTTTTGTTTGCATTGCTCTAATAATAGAACCTAACGAATTTTATCGAATAAATATCGCATAGCAGCAGATCGTCGGTTTCAATTTCTCTGATTACGATATAGCTTATTCCTACATCTACGAGGGTTCCTTCTCGGTCTATCAGCATATTGGTGCCTATGAGGAACTCCACCTTTACCCTTGCGCCTATCTGACTCTTCAAATAACCCTGAGTATACTCAATATCGAGCACCGGGGTCGTAGGAAGCGTTTCAAAATCCACAGGGGCTGCACCTGTTACAGGCATTTGTGCTGGCATTTGCTGCATTGGAGTTCCGGTAGGGGCCATGGGATAGCCGAAGGAGGTGCCCATGTCCTGAATCTGGTTTTTTGTTTGCTGGGGTACTCCCATCTGCTGGGGCTGGTTATAATCGAATGGACCATTGCTGTACATAATGATCTCCTTTCACTATTATACTAAATCTAAATTTATTCTCTTAAGTGGAATAGTATAGACGTGTAGGATTATAGAAGCAGTGCTCTCCTATCTTGTTTGCAAACATGCCGGAGCCATTCCTCGGGAAAGTCTGTGTACAGGATGGAGCAAATGGATTGAAGTACCACAGACTATAGGCTACAGTCAGCTGCTTGTTTCCGGACAATGCCCAATCAGCTATTTCGTAATGCATCTGCTCTGCGGGCATATTATAGATGTTCTGAGGATTATATTGCCCTCCCAGAGTCTCTGCTGCACAGTCAAACTGACCTTTTTGGAAAAGCACCTTTCTTAGATCGCCCTGGCATACCCTCTGATACTCTCCATTGGGTACATGGACCCTATTCATGATCACAGTGGCTACAGCTTTCATACCGTTGTCACCTTCGCCACCGGCTTCGCATCTTATCATTCGGGCAAAAATCTCTCTGGTGGAAAGCGGCATAATGATTCACCTCACATGCAGTGATATTATCATTTTATGTAGCAGAAGAATATTTGACACTGTTAAGGGAGAGAATTTATCAAAGGTCATATAGGAAAATCCCTTTATTTTTGATATATTAGAATAAGATAGGTAAAGGATAGACGGAGTGCATCAAATATATCTATAGTTTAGTATTACGAGGGAGGAAGCTAAATGGAAGACATAATACTGGGAAAAGGTATAGGTCAATGGGTTGAAGAATTTCCTGTAATTGAAAAGCTGATGCTGTACACACCTGTATTCTGGTTGAATAATGGCCTGGACAGGGCAAGCAATGTTCTGCCTGAACTGCCCTTGAAATTTGAGGATATCGAGGATGCGGAAAAAAGGCTGCAAAGATTTGCGCCCCTTATCTCACGTCTTTTTCCGGAAACTGAGTCCAATAATGGGCTGATCGAATCAGCGCTTGTACCTATAAATGAAATGAAAGCAGGGCTGCAGGACATATACGGTCAACCCTTTGAAGGCAGACTGTTGCTGAAATGTGATAATTACCTGCCGGTAGCAGGCTCTATAAAGGCAAGAGGAGGAATATATGAGGTACTCAAGCATGCAGAGGAGCTGGCCATAAGCGAAGGCAAGCTGAGTATGGAAGAGGACTATTCAAAACTTGCCGAGCCGGAATTCAGGGGATTCTTCGGGAAATACTCACTGGCTGTCGGCTCTACAGGCAACCTTGGACTGAGTATAGGCATAATGGGCTCTGCATTGGGCTTCAAGGTTACTGTTCATATGTCGGCAGATGCCAAGGAGTGGAAGAAAAATCTGCTTAGGAGCAGGGGAGTAACAGTCATTGAATATTCTTCAGACTACAGTAAGGCAGTTGAGGAAGGAAGAAAGCAGTCGGAGCAGGATCCCACCAGCTACTTTGTTGATGATGAGCATTCCAAGAATCTTTTCCTTGGCTACAGTGTGGCTGCCAATCGTTTAAAGATGCAGTTGGATAAACTGGATATAAAGGTTGATAAAAGCCATCCACTTTTTGTATACCTGCCCTGTGGAGTCGGAGGGGCTCCGGGTGGTATATGCTTTGGGTTGAAGCATATATTCGGTGACAGTGTCCATATATTCTTTGTTGAGCCGACACATGCACCCTGTATGCTATTGGGACTTGCAACCGGTGAAAACGAAAAACTGGCAGTCCAGGATTTCGGACTTGATAATATTACCGATGCAGACGGGCTTGCGGTAGGAAGACCTTCAGGCTTTGTAGGCAGTATCGTGGAAAGGCTTATCGGCGGAGTGTACACTGTAGAGGACAAGGAACTGTATAAGCTGCTGGCAATGATGAAGGACAAGGAGAATATCAAAATAGAGCCTTCGGCAACTCCGGGGCTTCTGGGTCCACTGCTGATGACGGGAAGCGATGAAGGCAGGGATTATATTGATAATAATGGCCTCAAAGCTAATATGAAAAACTCTACACACATCGCTTGGGCAACCGGCGGACTATTTGTGCCTGAAGAAATGATGCAGGAGTTTTATAACAGAGGTAAAAAAGAAATGATGGGCAAGCATTAAGCTTGCCCAATGGTTTTACTTCGGACATATTTATTCATAAGATCGTCATAACCTTTCATAACTTCCTTTATCACAGGGCTTTCGGCTGAAGCAAATTGAAGCTCACCGATGGAGCGGATCGGAAGTATTTTAGGAGATGTCCCTGTCATAAAGACCCCATCCAGCTCTTTGAGCATACTGGTTCCGACAGGTGTTTCAAGTACCCTGATCCCCAACATTTCACATAGCTCCATTACACATACCCGGGTTATACCAATAAGTACATTGCCCTTGGGTGCTGTCAGGATCTCGTCTTCCCTGACAAAAAAGATATTAGAACGGCTTCCTTCGGTGATTTCATCCCTGCTATTGACCAGGAGGGCTTCATATGCTCCGGCAGACTCCATCGCAGCGGCGACCCTTTCCTTATAGCTTGAATTGATGACCTTTGCATTGGGATTGGACCTTTCTTCTTTGATAAGTATTGTGTTGACACCATTCCTATATTCTTCCGCGGATGGATAACTGCTTTTTATGAAGTATGCCAAATAATCCGGAGTATCGTTTTCCAGATTATATACTATTATTTTGACATTCTTTTGAGGGTTCTTGTTTGCTTTTATCAGCTCTTGTATGGCTGCCTCCAATTGAAGTTTTATTGCTTCTATTGAGCTACCCACTAGTTTTGCTGAGGCTTCCAGTCTTTCAATATGCCTTTCCAGGAAAACCGGGACTCCTGATACTACCCGGACAACCTCGTATATAGTTCGTGAAGTGCCGGCAGAGAATTTATCAGCCTCCTCGACTGTTATTACTTTGCCGTTTGCAACAAAAAAGCTTTCAATAATTTCGCTGTTCATAAAACCAGCTCCTGTCATCATATTTTGATATATACCTTATATACTTTGCCCTACAGTATGAATCTATCACTAAGTATAATATTTTTCAAGAAATTAAACCATAATACAGGATTAAATAGCCAGTAAGTCGAATTATGTATAAACTCATAGAAATCTTGTTATAAGCGAGGTGTATACTTATGCCGGACAATATGGAGCTGCTGCTCAGACTTGCCCTTGCCTGCCTTCTGGGAGGCCTTATAGGCATAGAGCGTGAGAAAAACAGGCATCCTGCGGGTTTTCGAACACACATACTAGTTTGTGTAGGGTCTACACTGATTATGCTGTGCAACATATATATATTCGAAGAGTATAAGAACTACTCAAATATAGATCCTGCAAGGCTGGGAGCTCAAGTAATAAGCGGGATCGGCTTCCTGGGTGCCGGTACCATACTCAAGGAAGGCGTTACCGTCAAAGGGCTGACTACCGCGGCAAGTCTTTGGTCAGTTGCAGGGATAGGCTTGGCCGTGGGGCTGGGATTCTATACGGGAGCACTATTTGCCACATTGCTGGTGCTAGTGACACTGGTAGTATTCTCAAGGTTTGAGGAGCGTATATATGGAAGCAGAAAAAGTACTTTGCTGAGGATCAAAACCTTGGACAGACCCGGGCAGATCGGCAGGATAGGTACAGAGCTGGGGAAATGCAACATAAAGATATGTGACATTTCAATGGAGGTCTCTGATGAATACTCAGTATTGCTAAAGGTAAAGGTAAATAAGACAGGCGAGACTTTGATGCCTGATGTGCTGGAATGCCTGTCAAAAATTGATGGGGTCCAGAATATTGAAGTATACGAATAATGGAATATATTGTATAATACCATTATAAGCATGTCCAGTTCATGGGAAATTCTTTTGGAGGCGAGTCGAGTATTATGAAACTGAAATTGGGTATTATAACTTTACTCTCTGCACTGCATGATACAACACTGGTAGAAAACTCTCACTATGATTTCATATCAGGGCTAAAGCAGGATTTTGATGTTTCCTTTATTGATCCTGAGGATGCCGACAACGTAGATCTGCCGATCATTTTTATCGGCTCCGGTGGTACGGAGAACTATTTCCGGAGTATATACAGCATTCTTCCAAAGCCTGTCATTATTCTGGCTGACAGTATGCACAATTCTCTTGCTGCATCCTTGGAGATTTCAGCATGGATAAGGGAATTGGGCGATAATGTGACCATGCTTCATGGAAATACCGGGCAGATCGTCTCCCAGTTAAAATACAGTCACATATTAAACACGGTCAGAAAAAGGCTTATGGAAACCGTCATAGGAGTCGTGGGCTTTCCCTCTGACTGGCTTATTGCCAGCGATGTCAACTATATAGATGCCCTGAAAAGGTGGGGAGTAACCTTTAAGAATATTGAGATGCGTGAACTGGGGCGTCATATGGACAATGCGAATATGGACAAGGCCAGGAGAATAGCAGGAGAGTTTACAAATGGAGCCGTAATGGTCAAGGAACCCAATGAAAAGGATATGATCGAGGGCGCCAAGGTGTTCCTTGCCTTGAAGGAATTGGCCGAGGAGCGTGAAATAACATCGATGACAGTAAGGTGCTTCGAATTGTTATCTGAATATGGAACCACCGGCTGTCTTGCATTATCTCTCCTGAATAATGAGGATATAATCGCAGGCTGTGAGGGTGATTGCCAATCGGTGTTTTCAATGATACTTTTGAACCTGCTTACAGGAGACAAGTCCTTTATCGCGAATCCCTCATTCATCGATCTGGAAAAGAATGAGATGGTATTTGCCCACTGCACCATACCTACTTGCATGACAGACGAATATATCATCAGAAATCACTTTGAATCCCGAATAGGAGTGGGTATCCAGGGCTTGGTCCGGGAAGGCCCTGTTACTGTGTTCAAGTGCGGTGGCAGCAAGCTGGATAAGTATTTTGTATCATCAGGCCGTCTTGTGGAGAATTTGGATAATGACAATATGTGCAGGACCCAGATGAGAATATGCCTGGATTCCGATGCAGGTTATTTCCTCAGGAATCCCATAGCCAACCATCATATAATCATTAAAGGGGATCATTCGAAGCTTATAGATCGGTTTATGAAGGACATGGGCTGTATAAAGATAGAGTGAAAAAAGTAATGGGAGCATAATCCTGACATTGTGCATCAAGGTTTTGATACATACCTATTGCCTTCCATATAAAATCTCCAGGGTTTGTCCCTGTACTCCTCCGCATAATCAATGTTGATCCTGGGGGAGCTTTTTATTTGGAAGGGCTCATATTTGGCATCACGTATATAAAGCTTGTTTCCGCAAAGGTCAAGCCCATTTTCGGCTTTTCCTATGCCCATGGCTATACAAAGTTTTCCAGGCCCGTTGCAAAGGTTGATCTTTTGCCTGTTGGTCAGCTCCTCGTAATCAGAGGCATAACGTGCCCGGGACATGAACCCAAAGCCTTCAACCGGCTCAACGGCCCTTATGAGTACTGCCGCAGGCATCCCGGCTTCCTCTGTCACAACATTGAAGCAGTGGTACATGCCATAAATCAGATAAACGTATGCCGTCCCTCCCTGATGGTACATTGTCTCGTTTCTGTTCGTCCTTCTGCCTCCATAGGAATGACTGCCCTTATCCTCGGGGCCTGTATAGGCTTCCGTTTCCACTATCACTCCTGCTGTCCTGGGGCCACCCGCTTCATGTACAAGTTCTTTTCCCAACAGCTCCCTCGCAATGGTGACTGTATCCCTCAGGTAGAAACTTCTGTCAAGCTTTTTCATATTCTCCTCCGTACCGGAATATAATCGGTATATATGTTGCTACAAAAATATCACAAGCATTCGGCTATGTCAAAGTATATTCTGTGCTATAATTTGACTATTGAATACTTCCATGCTATAATCAACGCAGAAAAGTGAATATAAAGTATCAGGTGTCCGTAAAAGGATGAAAAGGGAAAGCGGTTAGAATCCGCTGCAGCCCACCGTTACTGTGAAGCTGATGAAACCTGTATGCAGGCAATGCTTGCAGCCACTGAACTAGGTTCGGGAAGGTACAGAGAGTAAAAAGAAGCTAAGCCAGGAGACCTGCCTGATATCTGCAAATTCTTTCGGGGGAAAGATAGATGCGTTTAGAAGTGAGTGTATGAAATTACTTTTATGACATATATATTGGAACCTCTTATAGAGGTTCCAATTTTTTTACTTTTAACAGCCTCCGCGGGAAGCTGAAATCATAAAGGAGTGAGTAAGATGAAAACAGTACTTATAACTGCGCCTTCAAGCGGAAGCGGGAAGACGACAATAACCATGGGGATATTGCGGGCAATACGGAATAAAGGGCTGGATGTCTGCGCCTTCAAGACAGGACCTGATTATATAGACAGAGCATTCCTGGAGAAGGCCTGCAAGGGAAGGGCAGGCAACCTGGATATGCATCTTCAGGGAAAGAAGGGTATGCTGTCTGCTCTTGGCTTCACTTCATCGGAATACTGCGTGGTGGAGGGGGCAATGGGCTATTTTGACGGGATGCATAATACCTATGTAAATTCCAGCTATGATATTTCAAGGGAGCTGGGCATCAGCTCAATACTTGTCTATACACCTGAAGCAGAGCTGTTTTCAGCGGTGCCTAAGATAAAGGGGATGGCCGAATTTGGCGCTTCAAGCATCAAGGCGGTGATATTCAACAATGTCAATGAAGGTTATTATCTGCTGCTTAAGGACGCATTGGAAAAATTCACAGACCTGAAGGTGTTGGGCTATCTGCCGAGACTCGATTCCGCAGAATTGAAGAGCCGCCATCTTGGACTGGTGCAGAGCGTTGAGGTAGAGGATATGGAGGAAAGGCTGGAAGATCTGGCAGCAAGGGTTGAAGCCACCATAGACCTGGAGGCAGTCATCGGAATGATGAAGGATATCCCCTCAGGAGTCAGGCCTGAAATAGGAAAATATAACATACGAGTCGCAATAGCAATGGATAAGGCTTTTTCCTTCTATTATACGGAAAACCTGGATATCCTGGAAAAGTCCTGTGAAGTGGTGTATTTCTCTCCTCTTGAGGAGGAAAGCCTCCCGCAGTGCGATCTATTGTACCTGGGAGGCGGGTATCCGGAGGTGTTCAAAGCCCAGTTGGCGGAGAACAGGAAGATGCTGGCCTCAATACGTGAGTATAGCCGGAGCGGAGGCTATATCTATTCCGAATGCGGGGGCTTCATGTACCTTACCGGCAGCATAGATGGAGCTGAGATGGCAGGAGTCTTTACGGGAGAAAGCAGGATGACTGAAAGCCTGCAGAATTTCGGTTATGAGGATATTATCCTCAAGCAGGACTGTATGCTGGGAACAAAGGGAGACAGGATAACAGCCCAGGAGTTTCATCGGTCTGTTTCGGATATCGAAGCGGATGCAATATTTGAGATATCCAAAGCCATGGGGACCGGTACCTGGGAAGGCGGCTACCTGAATAAGAACACTTACGGCGGGTATTCCCACATCAACTTCCTGGGGAACCTTAAGGTATTGAAAAGTATTCTTGATAGCATAGAAAGGAGCAGATAATATGCGGGGGATAATGATCGTCGGACATGGGAGCAGGTCAAAGGAAGCAAGGGAGGAATTTGCTGAGATCGTAGAGGGCTTCAGGAAGGAGACGGGTATGGAGGCTGAGGGCTGCTTCATGGAAATATCTCCACCGTTTATTCCTGAGACCATCCAAAGGATGTATTCACAAGGTATCCATGAGATTACCGTAGTACCCTGCTTTCTGTTCAGCGGAATACATATCAGTGAGGATATACCTGGGATACTTGCTGTTGAAAAAAATAGATATACTGATCTGAGGATCGCTATGGCACAGCCTATAGGATGCCATGGCGGGGTCGTTGATATTTTGAGGGAAAGAGCGGGTGGAAAGCTTACATGTATATAAAGGATCCCGAAGCTATAGAAGCAAGGAGCATGGAGATCATCAGCGGCGGAATGAAGCCCAATTACTTTAGTGATCAGGAGCTTAAGGTTATAAAACGGACCATACATACCACCGGAGACTTTGATTATCAGGATATCACCGAGATAAAGCCGGGTGCGATAGAAGCGGGAATATCGGCGATCAGCGCAGGTTGCAGGATAGTGACAGATACCAGGATGGCTTACTCGGGCATAAACAAAAGAAGCCTGGAGGCTGCAGGCTGCAGGCTGGACTGTTACATAAGCGATGCTGGGATATTCAGGCTTGCACGGGAAAGACAGATCACCCGCTCCATGGCAGCCATGGATTTTGCTACCGGGGAGGGAGTAGATATATTTGTTATTGGAAATGCACCCACTGCCCTTTACAGGATCGGGGAGCTGATCCAGGAGGGCATTGCGGCGCCGCAGCTTGTGGTAGGTGTGCCTGTAGGCTTTGTAGGCGCAGCGGAGTCAAAGGAATACATACGAGGCTTTGATATACCAACCATCACAACAGTAGGAACTAAAGGTGGCAGCAACGTAGCTGCTGCAATAATGAATGCATTGATATACATGGCGGTGGGTAAGATTGGATGATATTTTCGTTGTTAAGGATGGAAAAAAGCTAAGATGCGGTTACACGACTGGAAGCTGCGCCGCTGCAGCTGCCAAGGCTGCTGCCCGGATGCTGATAACTGGACAGGAAGTCGGCAGCATAGATATAAATACGCCTGCAGGTATCAGGCTGGAACTGCCTGTGTTCGAACCGGTGATAGGCGATAGCTGTGCTAGCTGCTGCATAATCAAGGATTCAGGTGATGACCCGGATGTTACGGACAAAATCAGAATATATGCCCGAGTGAACCGCCGGACTGACGGTCTGATAAATATAGAGGGGGGCGAGGGTATAGGAATAATCAGACGCAGGGGCTTCTGGGGAGAAGTAGGACAGGCTGCCATCAACCCTGTTCCGAGGAAATTGATCAAAGCAGAGTTGGAGGGTCTTTCTGAAAACGGCTTTGATGTGGTGATATACGCCCCCCAGGGCAGGGAACTGGCAAAGAGGACCTTCAATGAAAACATCGGGATCGAGGGAGGAATATCGATCATTGGGACCTCAGGCATTGTTGAGCCCATGTCGGAGGAAGCATTGAAGAAGACGATATACCTGGAGGTGGACAAGGCATTTGAGGATGGGATCAATGACCTGGTATTATTCCCCGGGAACTATGGGGAAAAGATAGTAGACAGCCTGAGACTTGAAGGACGGGGAATAAAGATATCCAACTTTATTGGCGATACGCTGTTATATATAAACGAGAAGGGCTTCAGAAGCATTACACTGGTAGGCCATATAGGGAAGCTGTGCAAACTATCGATAGGAGCCTTCAATACTCACAGCAAGGCATGCGATGCAAGGATAGAGGCTTTTGTATATTATCTTGCATTGAGTGGAGCTCCTGTAACGCTGCTGAAGGATATAAACAGCTGCAGGACCTCTGAGGAAGCGGTAATACTCATAATGAACTCCGGATGCAACGAAGTGTTCAACAGCATGGCAAAGGGCTGTGAAGACAGGATCAGGAGATATCTTAAGTGCGATAGGTTAAGTGTAAGGGTAATAATGTATTCCATGGACTATGGATTGCTAAATTGAAGGGCTGGATCAAAATGTTTTCCAGGAAACGTATTGGAGGTAGCTATGAACAGACTTGTAGGCATGGGGCCCGGAAGCCTGAGATATGTGACATTTGAAGCCGTTGACAGGATAAAGGCAGCGGACAGGGTCATATCCTTTGGCAGAATCGCAGAAACAGCACAGGAAATAAGAA
>CAZNMO010000037.1:10115-11110 GCA_964574195.1 uncultured Clostridiaceae bacterium | reverse complement strand
ATATCCATATTGCGGATAAGGTGGAAGAGGTTCCACAGCTGCTTGAGGCGGGAGCCGATAATGTGATACTGGCGTCAGGAGATCCCTGCTTTTATGGAATCCTTGATTTTCTGATCAAAAAAGGTATAGCCATTGATGAAGTAGTGCCGGGTATCTCCTCTATGCAGTATATGATGGCAAAATTGAAAAAAAGCTGGCATCCAGCTGTACTTACTAGCTTTCACGGCAGAGAAGCGGACCTTGCCGGGATAAGAAGCGGAAAAAGCTCAGTTATACTGACAGACGGCAGCCATAGCCCGGGTTACATATCGTGCTGGCTCAAGGCAAACGGAATACGGGGAAGGATATATGCAGGCTTCGAGCTGTCCTATGAGGACGAATCGATCGTAGAGAAGGAAATAGGCGAGGAGATTGACAGTGTCAGTAACCTCGCACTGGTGGTGATAGAAAATGAAATGGATCAGGGATGAGGAGTTTATAAGGGGAAATATTCCAATGTCCAAATTTGATGTAAGGGCCATAGCATTGGCAATGCTTGAAATCGGCCCGGGGGATGTATTTCTGGACATTGGTGCCGGCACAGGATCGCTGTCTGTCCAAGCGGCGCTTCTGGGAGCAAAGGTCCATGCAGTGGAAAAAGAGCCGGAGGGGGTTGAACTGATCAGGAAAAATGCTGACAGGTTCAAGACTGAGATAGATATGATCCAGGGAGCTGCTCCTGAAGCGCTGCTTATGATCGATGGTTTCAACAAGTGCTTTATAGGCGGAAGCACAGGAAAGCTCAAGGAGATATTCGATGAAGCCGACAGAAAGCTTTGTCCGGGCGGTTTACTGGCTGCAAGCTTCATAATTCCTGAAAATATGGTGGAATTGAAGGGGCTGTTGGGGAAAAGAAATTATTCCGAAATCGAGGTAAGGCTTTTGCAGTCCTCGATAGTTGAAGCCTATGGCCTCATGAAGGCTAATAATCCGATTTTTTTGGTAAAGGGGAAAAA
>CAZNMO010000037.1:0-10105 GCA_964574195.1 uncultured Clostridiaceae bacterium | reverse complement strand
GGCCGGGAGATAGGGAGCTCATAACCCTCAAGGGCTATAGGCTGATAAGGACCTGTGATTATGTATTTGTCCCTGAAAGCAGGGGAGAAAGCCTGGCAGCCATGATATCCCAGGAATATATAAAGGACAAGAAGCTGATAGAGCTCAGCTTTCCCATGAAGGAGGACAACCGGCGGCGATACAAGACCGCTGCCTTGAAAATAGATGAAATACTGAAGGAAGAAGAGACAGGGGTATTCCTTACCCTTGGTGACCCAATGACCTACAGTACCTATTCCTATCTGATGAAAGAGCTTGAACATCTGAATGTTTCAACCGAAACCGTACCGGGTATAACATCATATAATGCTGCTGCCTCAGTGCTGGGACTTCCTGTGACACTAAGGGATGAGGGCTTTTACCTGGCAGATGGTGACATTGACGAGGAAATACTGAAAAGGGCTGCTTCGGTATGCATCCTGAAGGTAAATAAAAACAAGAAGAGCATAATAAGCAAGCTGGAGAAACACGGCTTTGACTTCACCTATGTCAAGCGTTGCACCCAGCAGGCACAGAAGGTTATAAATGACAGGCAGGAAATGCTTGAGGATGAAGATTATATGTCACTGATTTTTGCAAGGGCAAGGTGCTGATCGGAATGGAGGATGCTGAATGGTATATTTTATAGGAGCGGGACCCGGAGATGTGGATCTGATCACAGTCAAGGGGAGAAAACTGCTGGAAAGTGCTGATGTAGTCATTTATGCAGGGTCACTGGTTTGGGATGAACACCTGGGATTCTGCAAGCAGGGCTGTGAGACTTACAACAGTGCTTCCATGACCCTGGAGCAGGTAATAAAGGTCATTCTGGCTGCTGAAGCAGAAGGCAAGACTGTAGCAAGGCTTCATACCGGCGACCCTACTATTTACGGAGCTATAAGAGAACAGATGGATCAATTGAAAGAGTGCGACATACAGTATGAAGTCATACCAGGGGTCAGTTCCTTTACTGCAAGCTGTGCTGCTTTGAAAAGGGAGTTCACACTTCCAGGCATCAGCCAAACGGTCATAATCACACGGCTTGAGGGCAGGACACCTGTACCTGAGGAAGAAAGACTGGAGCTTCTTGCCGCCCACAAATGCTCCATGGCCATATTTCTTTCAGTCCAGGATATAGACAGGGTGGCGGAAAGACTCATCATGGGCTATGGAAGTCCTGAGGTGCCTGCAGCAGTAGTATACAAGGCAACCTGGCCGGAACAGAAGATAATATATGGAACCCTCGGGGATATAGCGGGCAAGGTAAAGTCTGAAGGTATCGGCAATTTCTCGCAGATCCTTGTAGGCGGCTTTATCAAGGGGGACTACAGCAGGTCCTTGCTATATCACCCTGGTTTCAGCCACGGCTTCAGGGAGGGAACCAAATGAAGCTGGCCTGTATAGCCTTCACCGGACAGGGTCTGGTTATAGCCGGTAGTATAAAATCGTTGGAAGGCATAGAGGCAGATGTATATGACAAAAGTAGTTACAAAAGCAGCCTTGACTATATATTCGCCCATTACGACCATATAGTATTCATATCGGCAACGGGTATAGCAGTGCGGCTGTGCGCGCCATATCTACAGAATAAGTCCTACGACCCCGGTATTGTTGTCATAGATGACCTGGGAAGGTTCTGTATAAGCCTGGTTTCAGGACATCTGGGAGGAGCCAACGAACTGGCGATAAAGCTTTCAGAGCTGCTGAAATGCCAGCCGGTCATAACGACAGCCTCTGATAGTAGGGGAATCGAAGCTGTTGATATGTTTGCCAAGGCAAATGGGCTTTATATCGAAAACCTGGCGGATGCAAAAAAAATAACCGCCATGATGCTAGAAGGCAGAAAGATCAAACTGGAATCAGAGCTTAAGCTTAAGCTGGACTATTACAATATATCTGATGAAGAATATGCAGGGGTGGTGCTTGTAAGCTCGCTAAACCTGATACCCCAAAATGTATCCTGTTGCATATTACGACCCAGGAACCTGAATGTAGGTTTGGGCTGCAGGAGGGGAAAGAGCATGGCAGAGATATTGGAAGCCATTGCGGAGGTGTTTGATAGGAACAACCTTAGCCAGAGAAGCATCAAAGCTGTTGCGACTGTAAATATAAAGGCTGATGAGCAAGGAATCATTGATGCATGCAGACAGCTGGGCTGTGACATGAAGGTATTTGAAAGGGCGTCCATCGCAGGAATTGAAGCTGCTTTTCAACCCAGCGAATTTGTCAGGTCAAGGCTTGGGATATCATCGGTATGTGAGCCCTGTGCCTGCCTGGCCGGAGGAAGCCTGATCGTAAACAAGACTATTATAAATGGGATAACGATTGCTGTATCCAGGGAGGATTGACATGGCGAAGCTTTATGTAGTGGGTATTGGGCCGGGAGGCAGGGAGCATATGACACTGAAGGCCTTGGAGATCATCAAAAAATGTGATGTGCTTGTGGGCTATACATTTTATATCGAACTTATAAAGGATCTGACACAAGGTAAAAGGATCATCAAGACAGGCATGAAGGGCGAACTGGAAAGGTGCAGGAAGGCGATCGAGGAAGTGAGAAATGGTTTTGAAACCTGTATAGTGAGCACCGGCGATTCCGGGCTTTACGGCATGGCCGGGCCGGTGCTGGAAATGGCTGAAGGTATAGAGGTGGAGATCATTCCGGGAGTAACCTCGTCGTTTTGTGCGGCGGCTGAGTCAGGAGCACCTATCATGCATGATTTTTGTACAATTAGCTTAAGTGACCTGCTGACACCTTGGGAGGTCATCGAGAAAAGGCTGCATATGGCAGCGGACGCAGACTTTGTTATAGCGCTCTATAATCCAAAAAGCAAGGGCAGACAGGATAACATCAACAAGGCGGTGGAGATACTTCTGGGGCATATCGATCCGTCAACACCTGCAGCCTTGGTAAAGAATGCGGGCAGGGAAGGCAATGAAAGACGGCTTGTGACTTTAGGGACTGTTGACTATGAATTTATAGATATGATGACCGTAGTGCTCATCGGCAACAGTAGAACCTATGTGAAGGACGGCAGAATGATCACACCCAGGGGGTATGACCTTTGATATGGATAATTGGAGGTACCAGCGAGGCAAAAGAACTGATAAACCGGCTCAATGGCAAAAGGGATTTCATAGTGACGGTAGCTACCTATAGCGGCGCAGAAATGCTTGGTGGCAATGCGACCTTGGTTGGCAGGATGGATCATGCTGAAATGGTGCAGTTTATAAGGGAAATGTCCGTAGATACCATTGTTGACCTGTCACATCCATTTGCTCTGGAGGTGACGGAAAATGCAAGAGCAGCTGGTAAAGCGACTGGGGCTGAATATATAAGGTTTGTACGGAAGAGCTCTGAAATGGAAGGGTGCATATTTGTTGACTCAACAGAAGGATGTGCCTTGTATCTGAAGAGCATAAAGGGTTGTGTTTTTTTTACTACTGGAATAAAGAACATAAAGGATTTCGAAAAGGTCAGGGGAACAAACCGGTTCGTTTACAGAGTGCTGCCATCTGTTTTCAGTATGCAGGAATGTGTGGACAGAGGTGTCAGGATGGAGGACATCATCGCTATTCTCGGTCCACTGTCAGAGGATATGAACTACCAGATGTTCAGGGCTTATCGGGCTGACTATGTAGTAATGAAGGACAGCGGTAAGGAAGGTGGCACGACGGAAAAGGTAAATGCATGCAAGCGTCTGGGCATTACTCCAATTGTGATTACAAGACAGAATAAAGAAACAGGGCTGGATGACATGGATGAATTGCTTAAGCTGCTAATACGAAAGGGGATATAGAATGAAAAGGATAATAGCTTTAATGGTGATGATTACTATGGCAGTTACTATGCTTTCCGGCTGTAAAGCTGCTGAGGCCAAAGCTGCGGCTGGAACAAAGGGAGAAGAGGCTGTCAATGCAACTATAAGTATTATGGATGGCTTGGGAAAGCAGGTTGTTTTGAAGAAAAACCCCAAAAGAGTTGTATGTTTGTATACATCATATCTTGATTTGTGGGATTTGGCCGGAGGTAAGGTTGTAGGGCGGTCGGAGGGCAGTGAAAATGTGCCCGAAGCAGCAAAATCTGTGGATACTGTGGGCCTTCAAAACGAGCCCAATGTAGAAAAGATACTTGCGCTGCAGCCGGATTTGGTAATTATGAGCTCGGGGATAAGCTCACAGGTATCTTTGATACCTATGTTTGAAAAAAACAACATTCAATGTCTGGCTTTGGATTATATAGATTTTGGAGATTATCTCAACATGCTGAAGATATTTACGGACTTGACCGGAAATAAGGAGGCCTACAAGGCTAAGGGCCTTGATGTCAAAGAGAAGGTCGAATCGATAATAGCCAGGGTGCCTAAGGATAAAAAGCCGTCTGTGCTCCTCCTATTCGGTACATCCAAAAGTGTAAGCGCAAGACTGCCTGATACCACAGTTGGAAGGATGCTTGAGGAGCTGGGAACGGAGAATATTGCCTATGACCCGGGCCTGAAGGTGGAAGAAATGAAGATATTCAGCATGGAAAAGGTCATAGAAAAGGATCCTGATTTCATATTCGTTCAGACCATGGGGAATGCCGCAGAGGCACAGGAAAGGATAAAGAAGGATGTGGAAAGCAATCCTGCGTGGGGATCTCTGACAGCTGTAAAAGAAGGCAGGTATATCCTTCTTCCCAAGGACCTGTTCCTGTTCAAGCCAAATGAAAGATATGCGGAGGCTTATGAGGAGCTTGCGAAGCTCCTTTACCCTGATGTGTTCAAATAAAAGCCGTACCATACAAAAGGCCGGCACTGCTGCAGAAGGAGTTGTAAAGGGTGGAGCATAACGGAAAGTGTAATAGTAAGAATGCATTGCTGGTAGTACTGACGGTCATGGCTTTGGGAAGCTTTGTAATAAGTATCGGAAAGGGTTCCTTAGACCTGACCCCCGCTGAGGTATTCAAAGCGATATTCATTGAAAAAGAGTCGGTAAGCCATCAGATAATATGGAATGTCAGGTTTCCAAGGACATTGGTCGCAGGAATGGTAGGCATGTGCCTTGCACTTTCGGGAGCAATACTTCAAGGGATAATGAGAAATCCCCTGGCTGCTCCCAATATTATCGGCGTATCCTCCGGAGCCGGCTTGATGGCATTTATCATATTGATTATTTTCCCGGACTATTCATATCTGGTACCCGCAGGTGCTTTTACAGGAGCGCTGCTTACGACTTTGCTGATTTACTTGCTGGCATGGAAGAATGGAGTACAGCCTATGAGGATAATACTTGCGGGTGTAGCAGTATCCTCACTTCTTGGAGCAGGTATAAATGCTTTAATGATATTTTATCCTGAACGTCTGATGGGAACTGTGGACTTTCTGGTTGGAGGATTGTCCGGCAGGACCTGGCCGCAGTTTCAAATGCTTTGGCCGTATGCGGCTGTAGGAATAATAATGACATTGTTGTTCCATCAAAAGCTTAATATACTTATGCTTGGTGATGAAATTGCCACAGGTCTCGGTGTAAATGTGGAGCGGACAAGAGGGATGTTCATTATTCTGGCGGCATTATTGGCTGGCAGTGCAGTCAGTGTTGTCGGGCTCCTGGGCTTTGTCGGGCTTATTGTGCCACACACTGCAAGACTGATAATTGGTTCCGACTACCGCTACCTGTTACCTGCTACGGCTATTCTAGGTTCGGCAGTTGTAATGCTTTGCGATACCATAGCAAGGATGGTCCTCGACCCTGTGGAAATACCTGTCGGAATAATAATGGCGCTATTGGGCGCTCCATTTTTCCTATATCTTCTAAGGGAGAGGAGGCATATGGGATAATGTTGTTACAAGTAAAGGATATCAATGTTAGTTATGATGGGAAGGAAGTGTTGAAGGGCATCAACTTCAATGTGGCTTATGGGGAGATCGTATCAATAGTGGGGCCCAACGGCTCTGGAAAGTCAACGTTGCTGAAGGTTTTGTCCAGGACACTGAAGCCTCAGAAGGGTCTGGTGCTTCTAGACAACAGAAGCCTCAGTGAAATGAAGTCAAAGAATATAGCATGCAGGCTTGCGATACTGCCTCAGGTAAAGAAGGTCCCTGCAGATTTCACAGTGGAGACTCTGGTAGGCTATGGAAGATATCCGCATCTGGGCTTTGGAAGCAGGCTGACTAAAGCGGATCATGAGATAATCGATTGGGCCATAGAGAAGACAGACCTAACTACGCTGAGACATCGCTTCGTAAAGACACTGTCAGGGGGAGAACGACAGAGGGCATGGATTGCCATGGCATTGGCACAAAAATCCGATATACTGCTATTGGATGAACCTACTACATTTTTGGACTTGTCTTATCAGCTGGAGATCCTGGAGCTGTTAAAGGAGCTTAATGAAAAGCTGAGCTTGACTATCGTAATGGTGCTGCATGATCTGAATCAGGCGGTCCGCTATTCCGATAAGGTCTATGCCCTAAAGGAAGGCAAGGTATATAGCTGCTGTGAAAGCAGAGAGCTGTTTACAGGCGAGTTCCTGCAGGAGGTTTTCAGGGTGGAAGGAGATATAGTAACGGATGGGACAAACCAATGCCCATATTTCATTCCACAGAGGGTCATTCTGGAGAAATATCGATAGCTTTTGTTAGTTGAAATCATGAAATTTACATATTGCACATATTGCTATATAATTATTAGAAGCGAACAATCCTAACCACATAAAGGAGGGCAATTATGCAGGACAATAGCAGAATAAATGCTGAGGATAAGAATGTTTTTTACAGGATAATGCTGGTCAGGCTGGAGGGCTTGCTTTCAAGCGAATCCGATTGGCTTGCCAATGTATCCAACGCCGCAGCTTTGCTTTATACTAACCTTGAAACCATCAACTGGTCAGGTTTTTATTTTATGAAGCAGGATGAGCTGGTGCTGGGGCCTTTCCAGGGAAAAACCGCCTGCACAAGGATCAAGCCGGGAAAAGGGGTTTGCGGTGCTGCTGTGGCAGAAATGAAGACACAGCTTGTACCCGATGTTCATTTGTTTCCCGGGCATATAGCCTGTGACTGTGCATCCAATTCCGAGATCGTAGTGCCTATAATCAAGGATGGAACAGTTTACGGGGTACTGGATATAGACAGTCCGGTAAAAAACAGGTTCGACGAGCTGGATGCGAAATATCTGCAGGCTTTTGTGGATAAGCTGAACAAATATATAGACTGGACCCAGGTAAAGTAGGAGGAAAAGCATGGACAGAACAAAAGCGCTGGAAATACTCAATCAACATCTAACAACAGAACATCTGGTAAAGCACTCCTATGCTGTGGAAATCGTAATGAGGGCATTGGCCCGAAGGTTTGAGCCGGAAAATGAAGAACGGTGGGCAATGACAGGACTGCTGCATGACCTTGATGCTGATATTATCGACTACAGGACCTACCCGGAGCAGCATGGGCCCAAAGCAATAGAGCTTTTGCGGGAAGCCGGCTTTGGAAATGAAGAGATGTACCATGCTATATGTGCTCATAATCAAGACACAAAGGTACCGATTGTAAGCAAAATGGATCAGGCTATATATGCGGCAGATCCAATAACAGGCTTTATTACAGCGATAACCCTGGTATACCCGGACAAGAAGCTGGCCAGTGTAAAAGTGAAATCCATAACCAAAAGAATGGATGAGGTGAGATTCGCGGCCGGTGCAGACAGGGCTGCGATGCGCTCCATAGAAAAGCTGGGAATATCCTTCGCCGAATTCGCAGAGCTGTCGTTGAGGGCTATGAACGAGATAGCAGAGGATTTGGGGCTGTAAACAAAAAAACTTAGGTGCCACGCACCTAAGTTTTATTATCATGCATTATAGAGCTTTTCGTAATACTCCTTCAGCATCCGTTCCATTGAGAATTCATACCTAGTGGAGCTGATGCTGTTTTTCATCATTTCGACCCATTTGTCCCTGTTTTCATAATAGGTGGGCAGAACCTCCTGAAGCAGCACACTGTATAAGGACTTCAGGTCATGCTTATCCTGCTCCTCGATATTGCTGCTCTGGAACCCATCTCCGATCTGCCAGCCGTTAATGCCGTGCCTGCAGGCTTCAGGCCACCAGCCGTCCAGGATGCTGAAATTTAGTACGCCGTTCATTGCAGCCTTCATTCCCGAGGTACCGCTTGCCTCATTCGGCCTTCTGGGGTTGTTCAGCCACACGTCCGAGCCCCTCGTAAGCATTTTGCCTATTTCCATGTCATAGTTTTCAAGGAAGACTACTGCGTTGGGATATTTTCTTGACATAGCCACAAGGTTTGCCACGATTTCCTTCCCCATATCATCTAGGGGATGGGCTTTACCTGAAAATACTAGCTGGAGCTTTCTGCCGTCCAGCAGGGGAGCTATTATCTTCTCATCACTGAATATGAAATTGCTCCTCTTATATGGAGCTGCTCTCCTGGAAAAACCGATGAGCAGAACGTCTGCATCCAGCTCAGTCCCGGTGCGCTCCTTCACAAATGTGATAAGATTCCTCTTGTTCTTCATGTGCTCCTTCCACAAGGCAGCACTGTCCACGGATGCGTCAAGCAATTCGGGATCGACCCAGGTCGGCACATGGATGGCATTGGTGATGCCTATTATAGGCTTCGCATAATCTACTGTCTCCCACATGATATTGGCTGTCTCCGCATGCAAGGCTGCTACAGCATTGGACTTCTTGCTCAGCCTCAGGGCAGCGACTGTCATATTGAAGGGGTCTCCGCCGATATGTATCATCTGCTCCTGAGTCAGGCCGTTAAAAGCGCCCATGTATTCCAGTCTTGATATATAATGCTCCTCATTGCCCTGCTTTATTGGAGTATGGGTCGTGAACACCACCTGGCTTCTGGTAGAAGCCAGTGCGTCTTCAAAGCTTAAGCCGGTCTGCAGCTTTTCACTGATAAGCTCAAGAGCCGCCAATACCGCATGGCCTTCATTGAAATGGTATATATCGGCGCTGATTCCAAGGGCTTTCAGCGCTCTTACACCGCCTATGCCCAGAACCATTTCCTGGGCTATTCTCTCTTCACCGAACCAGCCGTACAATTGTCCGGTTATCCAAGCATCTTCATTCTCCGGCAGGTCAGTGTCCAAAAGGTATATATCCGCATTGCCGAAACAGTCTGCCTTCCAAACCTTGCAGACAACATCTCTTTGCCTTATGCTGACAGTGACCTTGATACCGGTATCCTTTAAGAAATCATATCTATTGTTGTGATAGGCATCAAAAGGCTTGCAGTCAGGGCCGATCACCTGATCTCCATAACCCTGCTTCCATTTGAGGCCAAGGCCAATTATAGGCAGAGCATTGTCCTTTGCGCCCTTCAAATAATCTCCGGCAAGGATGCCAAGACCTCCGGCATACATCTTGAAGCTGGTATCAAGACCGTATTCCATGCAGAAATATGCGACGGTGGGAAGCTTGTTGCTCATATCGTGATTACCTCCTAGAAAAATACTCTTTCATTATGATTGTCCCCATTATATACTATAAATAAATCATGTACAACCGATTGCATTGATTTTGGCTGTAATTTTGTACAGTTCATGTAAATGCTGGGCCGTGCACTCTGGAATCTTGATTATTATTGACTTTGGCATACTTATATTATAGTATTATAGATAAAATTGTAACATATTCTTGGAAAATTTACGATAGGATATTAGTAAACCTGACAGCATATAATCAATGAAATCTTGCAGAGACAATTTATACAATCGATTGCACATATTGGTTCGGGGGTAATAGTATGAAGTTTGATAGAGAAAGCGGGATATTACTGCATCCCACATCACTGCCCTCCCGATACGGTATCGGGGAACTGGGCAGTGAAGCATACAATTTCATAGGTTTTCTTGCAAGAAGCGGGCAACGGCTTTGGCAGATGCTTCCTCTTGGACCTGTCGGATATGGTGAATCACCATATCAATGTTTTTCGGCATTTGCCGGTAATACGATGCTTATTAGTATTGAAAAGCTAGTGGAATGGGGGCTGCTTTGTAAGGAAGATATAGGTTCACCGCCGGCTTTTGATGTAAGGTATGTGGAATTTGGCAGAGTAAAAGCATTTAAATGCGGCCTTTTCAG
>CAZNMO010000036.1:24123-27728 GCA_964574195.1 uncultured Clostridiaceae bacterium | reverse complement strand
TACCTTTTTATCAACAGCTTCAAACATCCTTTTTACCTGATGATATTTGCCTTCATAGATCGTGACCTCTATTGTCGATATGCTTCCCCGCTCCAGCACGACCAGCTGTGATGCCATGGTCCTGTAACCGTCCTCCAGGGTGACTCCCAGGCTGAAGGCTTCCACATCAGCCTCATCGACACGCCCTTGTATCCTGGCCAGGTATTTCTTGGGCACGTGCTTCTTTGGGGACAATAGTCTGTGGGTCAGCTGCCCATCGTTGGTAAGCAGCAGAAGCCCTTCTGTATCCTTATCGAGCCTGCCGACAGGAAAGGGATCAAAAGCCCTGTACTGCTCCGGAAGCAGATCCACAACTGTCCTCTCACGGGTGTCCTCGGTTGCAGATACCACTCCCTGCGGCTTGTTCATCATTATATATATAAACTCCCTGTAAAAGAGTTTTTTTCCGTCCACCATTATCTCCTGGGAATCTGCCATTACCTGAAGCCCCGGATCCCTGACCACCTTACCTCCGACTTCTACCTGGCCTCCCTTTATCAGCTCCTTGACCTCTTTCCTTGTACCGTACCCCATATTTGACAGTATTTTATCTATCCTCTGTTTTGAACCCATATATAGATCTCCTTATCTTCCGCTTCTATTTCATACCCTCTAAGGTATTATTCTATCACAAGCCGCAGGTTTTGCAACATGACTTGTGCCATACCCATCCTCCTGCCATGCCGAAGTTTGAAAAATTGGAATAATTAGAATATAATTAAATAAATATATCTGTATAGCCAAATAAGCAACTTTTAGGGGCTTAAGGAGGATCATATGCATAATGAAAATTTGAATCAAATTTATAACAATATATATAGTAGGCTTCTTCAGGTAAAATGGTCCCATGAATCAGAAAAAATACGCCTTTCAATCAAATCAATGTTAGAGAGCCCCAGCTTCCATGAGGGCATGCAGGAAATGCTCAACAAAAGTGACTATAGCTGCCGTGCTGTTCTGGAGCTTTGCAGCCGCCTTATGGAAGAACTTGTACAGGATAATATCCCCATCAATTGGCTTGAATATGTATATCAGTTCGTACTGGCCAAATCCTTTCCCCAGGCAGTGGAATATACTCTGCTAAAAGGACTTGAGGACTCCTGCACCTTATATCTGACCATACTCAAGGTATTATCCGAGTATCAGAAGAAGGATAACGATGGAACCTGGCAGAGCAAGTATCCCATTCTTCCCCTTACACAAGAGGAGGAGGCTGAGCTTGAGAATCCCAGTGAGTACAAGAAGTTCCTGCAAGCCTTCGAGGATGAGTTTGTATATGAGATGATGAAGCTCAATCAGGAGGTCCTTGGTTTCAATACTCTTGATCATATCTGCGGTGTTCATTATCTGGCAATATATATAGGAAGAGAATTAAAGCGCGCAGGTATCCCAATTGATCTGGGGAGGGTGTCGGGCTCGGCTGCCGGCCATGATATAGGCAAGTACGGCTGCAAGTCATCGGAGTTGAAAAGAGTGCCCTACCTTCATTATTACTATACCGATCTTTGGTTTAAGAATCATGAGATCACATATATAGGACACATAGCTACAAATCATTCCACCTGGGACCTGGAGCTGGAGAACCTTCCTCTTGAGTCCCTCATACTTATATATTCTGATTTCCGAGTAAAACAGAGATCAACTGATAAAGGGCAGGAAATGTACATATATTCTCTCAAGGAATCCTTCCAGGTCATACTGAACAAGCTGGACAACGTGGATGCTGATAAGGAGAAGAAATACCGCCGGGTATATTCCAAATTGCAGGATTTTGAAGCCTATATCAAAAATCTGGGGATTGAGGTTGATATAGAAAGGTTCTCGGTCGGCTCACCCAAGGAATATAAGCTGAAAAATTACCATTTTTCCCTTGTCAGTGGTAATGCAGTCATAGAAAACATCAAGTACCTTGCAATAAATCACAATATAAACCTCATGTACCGACTGAGGGATGAAGCTTCATTGAACCTTATACTTGAATCGGCCAGGAGTGAGAGCAGCTGGAAAAGGCTGCGCGAATATATAAGGATATTTGAGGAGTATTCTACATACCTGACACAAAAGCAAAAGTTGATCACAATAAGGTTTCTTTATGACCAGCTGATACATTCGGAGGATGACATCCGCAGGCAGTGTGCCGAGCTTATCGGTATCCTCATCGCATCATTTGATGAGGATTATCGCAAGGAGGTCCCTGCAGACGCGATCCTGGATACTCCTTTTGTGACCAGCAGCGAGCTTTTGGACAAATATATTCAGCTGTTGATAGACCCGGACCACAAGATGGTACCGCTTCACAGAAGCTATCTGGGATACAGCATAAGCATAGTAGCAGCTTCATTGTTCTCACACTGCGGCAAAAGTCACCAGCAAGCCTTTATGAAGGTGTTGTCCCGATACTACAAAGGCAGTTTTGGCAAGTCAAACGAGATCAAGCTTTACCTTCTGAAGACCGTTAAAGCCATCCCCTTATATAATGACCAAGATACATGCAAGGAAGTATTGGATTACATATGCCGTATTCTGAAGGAAAAGAGCATCACCCACAAGGTCTCGGCACTGGATGTGGCTTACAGCATTTTGATTGATTACAGGAATCGCACCGACAACACAGAAAAACTCGATGCTTTGGAGGGCTTTTCCGGAAAAGTCAGAAGCCATATAGAAAGCAGTATAAAGAAATCAGGAGTTCCCTCCCTTAACTTTCTTAAATACAGGCTGGCTGTCCTCCTGGATATGGAGCCGGCCATCCTTGAGATACTTTCAGGCTATTGCGGCAAGGACATTGAGAAGCTTCCCGAAATATCCCTGAGCAATCTGAAAACTGCAACAGAATGGATAATCAAACGAGTTCAAGTGGATCTGCTGCTCGATCACTCAATGAAAAACCCCAAGGCCAACGGCTTTTATTCTGCCATGCATTTCTGCAACCTCCTGAAGGTCAGTGCGACCGAAAACGTCAGGAACCGTGCCGGAGAAGCATTGGTACAGATAGTACCTCATCTGTCCATTGAGCAGAGGAACGATGTGGTCGTTGAAATGCTTCGTGCGCTTGAAATCGACGGCTATCAATTTGCCGAATACATACCAAAGTATCTTGGAAAGCTTATACTCTCACTTGCTCCTGTTGAGCTGGATGAAGTATTGGATGACTTTACCGACAAGCTGAAAAGCTCCAGCTCCAATCTTGATTCACTGATGTTGAAGACTATAAGCATAGCAGTCGCCAACTACCCATCCTATGCCTGCGTATCCAGGGAGAACTATGGGAGCTTCCAGGACAGGTTGGTAAAAATGCTTGGTGTGATAATGAACGGGCTTGCCCATTATGACAGCGATGTAAAGCAGGCTGCTTTCAGCGTCCTGGGCAAGGAGATCTTTGGTTCCACAACACTTACGCTGAACGAGAAGAGGAATATATTCACAAATATAGCCAAAAAGCTTCTCACTTTGCTGGAAAATGATATTCAGGAGGGCTTGCTCTTCCTTACCAACTCTGCCGGATTGAACAGCATATACAGGTTTATTTCCGATTATGCATTCTTTTATGATGAAATCAACCTTAA
>CAZNMO010000036.1:0-24113 GCA_964574195.1 uncultured Clostridiaceae bacterium | reverse complement strand
GCCAGAGAAGGTCGCATTCTTTCCTGGTGCATTTGATCCTTTCTCCCTTGGGCACAAGGAGATTGCCAGGGCTATACGTGGTATGGGCTTTGAGGTATATCTTTCCGTGGATGAGTTTTCCTGGTCCAAGAAGACTCTTCCCAATCTGATCAGAAAAAGCATAATAAATATGTCCATAGCGGATGAACTTGGAATATACATTTATCCCGAGGATTATCCCACAAACATTGCAAATCCCACGGACTTGAAGGGATTGAAGGATAATTTCCCGTTATCAGAGGTATATGTGGTCGCCGGCAGCGACGTTGTGGTAAATGCGTCCGCATATAAGAAGGATAAAGCGGATAATTCGATCCATAGCTTTTCCCATGTAATATTTGACAGAAAAACTTCAAACAGCCAGGATGATAATGACGACAAAGGACTGGACGATGCCATAGGAAAAATTGATGGAAAGGTCATACGCCTTGCCCTTCCTCCTCAGTATGAGGATATCAGCTCGACCCAAATAAGAAATAATGTTGACGAGAACAGAGACATCTCAATGCTGGTGGATGTACTGGCCCAAAGGTTCATATATGATAACGGCTTCTACCAGAGCGAACCTCAGTACAAGTCCATGATACAGGCAAAGCCCACAGAGATCACTGTGTATGAGGAAATTGACCGTCAACTGCTGAAGGAGCTTTCCGCCTCTATCAGGGTGCCCTATGAGGCATTTTGGATCAGATTGTCCAGTTTTCTGAAAAAGACCTCCTGCAGACTGCTGGTTGTCAGGGATGCGGAGCAAAGCAACCATATTCTTGGTTTTTCAGCCTTCCACAGGGTCAATTTCAGCCTGCTTTATCAGGAATTCAGAAACAGCACCATAACGGAGTATATAAGAAGCAATTCCACCGGCAAGATCATAAACCTTGACGGAATATTCATTGCCAATCACAACGCGGTTCAGAACCTGGAGCAGATACTCCTGTCAGAGACCCTTGCTTACTGTATCTCCAGGGATTATGATTATGCAATTTACCACAACACACTAAATGACCATATCTCCTATCAGGTGCTTGAGGTATTGAAGCTTATGGGCTTCAGCGAAATACCCTGTTCAAACAGTACAAGCAAGGTGCTTGCTGTAAATATCAGCACGCCCTGTACCCTCAACCTGGATATAGAGACTACCATAAAGGAGCCGTTCCGCAGCAATGCTGCCTTTACAGAAGTGGTGGCCAGGACCAGGAAACGACTTCAGAATACTCTGGCTGAAGTATATACCGGCAACCTGATACTTCCCTTTGACAGGTCAATAATGGACAATACCCTTATCAAGAAGATATGCGAGGTCAATGATGTGCCGACAAATCCCACTGTCCCGAGGACACTGGGACCTGCAATGTGTGTTCCCTATGGTAGCATGCTCGGCAGGAGCATCATACCCAATACCGTTACCAAGGCTCTTCATACCGAAAAGCTCTACAGCCCTGATATGAAAAGCTACAAAATAGGCAACTTCCCTTATTACCTGGACTTGGACATACAGATACGGATGCTGCATTCCTTTGAAAAACCGATCATACTGGTGGACGATACCCTGCATCACGGCTTCAGGATAAAGGTGCTTGACCCTTTGCTCAAAAAGGAGAATGTAAAGGTCAGGAAAATAATCGTAGGCATACTGTCGGGACGCGGTAAGGAGCTGATGGAGATACAGGGTAGGGAAATTGACTGTGCCTATTTCATCCCAAGGCTGCGGGAATGGTATAACGAGAACAATTTCTACCCCTTTATAGGAGGAGATGCCCTATGGAGAGGAGTATATCCAAGAAGGAACCTGCTTCCTTCAATTAATCTCATACTTCCTTATACCTCTCCCTCGTTCCTTGAGGAAACTTCGAAGAAATCAATATTTAAGCTGTCACAAGTAGCCATGGAGAACGCCATAAGCCTGCTGACAGTTCTCGAGAATGAATTCCAGGCCGAATATGAAAGAAGCCTGACTCTGTCCTCCATGGGGCAGGTTTTCATAACGCCCCGCTGCCCGGATCACGGCAAAAACATGGACTATGACCTGAGCCTCAGTCCTTCGCATTACCTTAAAAATGATTTGGAGCTATTAAACAGACTTGAGCATACTATTTGCTAAGGCATATAAGGAACATTCCAATATAAAATTGCAATAAACAATTGCTCAGGTAGAGGATATTAAAAGACTCACAGGTATTTAAAAATCGGATAACCTTGACAGCTCACTCAGCTAAATTTCCGGCCGGAAAAACTCACATCCATGCTCGATATTCCTAAAACAGCCCTCCTTGGCTGTTTTACCGGAAATTTAGCCGAGTTTCGCCGAGGTTATCTGCGATTTTTAAATAATAGTTCCCTTTTTAATATCCTCCCCCTGAGCGGAGTATTTCTATATTTCTTTTTTGATTGGAGGCATCAATATGTATTTCTATAAGCATCAGGGCAAAACCCTCATATCTCAACAAAAGCAGGAGCGTCTCAAAGAGATCTCAGAGGCTGAAGCGGCTTTAGATGACGGCCGGCTGTTCTCACTGACCCATGACGCCTCCGAGTCTGCATCGGGAAGCTTCTGTGTATCCCAGCCCGATCTGTTATTTGCTTCTAGGAAATCACTGTCCTCTCTGCTCCCGCCTATAACGGCAGAAAGACTGCCCTTCTGGCTTTCCATGGCTATAGCCGACAGACGTGTTGCCATGATCAATACCGCATACAGCCGCTGGGAGTCAATACTCCTGCATCAGACTCCTCAGAAATGGCGCGTTAATGTTGTAGGCCTTGGTGATGTGGGCGGTACTTTGGTCTCCGGACTTAGACTCCTGGGAGGGGATTGTATTTCGAGGATCGGCATATTTGACTTGGATGAAAATAAGGTCATGCGCTGGGAATATGAAGCAAACCAGATAATGGACCCTTCCGGAGTCCTTGTTCATCCTCCGGTCACTGCCTTATCAAAGGAACAGCTTTTTGACTGCGACATGTTTGTATTCTGTGTCACGGTAGGCGTACCGCCCCTCAGTGAGAAAAAAGTGGATGTCAGACTTGCGCAGCTGGAAGGAAATTCGCTCATAATAAGCGAATACTCCGTCGCAGCAAGAGCCTGCGGCTTTAAAGGCTTATTCTCTGTGGTATCGGACCCGGTCGATCAGCTTTGCAGGGTTGCTTTTGCCAGCAGCAACATGTCTGAAGACAATCAATTTGATTTCAAAGGATTGGCTCCTGAGCAGATAAGAGGCTATGGCCTTGGTGTCATGCATGCAAGGGCAGCATATTTCGCAGGGTTGGATACTGGAGCCTCAAATTATGCCAATGAAGGACGTGCGTATGGCCCCCACGGTGAAGGCCTAGTTATCGCCGACAGCATCAGCAGGTATGATGATCAGCTTTCCAGAGACCTTACCCAGAAGGCGGCTACAGCAAATCTATGTGTAAGGAGCCTTGGCTTCAAGCCTTACATAGCCCCCGCTCTCTCCTCCGGAAGCCTGTCCCTGCTTGCCACACTCAGAGGCAGCTGGCATTACAGCGCTACCTTCCTCGGAGGCGTGTATTTCGGTGCAAGGAACAAGCTGCTGCCTTCAGGTACTGAGCTTGAGAGGCTTGACATCCCTGAAAAGCTTTACCTTCGGCTGCTGAGCACCTATGAAAGGCTGGGATGACTACTATGAGCACAAATTGCATTATAGCCCCGGGCTATATTTCCCCCCAGCTGCGATCAATGCTGGAAGCTGTATTGTCCGGTCGGAAGGCTGAATATATAACAGCTGCCTGTGATCTGCCCGACCTTCGAGGCAGGAAACTTATCATATGTGCAGAGATAAGCCAAGGCGGATTATGCATTCCATTATATGAGATGATCTCTGTGCTGCAAAACCGCGGTAGCGGCTCACTTGCCGGTTCATCAGCCATAGTCCTGCTTCACAGCCCCAACGAGCTATATACGAAGAGTACCGCTAACTTCGTAGTTTTCCTCCTTAACCAGCTGGGCTGCCGTTTTCCAGGTCACCCTGCTGTCGAAGCTACCGGCAGCTTGCAGAATTTTTCCACCTGGGCCAAATCAAAGAATTCCACACTTGCGAAAACCTGCCTGGAACTATGCTCCAGCCTGGGTGACAGGTTCGCTGCCTATGACCCGGAGGTTGTCACAAGACCTAATATCCTTTCGCTTCACTCCAGCTTCACCAACACCTCCAACACCTTGGCGCTGTGGGACCTGGTCAAGCGTCAGCTTAAAGAGTGCGAAGTGCAGGAGCTGCATGTTGAGAACGGAAAGGTCCTTGACTGCAAGGGCTGTTCTTTTAAGACCTGTACTTATTACAGCATAAAAAACAGCTGCTTTTATGGAGGTATGATGGTTGAGGAGATCATCCCTGCATTGGAAAAGGCAGATGCGGTAGTATGGCTCTGCCCCAATTATAATGATGCTATATCTTCAAATCTGACCGCTGTGATCAACCGAATGACAGCCCTCTACAGGAAAACGCCCTTCTATGAAAAGACTCTCTTTTCAATAATTGTCTCAGGTAACTCCGGAAGCGATTCAGTGGCAAGACAACTGGCAAACGCCCTTTGCATAAATAAAGGCTTCAACCTGCCTCCCAGGTTTTCCCTAATGGCAACTGCCAATGACCCTGGCACTGTCCTCAGGCTGTCTGGTATCAAAGAAGCAGCAAAGGAATATGCTAACAACATGCTGAGAGAGATCAAGAAGCCTTAGGGCAGAGCTCCGCAAGCTAATATCCTTCGTTTCACTCAGGATGACAAGTAAGCGTCATTCTGAGCAGAGAGAAGAATCTTTAGCTTTTCACATTTTGCATACATTCCGTCATTGATAAGCATTTTAATATTTTGAACTTCCCTCTGCCACAAGAATTTTTTGCCCTTTTTTGTGCATATTAAAGCTGTAAGCCTTTATGAAATATTCCAATTGGATTGTGACATAAGAATCATAAAATGTGAAAAATATATCAATTTTTTTAAAATATCCAGAAGCCATGCAGGATTTTTTGATTTAGTATAGAAACATTAATATAGCCAATTAATAATTATGTGCTATACTATTTAGGGAGCTTCAACTAAATATTGAATAATTATGAGAAATTTTTTCAAAAACCTCTTCTATATTATGAAACTTGTTATATAATATATATGGATGCAGGAAAACCTGCATATTATATGATGAGTATATGAAGCTCACTAATTTGACAGCATTGCACAAACAAAAAATAATATTTGGAGGGAGATACCTATGAACGCAAAACAGTATTGCGAAGGACTTTACGAAAGAGTCGTAAAGAGAAATCCTGGAGAAGCTGAGTTCCATCAGACAGTTAAAGAAGTACTTGAGTCCCTGGTTCCAGTTCTTGAAAAAAGACCAGATTTTATCGAGCTTGGTATCATGGAAAGAATAGTTGAGCCTGAAAGACAGTTTACATTCAGAGTGCCGTGGATAGATGACAATGGCAAGGTTCAGGTTAACAGAGGCTTCAGGGTTCAGTTCAACGGAGCTATTGGACCATACAAGGGAGGCTTGAGATTCCATCCTTCAGTATACATAGGAATCATCAAATTCCTCGGTTTTGAACAGATATTCAAGAATTCCTTGACAGGACTTCCGATAGGCGGCGGCAAAGGTGGTTCCGACTTCGACCCAAGAGGAAAGTCAGATGCAGAAGTAATGAGATTCTGTCAGAGCTTTATGACAGAGCTTTACAGATTTATAGGTCCAGACGTTGACGTACCTGCAGGAGATATCGGTGTTGGCGGAAGAGAAATCGGTTACCTCTATGGCCAGTACAGAAGGATCAAGGGCGTATTTGAAAACGGCGTACTCACAGGCAAAGGCCTTCCATACGGCGGAAGCTTGGTAAGACCAGAAGCTACAGGCTTTGGTGTTACATACTTCTGTAACGAGATGCTCAAGCATGAAGGCACTTCAATAGAAGGCAAAACAGTTGCAATTTCCGGTTTTGGTAATGTTGCATGGGGTATTTGCTTAAAGGTTGCTGAATTAGGCGGAAAAGTTGTAACAATCTCAGGCCCAGACGGATATGTTTATGATCCAGATGGAGTTGTAGGCGAAAAGATCGAATACCTTTTGGAAATGCGTAACTCAGGCAGAGATAAAGCTCAGGATTATGCCGATAAATTTGGCTGCAAGTTCTTTGCAGGCGAAAAGCCATGGAATGTTAAGGCTGATATCATAATACCAGCTGCTACTCAGAACGACATTCAGCTTGAGCATGCTAAACAGATCGTTGCAAACGGCATTAAGTTTGTTTGCGAAGCTGCCAACATGCCATGTACAAACGAAGCAGTTGAATACTTCCTTGAGCATGGTGTTATCGTAGGACCTGCTAAGGCTGCTAATGCCGGCGGAGTTGCTACATCAGCACTTGAAATGTCACAGAACAGCATGAGACTTTCATGGACAGCAGAAGAAGTTGACCAGAAGCTGCATCAGATAATGATCAACATCCACAACAACGCTATGAAAGCTGCTGAAGAGTACGGATATGGCTACAACCTGGTAGCAGGCGCAAATATCGCCGGCTTCCTGAAGGTTGCTGAAGCTATGAAGGCTCAGGGCTTGGTATAGTTTAAGCCAATAGTGTCAATAAGGACCTGTGTGTAAAAGCACAGGTCCTTTTATTATGCTGTATGAACACTACCTTGCTCCTCCCCTCCTTCCTCCCTTCCCGGCAAGCTTACTAATATTCTACAATGCTCTTATTTTTTCGACATTTTTGGAAAATAATAGAGGATTTCGGAGGGAAATACCGAATATCTATTATGTTATCTTCAAGGCTCTTTTCTGGTCATTACTTATATGCTAATTTTATTTCTCAGCATCATAAATATACTTGGAAGCGAGGGTAATATATGTATAAAAAAGTAATCACGGCTTTCTTATTAGTATTGATCATAACCCTTTTACCTGTCACTTCATCAGCAGAACCCGTACAGGATGTCATCTACCAGGTAGATGAAAGCCACCCTCCCTTTGAGTTTTCTACAGATAACGAAGTTCATGGTTTTGGCATGGATCTTGGCAGAATGATTTTTGGCGCAGGCAATTACAATGTCCAGTATTCTTCCGATACCTGGAGCAAGGTATACAACCGTATTATAAACGGCGAAATCGATGTATGCGGACTTCTGGTGGTTACTGAAGCCAGAAAAAAGGACATTTTGTTTACAATACCTGTATTAAGGACCTACCGAGCTATTTATACACGGAAAAATGTACAATTGGAAAACATTTCTGATATGGCACATTATCGTATAGGAGTACAGGCTTCCGACTACTCTGAAACAATACTCAAGACCGAGCTTGGAATAAATAACTATATGACCTTCAATGACCTGGAGCAGTGTATCCTTGCGATGAAGGACGGTAGTATAGATGTGGTTTTTGGCAATCAGGAGGTAACCAACTACCTGCTTGTAAAGCATCAGGCATCCAGCTATGTGACCCCGAAGATACTCAATCTGTACCCAACAGACCTGGCCTTTGGTGTAAACAAAACCAAGCCGGAGCTGGTGCATTTCATGAATGCCCAGCTAAGGAAGATTCAAAGCTCAGGATTATATGAGCAGGTTTTCCAGAAGCATTTCTACAGACATTCCGAATTTTACAGGAAAGGCCAGCAGCGCAGCGTTATACTGCTCTGCTTGTTCCTACTTATAGTAATTATTATCGGTATGCTCTTCTTCAATGTGATCATCAGACAACTTCGCAAAATGGTGGGTGTTGCTACCAGCAGTCTTCAGGAGGAACACAAGCTGCTTCGCATCACACTGTCCAACATATCCGACGGTGTAATTGCGGTTGACGATACAAACAGGATAACCTTCATGAATCATGTGGCTGAAATGCTGACAGGCTTTACTGAGAAAGAGTCGGTGGACAAGCCGCTTGATGAAATATTCATGATTATGGAGTCGGAAAGCGGTGAGAGGTACAATATCCCGATCAGAGAAGTTCTGGAGCAGGGACATCCTGTAAATTTCAGCGATTTGAACATATTGGTATCTGAAAATGGTTCACAGCATCTTGTGCTTGGTTCTGCTTCACCCATCAAAAATGATGAAGATACAGTATTGGGCGCCCTTGTTACCTTCCAGGATATTTCTGAGAAAATGAAATCCCAGGAGACCATCAAATATCACGAATACTACGACAGCCTGACCAAGCTTCCCAACAGGAAGCTGTTTCACCAATACCTGAGCAGTGCTGTTGAAAATGCCGTCAAAACCGGCTGCAAGCTGGCAGTAATGATCATCGATCTGGATTATTTCAAGAATGTGAACAACACTCTTGGTCATACTGTGGGAGACAAGCTACTGCAGCAAACCTCCAGCAGGCTTATAGGACTTCTCGACAAGAATGAAGTCCTGGCAAGGATGGGTGGTGATGAATTCACCATACTGATGCCTCAGGTTGATGACCCAAGTCAGGCATATGACCTTGCAGCCCGGGTATTGTCTACACTTAATTGCTCCTATATCATTGATCATCATGAAATGTATATTACAGCAAGCATCGGCATATCTATATGTCCTGATGATGCAACTGAGCCAGCTGTTATAATGAAGCATGCAGATACTGCACTTTATAACGCTAAGGCCAGTGGCAGAAATACCTATCAAAGCTACATGATCATGGATGATGAAAAGGTAATGCAGCGCTTCGCTCTTACCAAGGACCTTCATACAGCCCTAGAGCGCAACGAGATGATTCTTTACTATCAGCCCAAAATAGACAGTCTCTCCGAAACAATAATCGGTATGGAAGCTCTTATCAGGTGGAAGCATCCTGAGAGGGGCATCCTCACACCCGGTGAGTTTATACCACTGGCAGAAGAAATAGGACTGATACAAAAGCTGGATTCCTGGGTATTGGAAGCCGCATGCTCCAGATTTATGAGTCTGGATACACGGTATAGGGAAAATCTTCGATTGTCTGTTAATTTATCGGCTTACCAGTTCAGAAACCGCAGCCTTGCAGACAACATAGAACAGGTCCTCAGTAATACTCGTTTCCCTCACTCCCAGCTGGAATTGGAGATCACCGAAACAACTGCCATGGAGAATATAGATTATACTATAAAGACTTTGAAAAGGCTGAATGAAATGGGTGTTAACATTTCTGTCGATGATTTCGGCACCGGCTACTCATCATTAAATTATCTAAGGTATCTGCCAATACATATACTGAAGATCGACAGGTCATTTATTAATGATATTGACAAGGATCTTAACACCAGGGTCATTGTAAAGTCAATCATTGATGTTGCTCACAGTCTTAAGCTGAAGGTAACCGCAGAGGGTGTGGAATCCACTGGACAACTTGACCTTTTGAAGCAGATGGGCTGTGATGAGATACAGGGTTATCTCATAAGCAGGCCTGCTCCTATGGAGGAAATACTGAAAAAAATATCGGATGCCATTGTATAGGGCTTCCGATATTTTTATACCGCAATTGTTAACCTATGTATTTTTCCAGGTTGACAATTTAGCTACCACTGTATATAATTGAAAATGTATTGATCAACATTAATGGGGGGGCAAAAATATGAACAAGAAATTCTCAGTCAGAGACCTGAGCTATATATCACTTTTCGCTACGCTTATAGCCGTTTCCGGGTATATTAACATACCTCTCCCCCTTTCTACAGTACCGGTCACAGCACAAACACTAGCTGTAATGCTTGCAGGCGGCCTGCTTCCTCCTGCTCACGCTGCTGCTGCCGTGTTGGTGTTTCTGATGATGGGAGCTGTAGGGATCCCTGTGTTTGCAGGGGGAACAGCCGGGCTTGGTATAATTCTGGGAAAGACCGGCGGATATCTGGTGGGCTTCCTGGCTGGAGCTGTTCTCATAGCCTTGATCAAAGGCAGGCGGCCTGGCTTCCTTCGTCTGTTGGCCGTATTTACTGCAGGTGGGTTGTTCCTGGTATATACCTTCGGAGTATTTTGGCTGGCACAGGTTACAGGCATGGGTATGGAAAAAGCAGTTATTTTCGGCGCCATCCCCTTTATTCCCGGAGATATACTAAAAATAATTATTGCAGCTCTGTTGACACTGAGGCTTCAAAGCCATATAAGGCTCTAGTCCAATATCAGTATGTCACCAACGGAGATTTCCTTATTGCTGACAGTACCGGCAGGAAGCTCCAAGGTTATATATGCCTTTTTGATAAAGCCGCTGTTTTTCCAGGGCTTTATTCTTTCTCTTATGCTTATGACCTGGTGGTTGATGTCCATAAAGACAACATCGATAGCAAACCTCATGAAGCAGGTATGTATACCATTGCAATCCAGAAGCATAAGTCCCTCATTACCCGGGAGCTTCTTCCTGAACATAAGGCCCCAGAAGCGCTCTTTGAAGTTTTTGGCTATCTTGAGGTTTTCAACGACAGTGTTCTTCTTGGTTACGTTGTACAGCATAAGCTACCTCCTTATTATCTAAACGCCTTCAAGGCCATTATCAATACCGGCCCGAGTATGACTATGAATATGGTAGGCATGATGAACAGTATCATAGGCAAAAGCATCTTTACAGGTGCCTTCATAGCATTTTCCTGAGTCTTCTGTCTCCTCTTCTGTCTGGCCAGCGAGGACTGTATCCTAAGCACGTTTCCCATACTTACCCCCAACTGGTCAGCCTGAAGTATCGACCCTACGAAAGTAACGAGACTTGGTACCGGGACCCTTTCCACAAGTGATTTGAAGGCTTCCCGCTTGGATACTCCCACCCTCATCTCCTTTAAGGCAATGGCAAACTCATCCACAAGCACCCCCGACATTTTCTCAACCAGCTTGGCCACCGCTCCATCAAAGCTGAGTCCGGCTTCAATGGAAACGGTAAGAAGATCCAGGGCATCAGGCAGGCTCTTTTCAATTTCCTTCTGGCGCAAGGCTATCCGGTGCTTCAGGTAATACTTCGGCAGCATATTTATGATGCCCAGCAAGGCTGCCACGATTATTGCTAGCTTTGATAAGGGAGCTTCAGCTGAAAACCTCATCAAGAACGCCAATACTATAGAGAAACAGGTCATAATTATCTGAAAGGAAAAGATTCCTCCTACCGATACCCCTTTAGGATTTCCTGCTTCCTTGATTCGTTTTTCCATCTGGGTGTAATAGTTCCTGGGAGTGATCCTGTCCACAAACCCTGTAGTCTTGCCAATGAAAGGCGTGATTATACGCTCTATGAATGTGCCCTGATGCAGGTTTGTCTCTTTCTCCGCTGTAAATACATAGCTTTTTATCCTCTTGTTTATATTAAGTCTTTTCCTGAATATAAAGTTCAACAGCAGCACCATTAAAACGCTGACAGTAGCAAAAACACTTATTATCACAGCTGTAAGCATTTTTACACCTCGATCCTTATTATACGCCTTATAAGCAATATCCCTATTATCTGCATGAATCCTGCCAATACCAGCATTCCGATCCCAATTGGACTCTTGAACAGGGGCAATATATAAGAGGGATTCATAAAATAAAATGCGATACCAAGGGCTACCGGCATTAAGGAAATGATCAGCCCCGATACCCTGCCCTGGGCAGTGAGCACTTTGATCTCTCCATTTATTTTTATCCTGGATCGGATCGTATCAGATATGTTATCAAGTATTTCCGACAGATTTCCACCGATCTGCCTTTGTATAAGTACTGCCAATATTATAAGCTCCAGATCAGGACTTTGAACACGCTCGCTGAAGCTCTCCAAAGCCTTTTCGGTGTTGACTCCCAGGTTGATCTCACGCATTATCTGCTGGAATTCAAGGGATATGGGAGCCGGAAGCTCCTTGGATGCGGCATCGATAGCCTGTAGGAAGCTGTAGCCTGATTTCAGCGTATTTGATATCAGTGCCAGTGTATCTGGAAGCTGGGTCTCAATTTTTTGTATTATACTTTTTCTCCTGATGTTCACATACACAAACGGCATTAATGAAGCAAGTATGGCAAATAACACGGAAATGATCAAGTTTTCGGTGAAGACAAGTGCGATCAATGCAGCTGCTGCAAACACAACAAGGTTGATCGTTATATATTCTTCATATTTCAAGGGCAGATGAGCTTGAACAAGCCTGATCTCTGTCTTTTCCCTATATTTGCTGCCAAGCTTGCTTTTCCCAAGGGTCTTTCCAAAAGCCATCATGCCGTCACGCCAGAACTCATCCTTTTCTTTTTCCTTTTCCGGCTTCTCCTTGCTGCTTTCCTGTGATAAATACTGCTTAAGCCTGCCGACTATGCTTTTCTTTCTGGAAATATTATCGACCAGCAAATATACTATTGTTGCCATGCTGAAAAATAATATTGATATTAAAACCCAAAGCATGTGAATCCCTCTTTTCCCTAAGCACTTTAATGAATATTGAACAGGTCGGCAGGTAGCGGCACCCTCGTGTTGGCCAGCTTATCCATAAATTTCGGCCTTATGCCTGTAGCTGTAAAGTATCCTGTTATTTTACCTCTTTCATCGATTCCGGTTTCCTTGTATATGAAGATATCCTGAAGTATGATGGTGTCTTTCTCCATTCCCTGTACCTCAGTAATATGTGTGATCTTTCTGCTGCCATCCTTCATCCTGCTTTGCTGGATTATTATATCTATGGCTGAGGATATTTGTTCCCTGATAGCTCTTACAGGAAGGTCCATACCTGCCATCAGCACCATGGTTTCAAGTCTTGCCAGCATGTCCCTGGGTGAATTGGCGTGACCTGTGGTAAGAGAACCATCGTGACCGGTATTCATCGCCTGCAGCATATCCAGTGCCTCTCCTCCCCTGACCTCGCCTATGACTATCCTGTCCGGCCTCATTCTCAGGGAGTTTTTTACCAGATCTCTTATTGTTATTGCCCCTTTGCCTTCGATGTTTGCCACCCTGCTTTCAAGCCTTACCACATGCTCCTGGCGAAGCTGCAGCTCCGCAGCATCCTCTATGGTCACTATCCTCTCATCATTGGGAATAAAGGAGGACAATATATTCAAGGTAGTTGTCTTACCGCTTCCGGTACCCCCTGATACTACGATATTCAGCCTTGCCTTTATGCAGGCTTCTATAAAGATAGCCATATCCGAGGTAAGCGTTCCATAGGCTATGAGATTTCCAACCTGCAAAGGCTTCTTGGCAAACTTTCTTATGGTTATTGTAGGCCCATTCAGCGCCAGTGGGGGTATGATCGCATTTACCCTTGAGCCGTCCGGAAGCCTGGCATCAACCATTGGTGAGCTTTCATCTATCCTTCTCCCCAACGGTGATACGATCTTTTCTATTATCCTCATGACATGCTGATTATCTTCGAAATGTGTATCCACAAGCTCAAGTCTTCCTGCCTTTTCCACATATACCTGATCCGGGCCGTTTACCATTATTTCTGAAACCTCTTCATCCAGCAGGTGCTTGCTTATGGGCCCGAAGCCTATTGATTCATCGATAATATAGTCTATCATTGTCTGGCGTTCAGTACGTGAAAGATGCAGCTCCTTTTCCCTCAATGTCTCTTCCACTATTTCAGCTATATCCGAATTGAGCTTCTGCTCGTCATCCTCCTTGCCCAGCATGCTTGTATCTATTCTCTGGATGATCTTTTTGTGGATCGTGCTTTTTATATCGCCAAGAGGGTCTTCTTTTTTGACCTCTTTTACAGACTGTTTTCCCTCAGCTTGTATTTCAGTCTTTTCCTTTTCTATTCTCTTAAGCAAGCTCATTTATATATCCCCCTTCAGTGTTTAGAAAACCGCAGCGAATATTTTCCTTTTTCCCTTTTCATCACCCATTATTCGCTGTGCAAGCTTGTAAAGCTTCTTGGATACAGGGGATGATCTGCGGTGTGAAACAAGCGGATGTCCGTTGTTCACAGATACTGTAACTGCCGCTACATCATCGGGGATCATTTCCCAAATGCTTTCACCCAGTGCTCCTTCAAAGTCATTATGCTTTACTCCCAGGCTCTCATTGGTCTTATTGACTATTATCCTTACCTTATCCTTGGGATAGTTGAGGGATTTCATTACCTCCAGCCCGTTCTTGGTATTCTTTATTGATGGAAGATCCAGGGTGGATGTGTAAAGTATCATGTCCGACATATCCAATGCGGTTATTATTGAATCATTGAAGCCATGGGAGGTATCTATGATTATATAATCGTACCTGCCCTTCAGGAATTCGATTATCTTTCCGGTATGCTCCGCCGTCACATACTCTGCATATTCAGGCCTGATGGGAGCAGCCAGCACCTTTACCCCGGAATAATGTGACAATAGGTATTCTTCTACCAATGCCGGATCCTGGGCAACGTTTTTGAAGTCCTTGACCAGCTCTGTAATTGAATTCTTCACATACAGGTTCAGGCATATGGCAACATCTCCGAACTGAAGGTCATAGTCCACCAATACCACCTTTTTCCCAGACAGGCTTGATAGAGCAACAGCAAGATTGGTGGCAACCGTCGTCTTTCCTACTCCGCCTTTTGTGGAGAAAACACTGATGATCTTGCTGTCTACCTTGGAAACCTGCGCGGTAACAACTGTCTTTTTCCGTTTTCCCATATCCATATTGTATACCCGCTTTACGGTATCCACCAGTTCATTGACGCCAAAGGGTTTTACTACATAGTCCCTTGCTCCTGCCGACATGGCCCTCTTGATATACTCACCCTCACCCTGTATTGACATCATTATGACCGAGGTCTCAATACCCTCCTCGCTTATTGCCTGCGTGGCCCGGATGCCATCCATAACCGGCATATTGATATCCATCAGTACAACATGAGGTTTTTTCTCTCTGACGACATTTATAGCTTCCGAACCATTCCTGGCTTCGCCAACTATAACTATTTCCTTGTCAAAGTTGATTATAGCAGCGATATTTTCCCTGGTCTGTTCGGAATCATCTACTATAACGAGCTTTATCATACCTTCCATATTCCCACCCTCTTAATTTTCTATCTTGCCTTTAGGTACGACCATATCATCTCTCAATACACCGTTTGTCTGCACGCTGCTGCTGTCCGCGACCGGCTTCAAAGCCAGCCTGAGCACTCCGCTCTCGTCAGCCAGTACTAGTTTTTCTGCTTCTTCCAGAGTTACTGCCAGAGTCACGCTTACAGGGAGGGTCTTTTCCTCTTCAGCTTTACTCTCCTGCATGCTTTGTCCGACACCCAATATTTGTATGTTCTGCAATATCGTCTTTGTGTACTTGGGATAGAATATCTTCTTTCCATTTATATCAACCTGCGCTTCGTCGAAGGTCGCGAGTATATCGACATAATCCCCCGGAATTATGAAGTTGCCTACCTCAACTATTTCATTGACACCTATGGTCAAAGCCCGCTTACCCTTGGGAACCAGGAATGACAGGTTGGTGTTTTTCTCAGCTGCTATCCTGTCTGCAAGGATCAGCTCCCCCTTTATAATTCTTTCCTTGGTCAGTTTTCCGACCAGCTTGCCCTTATCTGATACTCCCATTGTTATTTCAGAGTCCTTGGGAAGCTTTACTTTCACCAGCATCTCTTCCTTTATCACCGCCCTGGCAGGTATCTCTACCCTTGCAGCATATACCTCCACATATTCGATATCCGATACTCCCGTATCCAGTCTTGATATATAGAGATAAAGCAATATGCTTGTTACAAGCGCCATTCCAATGGCCAGGAAAAGTATCTTCCGGTTCAGCCTTTCCATTTGTATCACTCCTATATTGTGCCTCCTGCACTATTCAATCAGCTTTGTACCATAAAAGCCGTAGCCTGTCCCTGTTTCATCTATAGATCCTTCTCCCACAGTCTCAAGGAACCGTCCGGTAACTGTCGTCTGTCCGCCATCATATACAACTTCATCTATAAAGAAGGAGGAAAAGCCGACAAGAGTGACTTCGCTCCTGCCATTTACATCCAGTGAATCCACCACCGGTATTATTATTACTCTGGGTCACCCCACCTCAAGGCTTGAAAGATCCTCTGAGTGTGAATGACTGTCAGAATCCAGGATAGCCCTTATTCCATCCAGTGTAGGGCCATTCATGTTCCCGGGCTCTGTTTCTATGATATCTCCTACTCTCAATACGCTGTCATCATAACCGTTAATGAGATTGGTCCTATAATTGCTTGCACCGGTACCGCCCAGTGACAGTGCTCCATAGTTGCCAGTGTTTCCTTCCCCTCCGCCTTCTTTAAGATCATAAGGAGTAGCGAATATGAATTCCTGCATTTCCACTCCAAAAGGTCTTATGCCCTTCATGGCAGTTATGGGTCCTGCTATTGCTGTTGCTCTTACAGACACATCCGCGCTTGATTTTCCAAAGAGCCTGGCAAAAAACAAAGGTACCGACTTACTTGCACTAACTGTTATCCTCCTGTTGCTTTCCGATATTTCTATCCCCAGCTCCTCAGCCGGGAAACCGTTAAGGTTCGAATATTTATAAGCTTCAGCAAGCATACCTGCCTGTCCTTTTGAGTACTGTGAAATAGCGGCCAGCGCCGCCGAATCCACTGTGTTCTGAAGCTTTCCTTTCTCAATATATAGGAGCCCTGCATCGACAGTAAGCGTCATCAGACCCATTACTACAATGGTCATGAACAGCAGCAGTATTGAACTATTGCCCCTTTTATTGCTTATATATTTATGAACACTAAGTATATCTATCATATTATTCAACCCTCATATAAGTATCTGCTTCCATAGGGAATGGATTTGCTATCAAATTGCTTATTCCCGGTGCATATATCTGAACCTTGTATGTAATGTGGACCCTGACATCGTCGCCGGTCATCCTTGATCCATAGGCCGGAGTAAGAGTCACTTGCAAATCGCTTACATCCAGCACACTTACCTTGGAAGTGACATTTGCTGTGATCTCCTCATCAGTTTTTCCTATAGAAGCCATTCTTGCCGCTTCCCTTGATGCGTGATTCACAAGAAGGTAAGATCCGAATATTCTAGAGAACTCAAACATACCCAGAAAGAGCAGCAGTATGACCGGTAATATCAGCGCCATCTCAACCATGGACTGGCCTTTTTTGTCAAGCTTGAACAGCTTCATAGCTTACCTCCTCCCTGAACAAACCGCTTAGATAAAATGACCCTACCTGATAACAGGTAGGGCCAAGGTCAATTGCCTATGGTGTCGAAAAGCACTAATTTGGCAATGCATTCGTGATTTTTGTGAATGTTCCTTCTATATCGACTTCTAATAAACCTAATGCAGCAACAAGAACTACCGCAACCAGACCTATGATGAGTGCGTATTCTACCATACCCTGTCCTTTTTCATTCTTCAGTGAAGCCTTTATAGTGTTGAAATAATTATTTATTATGCTTAACATATTAGTGACCCCCTTTATTTTGTTTTATTGATTAATCTTATAATACAAGCAAACACCATACTACACAATCCGACATATATCTCATATTTTCGACAGCATATATACCTACGGAGCATATTTATACAGCCCTATACATAATTAAAAGCACTATGAAATTCATAGTACTTTTACTGTATGCTTATAGGACTTTTAACTCAACAGACCAATGTTGCCGATCAGGCTGCATAGCACCTTACTCTGCATTCCTGAAGCTTTTCAGCAGCCTGAGAAAATGATTTGCTTCCCTTGTAACATGATCTGCCAACAGCGGAGGTATCAGGGACTCTATTTCACACTTAAGTATTCCTACTGTTCCTTCTGTTTTGAAGTTCCTTATTTCAGTAACTGACTTCCTGCTCTCACGAGTGACCTCCGGCAGTTTGCCAGGATCAGCCGCTGCAGCCTCCGCTTTCTCAACAAGCTTCTCAAATTCTTCTGCAAAGCTGTCTGCCTTCTTTATTAACTTTTTCTCCTTGGGATCCAGGTAGCCCCTTATAAATTCGCTGTGCTCCTTCATAAGATGATTCCAATTGGCTTCCACTTTTGCCATTTCCCTGAGACTATCGATAATATCCCTCTTCTCCAGCTTTTCCAGCAGTGAATAATAATACTCGCTTTCTTCAATGACATGCTCCTGCATCGAGGGGTAGGTATAACTGAATGCCTTACACTGCTTTACATTATTGCGCATTGCCTTAAGTATGTCAATTGCAGCCTTTGTCAGCAGCATTGCATTTCTATTCAGCCCGGCAATTTCCATAAGCAGCCCATCCATGCGCATTCCCTGCTTTTCCGCCCTGATTTCCAGCTCACGCCTTGTAATATCTATGTCTATGGGAATACCTGTCAAAAATTGTGTTTTCATTTCTGCTGCTAGTGTATAGTCAGTTACCAGTTCATCAGATGCCAATACCTCCTGGCTGATCAGCCTGTCGGCCATTTCGACCGCTTCGGATAGCAGCTCTTCTATACTATCCTTCATTTTCAGAAGCTTTGCAGCTACGGACCTGTCCCTTGGGGACAGCGAGGCGGCGGCAAAAATCATGTGTTCCTTTGATATCCTTAGAAAAAAAAGATTTGTCTCAATGGAAAGCTTTATATATTCCTTGTCAGTCAGCACAAGATCCCTCCTTACTTTTATTCCTTGATCGACATACTATTACCATAATATTCATTTAGTACTTCATATGTGACACTTAGCAAAATATACTATTAATATTTATTCATGCTTGTGGGAAGTATAAATATGTTTATGTCTTTTGAAGGAGGTACTTGAATGTTTGAAGGAAAATTGGTAAGGCTGCGTGAATACAGAAAAGAGGACATACCTCTCAGGCTAAGCTATATAAATGACCCCGAAGTGTTGAAATACCTCGAACCGGGCATTCCCTATCCAGTTACACTCACTGAGGAGCTGAGATGGTTTGATTCCATATCTGCCTTCAAGGATACTTACAGGTTTGCAGTTGAAACTGCATCAGACAGCAATTATATAGGCGACTGCGGTATCAACAGCATTGACTGGAAGAACGGCATTGTCGGCGTGTCCATATTTATAGGCAACAGCACTTACAGGGGTAAGGGCTATGGAACGGAAGCCATGCAGCTGCTCATGGGCTTTATCTTTAACCAGATGAGTGTCAACAAGATCCGCCTGTATGTATATTCCTTCAATGAGCGTGCTATCAAAAGCTATGCAAAATGTGGTTTCAAGACCGAAGGTTTGCTGAGGCAGGAAATCTTCAGAAATGGAGAATACTTCGATGTAATTGCCATGGGTATCCTGAGAGAAGAATATAATGCACAAGAGTAGAAAGCAAAAGATCCTTCGCTCCGCTCAGGATGACGCTGAACTGTCATCCTGAGTGAAAGGAAGGATCTTTTATTTGACACTCTTTACATTATGTTGTCTTTCTTATCTCTGTCTTACATTTTGGACAGGTGATCGTGATATTTCCCTTGCCCTTGGGGACACGCAGGTTAGCTTTACAGCCTGGGCAGGTAAAGTAGGTATGCGTCTTCGAGTCTCTGGCGCTGTATAGATATTTTGTCAGCATGGAGTAAACAGGCCCCAGATACTTTGAGAATTTTTGATTCTCCAGCCTCCGTCTGTCAATATCCCTTGACAGCATTCTGTATACGCTAAACGCCAGTGGTAAGTAACTCAGCAACACCAGTGGTTCTACTCTAGTCATGCTACCCAGCATATTCAATATTATAGTAAGTATTAGCAGTGCCACCGACAACTGGTCTCCACCATATCGTCCCAACATGAATTTTTTTAACCAGCTCATATCTTGACTCCTTTTCTTTGAATCGCATTTTATGCAGCATACACTACCTTTTGTATTCTCATACTTCTTTGAACATCTATGATCCTCTGGTTGCTTGACCCCCTGAAGGGCAGGCTCAGATCCTTCAACCTTTCTATGTAAGGGCCGTCGATCAACAAGTCGATATTCTCCAGCAATCTTTGTATGCTGGGATCCTGCTTTTGCAGAAGCTCTTCAAAGGTAAAGCCTGTGTAGCATACTATATTTGTATTCGATCCCTTAAGCCTCTCTGCAATATGCAGAAATGCTTCTGCCTGAAGGAAGGGCTCTCCTCCGGAAAAGGTCACCCCATCAATATATTTGTTCTGCTTTATATCTTCAACAAGGTCATCCGCATCTACCAAGTAGCCCCCGCCCAGATCGTGGGTGTCGGGGTTGTGGCAGCCTTTGCAGCAGTGGGTACAGCCCTGGGCAAATATCACATACCTGAAACCGGGGCCGTCCACTACGCTTTCCTTTACAATACCGGCCACTCTCAATTCCATAATTATGCCTCCGTATCTTCAGCTTACTTAAAATGTATGCTTTACCCTATCGGCCAATTCTGCCTGTTTTGCATCATTGAACCTGTCAATGGTGGACAGATAACCTGTGATCCTTCTGATTCTCCTTATATCCTCGCTTCCGCAGCTTACGCAGTCATTGTCTATTATTCCCGACACTCCGCAGCTCCTGCATTCATCTATCGGGAAATTTATTCCCGCATAGCCTATATCACATTTCGACATGTGCTTCAATATCTTCTCAAAGGCCTGCAGGTTGTTCTTTGGTGAGGACGGCAGTTCAACATAGGTGATGTGCCCTGCATTACACAGCTTGTGGAACGGAGCCTCCTTCTCGATCTTTTCAAACATACTGATCTGATAATTTACTGGAATGTGGAAGGAGTTGGTATAATATGCCTTATCTGTAACTCCCTTTATGACCCCAAATTCCTTTCTGTCCTTTTCTATGAACCTTCCGGCGGTTCCTTCAGCCGGTGTGGCATAAGAGACAAAGTTCAGGTCATATTGTTCCGAGTAGCTGTCTGCTGCCTTCTTGATACCCTCGATTATTTGATAACCCAGCTTCCACGAATCATCATCTTCTCCATGATGCTTGCCTGTAAGCACTATAAGCGTTTCTGCAAGTCCTATGAAGCCTATCCCGAGAGTCCCGTTCTTTATTGCTTCACGGATCTCATCTTCAGCCTTAAGGTTTTCAGAGCCCATATACAGCTTCTGTCCCATAAGGAAAGGCAGGTCCTTGACCTTAAGAGCGGCTATCACGTTGAATCTGTGTATCAGCTGTCTGCTGCACAGATCCAGTATCTTATTGAGCTCAACAAAGAATGCATCTATATCCCTGGTTCTCAAGGCTATCTTTGGAAGATCTATCGTGACCGGTGTGATATTCCCCCTGCTGGCTGCCTTTTCTGCACCATGTCTGTTTGCAATTACCCTTGTACGACAGCCCATATAAGAGACCTCATCTCCATACTTCCTGTTAAAGCTGGCATCCATGAAGCTGAAGGTCGGATTCATCCTTTTTGATGCAACGCTTATGGCAAGCTGGAACAAATCATAGTTGGGATCCTCCGGATTCATATTGACCCCTTCCTTCAATCTGAAAACAAGGTTGGGGAATATAGGACTCTCACCCTTGCCCAGACCTTTGTCAAAAGCTCTCAGCATTGCTTCGCTTACTTTTCTTCCTTCAGGTGTGGTATCAGTGCCAAGATTGATGCTGCTGAAAGGTACCTGTGCGCCTGCCCTGCTGTGCATGGTATTAAGGTTATACACAAGGCCTTCCATGGCCTGGTAGATCTCATCATCTGTAGTATCAGGGCACTGTTTTCTGATCACCTCTCCCATGCTCCTGTCAAAATGCGGGAAGCTCTGTCCTCCGAACATGTCGTTCTGATTGCTCTGAAGTATTATTGCTGCCTGTGCTGTTGCTGAACCGATCCTCTTCGGAGGCCTTATAAAACCATAGCCGGTATTGAAGCCGTCCGACAACAGCTTTGAAAGATCTATTTGAAGGCAATTCAAGGTTTTGCCATAGTAATCCAAGTCATGTATGTGAATATCTCCTGCTATATGAGCCTTGCTCATTTCTTCCGGTATGACATTGTTGAGATAATAATGCTTGCTGGCTGCCGACGCGATCTGAAGCATCTTGGCAGAGGGTGAATTGCCTACATTGGCATTATCTCTGCTGGTTTCAACCAGTATATCCTTTACTACATCCATCAGTTCACTTTTTGTTTCTCTGATCCTCGTCCTCTTGGATCTGTACAATATGTAAGTTTTTGCGGTCTTTGCGTGGCCTGTCTCTATCAGTACCTTTTCCACCGCATCCTGTATCGTTTCCACATCAGGAATCTCATCCTGGTTGTGCTTGTAAAGATAGGATATTACTCTCTCCGTAAGGTTCTCTGCGGTTTCGTAGTTCTCTCCCCCTACCTGCCGCGCTGCCTTGAATATTGCACTGGTTATCTTCTCTTTTGTAAAATCAACAACCCTGCCGTCTCTCTTGCGTATCTTTGTGAACATTCAATTTCCCCCTATCTTTCGTTTACTAATTTATTCAATTCTTCCAAAAATGTATTGATGTCCTTAAACTGCCTATAAACCGAAGCGAACCTCACATATGCAACATCATCAACCTTTTTCAGCCTGTTCATAACCATCTCCCCTATTTTCTTGCTGGGTACTTCCTTATCCATTGAATTGTACAGCTCTTTTTCTATCTCATCAGCCATGCCTTCGATCTGGGCGATTGAAACAGGTCTCTTCTCACAAGCTCTCAGCAGGCCGTTCAACAGCTTGTTCCTCTGGTACATTTCCCTGCTGCCGTCCTTTTTTACTATCATTAGAGGCATTTCTTCAATTTTCTCATAAGTGGTAAACCGTTTGCTGCATTTTTCGCATTCACGCCTTCTTCTTATTGCAGCTTCCTCTTCAGTAGGCCTTGAATCCACTACTTTGCTCTCACTATAACCACAGTAAGGACACTTCAACTGAACCCCTCCCCTCTAAGTATATGTAAGATAATGTCAAAATAACAGAGATCATATGACTATTTGTATGAGTCTATATACCTATTTTTGTACCAATATATTGTGCCCTCTTGTATTATATTATACATGATATAGTAAAATCATCCTTTCCATTTTTCCAATATGGTTAACTAGTATTTGTTAGCTCTGCTTTACTGTTACTTGCTCTTATTGTCATAAAAACGAAAAAAATGGGAGAGTTGCACTCCCCCATCAATAGCTCCCCCCATCGATCAATATTACATCGGCTCCTATCTTCTTAATGCTATCCCAGCTCACCACCACATCGCTTTCCCTGCTGAAAAGCCCCATTACCCTTCCGGTTCCGGGTATCACGATGGCATCTATAGTGCCCTTATCCATGTCTATCTCCACATCATATACTATTCCAAGCCTTCTGCCATCATTTATGTTAATGACCTCTCTCTGTTTGAGCTCCGATATCTTTACCATAAGCCTGCTCACCCCCCTAACCTATTAATATATCCCCAGAATCAAAAATAGAACATAAAAAAACCCCAATTGGAACCATTTGTCCAATTGAGGCCATATCTGCCTATATGTATTTTCTCATATGCCCCAGAGCAGTCTTTTCCAGTCTTGAAACCTGAGCCTGGGATATTCCTATCTCTTCTGCTACCTCCATCTGTGTTCTGCCTTCAAAAAACCTCAGGTTCAAGATATGCTTTTCCCTTTCGTTGAGCTTCTTCATGGCTTCCTTCAATGCAATACTCTCCAGCCAGTTGTCGTCGATATTCTTGTCGTCCGACACCTGATCCATTACATATATTGCATCACCACTGTCGTGGTAGATAGGTTCAAAAAGTGAAACCGGATCCTGGATCGCATCCAGGGCAAACACTACATCTTCTACCGGAAGCTTGAGCTCATTGGCTATCTCTGATACTGTCGGTTCCTTTGAATTCCTGCTGATAAGCAGGTCTCTCACCTGAAGTGCCTTATACGCAATATCTCTGAGCGATCTGCTAACTCTAATGGAATTGTTGTCCCTCAGGTATCTTCTTATTTCTCCGATGATCATAGGCACGGCATAGGTTGAAAACTTGACATTCTGACCCAAGTCAAAATTGTCAATGGCTTTTATAAGGCCAATGCATCCAACCTGGAAAAGGTCATCAACATATTCCCCTCTGTTGTTGAATCTTTGAATAACACTCAATACAAGCCTCAGATTTCCTTTAATGAATTCTTCTCTGGAGGATAGATCCCCCGACTGCATCTTTTTCAGAAGCTCAATCATTTTATCATTAGAGAGAACGGGTAGTTTTGAAGTATTGACACCGCAGATTTCCACTTTGTTAAGCATAGCACAAGCACACCCTTTTCTTAATG
>CAZNMO010000035.1:7273-29221 GCA_964574195.1 uncultured Clostridiaceae bacterium | reverse complement strand
TTTGCTCCAATGGTCGTACCTACAACAGCCCTGGTAATTGGCGATATTGCAACAATAAGAATAATTATTGGAAATGAGCGTACCATATTCACTGCAAAATCAAGGGCATCATAGATTTTTTTATTGGGCTTCAACCCATCAGGACGTGTTATGACCAATGCTACGGCTAACGAAAATCCAAAAACCAGTGCGAGCAGCATAGTCGCTGATAGCATATATAAAGTTGTGAATATTGAGGGACCAATAATGCCTTTGAAGTATTTCCACCAGTTTTCCCAAAATGCAGTGCTAAACATTATACTCCTCCCCCTCGCTTATATAGCTGTCCTCAGCCGGCTCTGCGACCTTCCAGTTGACATTATGGCCGTTCAGATATTCCGATACCTTGGGAAGCATATCTTTCGATATATTTATGATCACTGAGCCCAGAATGCTGTTTCTATAGTTCTCCATTTCACCACCCAGGATCATAAAGTCTGTTTGCAGCTCCCTGGACATTTGAGTGATCAAAGGTTTGTTGGAGATCTCTTTTGACAGAAGGATCTTGAGATTTACACCTTCTTTAGGCAATGCAAGATCTTTCTCGCCAATTATATTACTCAGGGCTTTCGGCTGCCGCATAAATATATCCTCGACCAAGCCACTTTCTGCAATCATCCCGTTTTCCAGAATTGATATCTCTTCACAGGAACTCCTTAACACCGACATTTGGTGTGTAACTATCACAATTGTGATCCCCAGCTGCTGATTTATCTGGTTGAGCAGCGCAATGATGGATTTTGCCGTTTTAGGATCAAGCGCAGAAGTCGCTTCATCGCACAAAAGAATTTTAGGTTCCATAGAAAGCGCCCGCGCAATAGCAACACGCTGTTTCTGTCCTCCTGACAACTCAGCCGGTCTGGAGTACAGTTTGTCAGGTATTCCAACCATTTCGACAAGCTCTTTTACTTTTTTATCAATACTTACTTTATCATAATTCCAGCACTTCATTGGCAGTGCAATATTCTCATATACAGATAGCCTGCTCAATAGTGAAAACTGCTGAAAGATCATTCCTATTCCGCGTTTGAATTCTCTTGCTTCCAAGCCTGACAACGACTTTACCTCGATCCCATCAACCAGCAGCGACCCGTCATCATAGCTCTCCAGGCCGTTAATACAGCGCAATAAAGTTGATTTGCCGGTTCCGCTTCTTCCAACCAATCCATATATTTTCCCTGCTCCGATCGTCAGGCTTATATCTCTTAGTACCTGAAGTGATCCAAAGTTCTTTTTAAGATTATTTATTTTTATCATCGTGTATCTTCAACCCTTCGCAAAAATGCGAAAAACGGCAATAGCCTTGCCACTTTTCGCATTATAATAACTGCTTGAAACTTTTTACTTTTCGTAGAGTACAAGAGTTCCGCCGAATATTTCCATAAACTTGGCCTTCATTTTCTCTGATCCAAGGATCTCCATGGCGTCCTTTACCCATTGCTCATCCAGTGAGCCTTCATCAACTGTAAGCCCCACAGGGAAGTTTACGGTAGTGGGGTCCTCAGACAAGAACACGTTAGGATCGATCCCTGCCGCCTTTATTCTTGTCGCTGGGCAAATAACTGCATCAGCATCATTTATGCTTCTGGCTGTTGTTGTGATCTCTGTCTCCAATATTTTGATATTTTTGGGGTTTTCCTTAATATCAAGTATTGTGTAGAAGTTTTCTGCTTTTTCACCAAGCTTCAAAAGACCCAGATCCTGAAGCATCATCAAGCTTTTCTCAACATTTGTAGGATCATTTGGTATTGCTATCTGTGCACCATCCGGTAAATCCGCAATGCTCTTGTGCTTTGAAGAGTACATAGCCGTACGATAATAGAACATATATGGTTTTACCATTTCAAGCTTTGAGTTGTTTTCTTTATTAAAAGTCTGGATCCAGGGCAGGTGGTTATGTATATACCCGTCTATGTCTCCATCTTTTGTTGCAATTGCAGGCATATTGTTTGCATCAAACATCACTACTTCTGCTTTATAGCCTTTAGCAACAAGCTCATCCTTCAACGCAGTAACCAATGGTTCAATAGTTGACAAGGTACCAAGCTTGATAACCTTTTCTTCAGCCGGCGTGTTAGCTGCTTTTGCTTCTTTAGTACATCCCACTAAAGAAAAGACCAGAATAAATGCAATAGATAGACAAAGTATTTTTCTAAAGTTTGTTTTCATGTATATCCCCTTTCACTATGCATAATGACTTACCTACTAGAATTTATCAGAACATAATGTTTCTGTACAATTGTATTTATCAATAATAAAACATTTGACTATTTAGAATATCTATGTCAGTATGTGATACTGTACAGAACGACAGCCCGGAAGCATTGATGTACAATGCCTCCGGGCTGTTTAATATTTATTTGTGATAAAGAGCATCAGTAATTACTATATGCATTACTTTATATAGGTTAACAATTCACAAAGTAATCATAAGAAAAGTGCCAGGCACCTTATCACAATGTATAGAATACAAATATAAACTCAAAATATAATATAATATTTCTTCTAAAGTAAATTTAATATGACAAGGAGATGTAACTATGGATAAACCGGTTGTTGCGGGAACATCACCTATTCCTGTTGATTTAAAAAAAGGTGAGACTTATTATTATTGCACATGCGGCAAAAGTGATAAACAACCCTTTTGCAATGGAGCCCACCAAGGAACTTCATTTGAACCGTTAGCATTTACTGCTGAAAAAGATGAAACTGCGTACCTATGTGCCTGCAAGCACACTAAAAATCCACCATATTGTGATGGTTCACACAAAAATCTTTAATATATGAACTATTAAATATAAAAAGCAGAGAGTTTACTCCTTATCTTCCTCTCTGCTTTTATGCTTCTCTTTTCTCTTGTATGACCCTTTCCCCTTATTGGCACTGTGCACCTTGGGTGCTGAGTTTTCTGGGTCAAAGTTTCTCACTGACTTTTGCGCTTGTATCGGATCAAAAGTAAGGGTTATTTTGTTGCCCTGCTCCTTAACCTTTACTGCAAGCTTTTTCATAATATCGCCTCCCGTATGCCAACCATAAACTCTATATTATTGTTATACCATAAACATTTTATTTCTGTCTGCCGCTACTCTTTATATGTTCATAAGCTGAAAAACTGACAGGCTGCCACCATTATTTGCTTGATCTGTAACAAAGCTGTACTACTCCAGAGCTGAATTTTTTTACATTAACAAGCTCAAGCCCTATTCTCTGATTTATATCAACAAATAGAGGCTTACCTGATCCCAAAACAATAGGATGAATTGACAATCTATATTCATCAACAAGCCCTAAATTTATAAAAGTTGTTACTAAACTTGCCCCTCCATAAAGCCAAATGTCTTTTCCAGGTTCTCTTTTTATTCTTTCAACTTCTTGTTGTATATTTCCCTTTATCAGTATTGCATCTCCATCAATATCTGTAAGAGTATTCGAAAATACATACTTCCTTTTACTATGAACCGACTGCCAAATTTCATTTTCATTATCAGGAACTCCATCCCCTGGGATATATTGTCCCCACAGGTCATAACTTTTCCGACCATATAAAATTGTATCTATGCTATTCAAGAAATCCATAAAGCCCATATCCTCATCCATTATACACCAATCAACTTCCCCCTCTGGCCCTTCAATAAATCCATCCAGAGTCACCGCCAAATCCAAAACTATTCTTCTCGTATTTATAATGTTCGGCATAACATTATTTTCCATACAGTGCCTCCATTGTCCACTATTAGCTTATGAATATATTTTACCACAGAAACATGATATTTACTGCTTTATGCTACTCTGCTATATTTCAATGGCTGGACAGGCTGGCCCCTGACATAGGCCTCCAACCTGCTTTAACTTAACATAACTTTTTGTTATAATACTGATATTCTCTTGCATTTTCTACAGATAAAAAATTAAGGAGACCCCAAATGAATAGAAAAAAGCTTGCAGTACTTGCGCTGCTGGTGTTTATATCGATCCTCAGCTTTAATCTGTCTAAAAGCCCCGTCAAAATCAAATCCGGTAAGGATATGACTTTTTATGTCACCAGTGATATACACTATTTAGCCAATGATCTGACTGATGGTGGCGAGGCTTTTCAAAAATTTGTTAACACCGGTGATGGAAGAGTATTAAATTATATAGACCCTTTAATGAGCGCTTTTACAAATGATATAAAGAGTAAAAAGCCGGATGTGCTTATCATCAGTGGAGATTTGACAAGCAATGGAGAAAAGCAAAGCCATTTGGAGCTTGCCCGAAGACTGGAAGTGATCAAAAAATCCGGTACTCTTGTTTATGTTATTCCCGGCAACCATGATGTATCGAATCCCTATGCAAGGGGGTTCAGGGGCAGCGAACAGTATGCGGTGAGTTCTATAAATGCCGACGATTTCAGTAAGATCTATGATGATTTTGGTTATAGCGATGCTGTCTCCAGGGATCCTGCTTCTCTCAGCTACCTTGCTGCTCCCTCGGAGGATGTATGGCTATTGATGCTTGATACTGCAAAATATGATAATAATAGGAAGCTGGGAGCTCCAGAAACCGATGGTGAAATCAGGCCGGAAACCCTTGACTGGATAAAAAAATGCAGTTCCTTGGCTAAGAAGCACCATGCCCAGCTCATAGCTGTCATGCATCACAGCTTGATGGATCATGGCGCTGTTTCAAAAAACTTCACTTTGAATAACAGTAAACAGGCGATTGACGCCTTTCAAAATGCGGATATAAAGCTGAGCCTGACAGGGCATATTCACTTGCAGGATATTAAATCATACTACAATGAGAATAAAACGGTTTATGATATTTCTTCAAGCAGCTTCGGAAGGTATCCGCAGCAATATGGGGTTATCAAATACTCCAATATCGACGGCTTCAATTATAGTACCTCACGGATCGATGTCGAGGATTGGGCAAGGGATGTTCACAGTACAGATGAGAATTTGATCAACTTTGCAGAGTATTCTAAAGAATTCCTGGCAAACACGTCCTACTCAAAAATCTACTTTTCACTGGAAGCGGCAGGTTATTCCGATGAACAGATAGCTCTTATGATCACAACCTTTAATGTGCTGTACCAAGCCTATAATGAAGGCAAGCCTCTTGAAAACATTGAAGCTATCAAGGATTCAGAAGGTTACAAGCTGTGGGCCTCAGCGGATGGAGTACCAACGCAGAATCGAATTTTAAGATTAGTCAAAGGTACCATAGATAATACTAAATTACACATTTCAAATTAATAAGCCAAGTGCCAAGTACAGCACTTATGAACATATCTATAGTACAAATACGTTCTTTTGTTCTGTACCTGGCACCCCGACGCCTTGACTAGATGAGCTTGGCTTTCTGTAGCAATCTTCTGATAAGGGCTGCTGCTTCTGCCCTTGTAATATTTTCTTCAGCATTTATGTTTTCATTGCTACCCGTTACTATTCCATTTTTTATACATGCTGCAGCTGATTTCTTTGCCCAATTGCTTATTTTACTGCTGTCCTTATACATATTAAGCAGATCCTCCATTTCTGCTTCACTTATCGTGATATTCATTTTAACTAGAGACATTGCTCGTGCTATTATTATCATTGCTTCTTCCCTTGTTATCTTCCTACTTGGCTCGTATTTATAATTTCCTGTTCCGCTTATCAAGCCATATTCATTTGCTATATGTACTGCATCATAGTACCAATCTGCTTTCTTTACATCTTTGTATACATCCTCTCCTGTGTCTGTTCTCATCAAACCAAGTCCCTTTATGACGATTGTTGCAAATTCTCCTCTGGTTATCTCTCTGTCCGGATCAAAGTATCCATCTTTGTCCCCTTCTATTACCAGTCTTGAGCCCATGTCGTTAACATCATTCTTCGACCAATGATTCTCTACGTCCTTAAAGGTTTTTGGACTCCATATTACTGAGTAGGTACTGTTGGTTAAACTGTTGATCTTGGCATAGTATTTCCCACTGATTGTTATTATTGATGTTGGTACATGAGAGAAGGTGCCATCGTTATTGAGCACTATTCCAGTAGTGATCCTTGATGGGTCTATACCCTCGGGTATTGCTACCATTCTCTCTACATATCCATTGAATTTTGATACATTCACCGTCTTGTTCCCACTGGTACAAGTTATTTCAAAATCAACCGGTTTAACAACAACCTGATACCTGTTTTTATTGGCTGTATCTTCTACTATTTTCATCGTATCTTTTGATGCTTCAGCTATTGATACACTTACTTTTATATCCTTAAGTTCAACCTTTTCCCCTATTTGAGAGGATACTTGGTCTATGTTTACCTCTGATGCCGGAAGAGTATACGTCACATTTCCCGTTCTTATTTCCAGTATGGCTTCTTTTGTTTCCATGCTTTTTATGATCTGCCCATTTAATACTCCCACTACTACATCAGAATTATTGTTTGAGGGTATCACTATTGTTGTGTTCTTTCCTTCTGTCTTGAGCTTTTCTTCTATTTTCTTATTGTCTACTGTTATTGTTGTTACTGTTTTGTTATCAAAAATTGATGATGTTGTTGTTCCGGCATTTTGTACTTTTCCGTTAACTAATATCTCTGTAATTGGGGTTATGGGTTGTTGCACTGTATTTGTTGTAGTTGTTGTGTTTGTGCTGGAGCTACTTTCCCTATCCGAGTTGCCGCTGCTTGCTGGGGCAGGTAAATTTACTGCTGTACTAACTGCCTGTGTTAATCCTGCTGTATCAAAAGCTAGCTGTGCCCCGGCTACTGCTGCTGTATTGTTTGCACCTAGTCCGCTGAAGGTTGCCACTCCAGAGCTTACTGTAGCTGTTAATGTTCCTGTCAGTGTCCAGGTTCCTGAATCTTTCTTGGATACAGTTATTATAGTAGAACTATTATTTGTGCATATGTTTCCGTACTGATCCTTCAAGGTTATTATTGGTTGTTGTGCAAATTGTCCTCCGTTAGATGCAGGTGCTGTTATATTCTGTGTTACTTCCATCGATGCTGCTGCTCCTACATTTAGTGTCTGTCCAACAATTGAATTGTTATAACCAGTGGCTGTAATAACTACATTCCCAGTCGCAGGTGTGCGAAGGTTTATATTCCCCCCTGACGGCTTCAATGTCACATTTCCACTGTTTACAACATAGTCTGTGTTTACTGTAAGTGCATGTCCGTTAAAGCTAACCCCGATTATTGCCCCTTCAAAACTTGCATCTGCTTCGAAAGTCACTTCAATATTATGATCCACGTCGTTACCAGTGGTATCTGCCGTAAGTATCTTAGCAGCTTTTGTAAGTGTCAAAAAGGTCTGATCAGCTCCGTTGGTCGTTCCTGCTCCGTTTGCACCGATAACCCTATAGTGATAGGTGGTATTTGGTACAAGCCCGCTTATCGCTTTGCTTACTGTTGTATTGCCATATCCGGTTGCAGGACTCTGTGTTGCTGTTACCATTGTTCCATATGCGACTGTGGTACCATATTCAAAGGTAACAGTTGTACTTCCGTTGTTGGCATTTACTGTTCCATTTAATGTCGCACCTGTAGTGGTCACCCCGCTTGCCGCATTTGTCGTGGCTTCAGGTGGTGCCTGAGCTGTTGTAAAGGTCCGGTCAACTCCGTTGGTCGTTCCACCGCCATTCACCCCTACAGCACGATAGTGGTAGGTAGTGTTTGGTACAAGTCCGCTGACTGCTTTGCTTACTGTTGTATTGCCTGTCCCTGTTGCCGGGCTCTGCGCTGCCGTTACTGCTGTCCCATATCCTGTTGTGGTACCATATTCAAAGGTAACAGTTGTACTTCCGTTGTTGGCATTTACTGTTCCGTTAAAGGTTGCCGTTGTGGTTCCTACTCCGCTTGCAGCATCGGTTGTTACTGTAGGTGCCGCTGTCAAGGTCGTAAAGGTCTGGTCAGCTCCGTTGGTCGTTCCTGCTCCATTTACACCGATAACTCTATAGTGATAGGTAGTATTTGATACAAGTCCGGTGATTGCTTTGCTTACTGTTGTATTGCTTGTCCCTGTTACCGGGCTCTGCGCTGCTGTTACTGTTGTTCCATAATTTGTATCTGTCCCGTATTCAAAAGTTACAGTGCTGCTGAGATTGTTGGCATTTACTGTTCCATTTAATGTCGCACCTGTAGTGGTCACCCCGCTTGCCGCATTTGTCGTGGCTTCAGGTGGTGCCTGAGCTGTTGTAAAGGTCCGGTCAACTCCGTTGGTCGTTCCACCGCCATTCACCCCTACAGCACGATAGTGGTAGGTAGTGTTTGGTACAAGTCCGCTGACTGCTTTGCTTACTGTTGTATTGCCTGTCCCTGTTGCCGGGCTCTGCGCTGCCGTTACTGCTGTCCCATATCCTGTTGTGGTACCATATTCAAAGGTAACAGTTGTACTTCCGTTGTTGGCATTTACTGTTCCGTTAAAGGTTGCCGTTGTGGTTCCTACTCCGCTTGCAGCATCGGTTGTTACTGTAGGTGCCGCTGTCAAGGTCGTAAAGGTCTGGTCAGCTCCATTGGTCGTTCCTGCTCCATTTATACCTTTAACCCGGTAGTGATAGGTGGTGTTTGGTGCAAGTCCGCTGATTGCTTTGCTCATTGTTGTGCTGCCTGTGCCTGCGCTAAGTATTCCGTCTGTACCAGCAGCAACACTTGTTCCATAACCTGTAGTAGTACCATATTCAAAGGTAACTTCTGTATCAATTCCATTATCATTTACTGTTCCATTTAGTGTTGCACCTGTGGTGCTCAACCCGCTTGCCGCACCTGTTATAGCTGAAGGGGGCGAATCAGCAATAGCAATATCGTTGATTCCAAACCAGGAGCCTGTACCATCAGACCTATGAATCCTAACTTCATCAACGCTATCGAAACCATCTACCGCAGAACAATTCACATATACATAATTGCCATCTGAGTTTCCATTAAATACTGTTGATACTTTTAATCCATTTAATTCTTTTGGTTTACCTTCATCAAAGGCTTCTACAGTCCATTGACCACCATCCCAACTTCCCCAATCATAAAAGTTGAAGGACTGCAGTCTAAAATTTGAATTGCCGACAGCTTTTATTGCCATCCCATAGGTGCTCTCACCTGCTATAGAATCTACGTATGTGACAATAGCAGGAACCCCGTCCCATCCCGTATCCATAGCATCATGGTATTCAAGTCCCGCTCCGCCTCCTGCTAATATCTCACCATTATTGTTTATTCCATAAACCTGAATCTCAATATTTCCAATACCATCAGAGCCACCCTCTCCGTCACTGGCAATAAAGTCTACAAAACCTTCAGCATCATTATTTATAAATGTAATCGTTCCTGACCCACAATAAGCTATTGTTGACATACTAATAAGCATTATGAATGTAAGCATGAAATAAGCTAGCCTTTTTAGTGCCTTTCCTGATGTTGACCTTCTCATATTTGATCTCCTCCAATACATGTTTATTAGAACACCATAAACTACAATTCGAACACCTCCATAACTTGAGTACAATAACATTTTTATTATAGGGCTTGGTAATTAAATAAGTTCTTTTATTCTGTACCTGGCACTATATCCATAAGAACTCCTGTTTACCGAAATTATTGTATATATTTCCATTATAAAATATTATCATAATGTATTCAATAAAAGGAAGAGAGCTATGAAAGTACTGGCAAACTATTGGTCAACACAGCTCCATCCTAACCTGCTTAGATTAACAAAGCTGATTGTGGGTTACCCTCTTAAATGGTATAATTTGATAAATTATTATTCTAAAATTTGATATGAGGGAATAAAATGATCATTTCTGCTCAGACGCTACTTATAGGCGACGGGAAAACAATTATGACAGATAGCGGAGTGCTTGTTTTAGACGGTAAGATCGCAGCCGTAGATAAAACAGAAATCCTGCGGCAGGCATATCCTGATGTTCCGAATATTGACTATGGTGCAGCAACCATATTGCCGGGACTGATTGACATGCATGTCCATCTGGGCTATTACGACGGGCGGCGTGACGCGAAACTCTACACAAAGCACATGATCTCTTATCTGGCGTTATACAATGCCCAGCGTTTTCTCTTTGGTGGCACCACCACCGTGCGAGACGTTTTCGGACCTGACGCTGTCTGCCGCCAGCTTGCCTTTGCCGTGGAAAAGGGCTTTGTACGCGCTCCGCGAATCATTCACTGCAACCAGGCCTTAACACCTACCGGCGGAATCGATTGGTCTGTGGACGGCACCGTAGAAGTGGACGGCCCGGAGGAAATCCGCAAGGCTGTTAGGGAACAAGCCCGCGCAGGTGCCAGCTGGATCAAAGCAATGACCGACTGGCGGACTCCAGGCTTAGCCGAATTTGATCAGGATGAGCTAGATATGATCGTCCGGGAAAGCCATCGCCGAGGCCTCAAGGCTGCCGCACACGCTAACATGCAGCCCTCGCTGCAAATGTGCATAAACGCCGGGTTCGATACAATTGAACATGCCTGCCGCCTAACTGTAGATCAGGCCGAACAAATGGCGGAAAAAGGCTTGGCGGTTGTCTCAACCTTCTACATATATGAATACCTTTATAAAAGCTATAAAGCCAAACAAGAACAAGGCTTTATACTTACCGCTCAGGAAAAAAAAGGATTTGCGTCCATAGAAAGCAATGTGGAGGCCTATGAGAAGAACTATCCGGAAATATTTAAAACCGGCGTAACCATTCTAGCCGGCACCGATTGCCCCTTCGACGGAATGGAAGACATAACCGTCGCAGTGGAGATGGAATACATGGTCAAACACGGCATGACGCCTCTTGAGGCAATTGCTACCGCTACCGGAAAACCTGCCTCAGTCCTGGGCATGGCGGGGGAGATCGGAACACTTGCCCCTGGCGCCGTGGCCGATATCCTGGTGGCTGATGCAAATGCTGACAAGGATATCACCGCACTCAAAAGAATTAAAGATGTTTATCAAAGCGGAAAAAAAGTTCATCGCGAAATCTAATATGAGAACCACCCGCAAAATCATAGTGCCAGGCACTATAATTGGACAGTTGTTCTTAAAAAATCAGCAACAACTGACCATCTGTTGTGACTGGCACCATTATACACTAGCTAAAAATATTTCTTTAAAGCCCTTTTCTACTTCATAAATATTTTTATATCTTTTGTCAATCCCCATAAGTCTTTTCAGGAATGCGAGTTCCTTACTGCTTAATGCCAATTCTTCATACCAGGGCATGCTTTTCTTGGGTACATTTGTAAATAATGTGTAGTAAAGGTGGATCAACAAATCTCCAAGATAAAAAAAGTCTATATCCGCCTTGTATTTTTTATTATCGATCCATCTTGCCATTCCAAAATCCACTAAATAAATTCTCTTACCATCAAATAATACATTAGGAACTCTTATGTCTCTGTGCACTATCCCCTTTGCATGCAGGTAACACAATATATCAATCAGCTGTTTGCCGATATTGTATATTTCATTTCTAGTAAAGGTGTGCTTCTGGTTAAAAATCATAGCCTCTAAGGTTGTTCCCTGCTTATATTCAAGCATATATCCTGTTATATGCCTATCTTCTATCTTATTTATAAATCCAGGTATTGCTTCATGCTTCAACGATTTTAGGATATCCTCCTCATAATGTGCCTTTTGATTATTTCCGTGGCATACTTTTTCCTTAAGTTGCTTTAGTATATAACGGCTTTTATCATCAGTTACAAGGTAGCATATTCCATATCTACCCTCTCCCAATACTTTCTCTATTTTTACGCCTTTAATATAATGTCCCAGTACATATTTTATATCCATGCCAAATAGCTTCCTGATCATTCTTTTAACTGGAATGCCGCCTTTTGCGACATTTGTAGCACCACATTGGATACCAGTGCGAAGAGTGTGAGCTGAAAGAATAAGAGCTAATATAGCTCTCCAAATCAGAGAATGCCCTTAAAATTGCCCCAAAAAAGCTCCACCAGGGCCTGTATAAACGCTTATAATGCCTGCTTCCTCTTCTATTGCAGCAATAGTATCCACTTGAACTTGAGGAAGAAGATGATGATGAACTCATACTTATCCACCTACCCCACTTTTATACGACCATACTATCATTATATACAGCAGAAAGAGCAAAAGTGCCAAAAAACGTAGGCACAGAAAGTCACGGTGCCAGGCACGACAGTTGGACAGTTATTCTCAAATTTCTCAGCAATAACTGACTATCTGTCATACCTGGCACATATTCTATGAGGCACCTAAAACTCTAAATATTCCTCCGGTATGGCTAAACCCTCTCGCTCATCGTCCCAAGCCACCGAACTCATTTTCCATCCATTTGGTGTTTTTACAAACTGAATCGTCTTCATTCCCCTTGTTTCAAATGCTTCACCTGACATTACTCCTGATTTGAAATAAAGGCAAAACCGATGAGCAATATTACCGAATATTTCAGTTCTTTCAGAAAGCTCCTCTTCCTTGAAATCAACTAATGTTCCTTCTTTCAACAGTTTCTCCCTTGGCTCAATAAACTGATTAAGGTTATATATCTCCGGTTTCGAAGAAACATTTTTAATAATAAGGCCTTCAGGTATGAATAATTGATATATCGCACTTAAATCTACCTTATTTCTATCCTTATTAGAAAACAACCCGAAAAAAGTTCTTGTCAACTCATCAATGATCAGTTTATCCTCTGCCTTTTGCATAATTCCTGCGCTCCTCTCATTCTATGAATTCAGAATAATGGTGGCTGGCACCCTTTCTAGCTTTTCTTTGAGCTTATCCTTTTATGCCGCGTCATCCAAACTCCCAGTAAAATTATCAAACTGCCGAATACCGCTCCAGGTATCAGGATATTATTTGAAGTCTCAGGCAATTGTTGTTTTTCAGCGTTTTCTTGCGACGGTACCGGGCTAAGTATGCGCAATTCTGATGCGAGTATGCCACCTTCGCCGAGCATTTTCTGATATCGCGTTCCATCAGTAGATACACCCTCTATTATGCCGCTTTCAAGATCCAAGCGCCAGACACGTTCTCCATCATCCTTCAATTTAAACTGCACTGACCTTTCTGCTGGTTCCATCAGAATGGAGCATTGAGTCATACCGGGCTGCCGTGTTTTTTTCAGGATATCCCATCCAACTTCAGTGCTCATTTTCCCTAAATTGCTATCCAATATATTGCATGCAGTCTTGTACCTGTCTGAACCTGCCCCATTGACTTCTGATGTTGACTTTCCTACAAAATCCGCCTGTGTGAAATTTGTCATTACCATATACTTTCCATCCATCCTGACCACTCGGTTTGAGGTGTCGCCAGCCTCCACAACAGCGGCTTCACCAGCCATATCCGCCATGAGATGATGGACAGTAACATTTCTGTTGACTAGCTGTTTATCATCAATAAACTTAAGTACAGCTGATATATTTTCAACTGTTGAAACTTTAGGACTTACATCACCAATGTAGTACTGATTACCTTTAAGCTCTTTAATCTTCTCCATTTCCGGAAACTGCATCTGCTCCGACTGAAACAAGCCATGGCTATTCATCCATACGGTGGGTACGAATTCATCCCCTGCCTTGAAGGCCATAGAAAAGACTTTTACGCCATCAACGGTTTCAACTGAAAACAGTAGATCAGTATCTTGAAAATCAAAGTTCATGCCATATAACGTTTTCCCATCATACGCTGCAAAGCTGGTGCATGCTTCTACCGACAAAACTTGAAATGCCACGATCACCATACATAAAAACGTGGATACCCATTTAAAGATTGTCTTCTTCATACAATTCCCTCCATTTTGAATTACGACCTACTCATTTGAACCTAAGGTCCCAGGCTCCATGGTTACAGCACTTTATTCGTAAAGCTTCGCTTTAATGTATGTAAGCTTGAGCACTAAAGCTGCCGTAAAATGCTTTCACTTGAGTATAATTATATAGTATTCTGATTATAAATGGTATTTTTGCATATTATTTCCCCCCAACCATAGTAACCGACAGTATATTTATGTTAACTAACTAAATGACACCACATTTTTCTGAATGATAATCAAAATGTAGAATTTCAGCTTTCATCATAGCCACTTGTTTTTATTAGGCTTTATATTATAGAATTGGTAGTATAAAACATAAACGTATAAGGAGATGAAACAATGTATTGTGTCAGGGAGATCGCACAGAATATTTTCTGGGTGGGCGGCAGTGACAGGCGGCTGGAGCTTTTTGAGAATATGTTTCCTCTGCCAAATGGTGTAGCTTATAATTCTTATCTGATCATGGAAGAAAAAACAGCCTTGGTTGATACTGTTGATCGTTCCATCAGCCAATTATATCTGGAGAATATCACACATGTACTAGGTGGTCGTGAACTAGATTATCTAATTGTAAATCATATGGAGCCCGATCATTGCGCAAATATTGAGGAGATAGTGCGCCGCTACCCCAATGTGAGGCTGGTAGGAAACAAAAAGACCTTCCAGTTCATGGAACAATTCTATGAGCTGAATATGACCTCCAATTACCTGGAGGTTAAAGACGGGGAGGAGCTTTCACTCGGCAACAGGACATTACGCTTTTATACCGCCCCCATGGTCCATTGGCCTGAGGTCATGATGACTTATGAGATATCCCTGGGTATCTTGTTCTCAGCAGATGCCTTTGGTTCCTTTGGTGCATTTTCCGGCAATATTTTCGCTGATGAGATGGATGATATTGATATTGATGAAGCGAGGCGCTATTATGCAAATATCGTAGGCCGATACGGTTCTCAGGTACAAGCTTTGTTTAAAAAGCTGGCAGGACTTGAAATCAATATGATATGCTCCTTACATGGTCAGATCTGGCGCGGTGAAAAAATACCCTTCATAATGGATTTATATGACAAGTGGAGCCGTTATGAGCCGGAGAAAAAAGGTGTGGTACTTGTTTACGCATCCATGTATGGCAATACGGAGAATGTGATGCAGGCTTTGGCAAATAAGCTGGCACAGCTCGGTATTCGTGATATGCACATGTATGATGTATCGAAAACCCACACTTCCTATATCATTTCGGATTTATGGAAGTACAGCCATATTGTACTCGCATCTCCTACCTACAATATGAACCTCTATTTTATAATGGATGCATTGCTGAAAGATATTTCAGTACTCGGCTTAAAGGACCGTAAGGTGTCTGTCATAGGTAATCATTCCTGGGCAAGTGCAGCGGCGAAATGCATGAAGGAACAACTTGATGCAATGCAGCATATGGAGCTTGTCGGTGAACCTATGGATGTTCGCTCAACTATTAAGGCAGACCGTGAGCAGGAACTTGATACACTTGCCAATGCGATTTATGCATCCGTTATGGAGCCAAAATAAAGTAACAAGTGCCGGGCACGACAGTTGGACAGTTATTCTCAAATTTATCAGCAATAACTGACTATCTGTCGTGCCTGGCACTCATTCTATTTACCAAATATGCGCTTTAACATACGTTGCAGTAATGGCTTCCCAGCTTCAGAGTCTTGTGTCTTGGTGCTTCCTATCAATTTCGTCTTGTCATTGGAAGGTACAGTACAAACTGTATCCGCTACCCTGCAATCGGTATCAGCTTCAACAGGCTTTCCCCTGTATCTCTCCTGACTCTGATTAGATCCCTTGTATGTACCCTTATCCTTCCTCTGGGCTCCCTTTTGGTTGGGCTTTGAAGCAGTCACAGGTATTTTTACCTTCTGTGTGTTCTCCACTAACCATCTCTCAATCTCAGCCTTATAAGCATCTAAATCAGCATCTGAGGGCAGCTCCTGCTCAGATATCAAAGCTCCTATATGTTCTTCTATCATATAGAGACTCATGATGTCTTCCCCCGTAACCAGCGAAACAGCAAGGCCTTCCTTCCCTGCCCTGCCTGTACGTCCAATCCTATGAACATAATTGTCCTTGTCGTTGGGGACATCATAATTAATTACCAGAGACAAATTCTCAATATGGATACCCCTGGCCGCCACGTCAGTAGCAACAAGTATATGGAACTCTCCCCGTTTAAACTGCTGTATGGTTTTCATACGTTTACTCTGTGGTATATCTCCATGAAGAGCTTTTGAAGTATAACCCTTTCTGGATAAAAGGCTTTGAACCCTATCTACGGCTAATCGTGTATTGCAAAAAATCATACAGCTTTCAGGTCTCTCAGCCAGAAGTAACCTATTCAACTTCAGGTCCTTTTCCCTATTATTCACACGATAGTATACCTGTTTGATGGTATCCACAGTCTTGGTACGGGATTCAATCTGAATTGTAACCGGGTTCTTCATGTATTCCCTGCATATGTTACGGATTTCAGCCGGTAAAGTAGCTGAAAAAAGAAGCGTAATTCTCTCTTGGGGAAGCGTTTTTATTATTTTCACTACTTGCTCAGTGAAGCCCATATCCATCAAACGGTCTGCCTCATCAAGTACCAGAAATTTTATATGCTTGGTATCCAGGTTTCCTTGGCGGATGTGGTCATATACCCTGCCCGGTGTACCGGTTACTATTGAAGCACCCTTGCTAAGTGCCTGAATTTCAACATTCATACTGTGCTGTCCATATAGAACAGTTGTCTTATGACGGAGGTGTTTTGCCATCTGTTTGATGTCACTGTCTACCTGAACTGCCAGTTCCCGGGTCGGAGTTAGAATCAATCCTTGGGGTCCTACTGATGTAGGATCAGCCATTTGCAGCATGGGAACACCAAAAACAATTGTCTTGCCACTGCCAGTTTTTGAGATGACCATTACATCCTGCTGGTTCAGGATAAATGGAATTGCTTCGCTTTGTACCTCTGTTGGAGTATCGAAGCCTAACTCCTCAATAGCTTTTAAAATCGGTACCGAAATACCTAGGTCATTAAAACTTTTCTTCATTTCTTTCTTCTTTCATTTTTATAGGATGTTTTTATTATATCATTTGCTTCCTGGATAAGTTACCTTATATCACCGGGAGCCTTCATCATCAGCTTCAGATACACAGGCAGCAATTTTACCGACCCGATAAAAAGCCTGTATAGGGTAGCAAGCCCGAAGCGTTTGACCATGTAAGAGGTGCTGTTCATATATAGATTGACAAATAAAATTGTCTTTACCATTTCATAATAGTATCGCCTCAGGGACATACGCGATGGTCTTATAGTTACTTTCCCGAAGCTCCATTGCTCATAGGCATCTACATCAAACAGCAGCCTGTCCTTATACTGCTCGTACAAAGGCAGATTAGCAAAGGGTGTCAGTGGGCTGAAGGTGGATATTTCCGGTTTCAGCTTTCTTATAAAGCTTCTGAAGCTGCTAAAATCCTTTGTATCCCAGTCAGGATGAAGCATGTAGGATGCCCAGCAATCTATTCCGATTTCCTTTAGAATCGTACTTGCTTTAAAGCTATCCTCAACGGTAGATTTCTTTTTATATATCTCCAGCTCCTGTTGACTAAAGGTTTCATATCCCACCAGCACAGCTCTCAGTCCATTTTTCGCCATCCGTTTGATGGTTTCAGGATGAGAAATGATGCTTTTTACACTGGCATAGCATATAAAGTTCTTATTAATACAGTTCTTCTCCAATAGCTCGCAAAAGGCTTCAAGGCGCTCCCTGTTATTCAGAAAATCATTATCATAGATCATTATGCTTGGTTCCTGCACCTCTTTTATCTGCTCGATAATCACATCCAGATCAATATCCTGCTCCGTTTTTCCTTCAAGTCTCCATCTCAGGCAAAAATCACAGTTCTTGCTGCAGCCTAAGGAGGTCTGCATGATGGCGCAAGGCTTATACCCCAGATAGCTGTAGTACTGCCGATACCTCTGCGTTGAGCTTCTATCCGGAACAATATATTCATTTCTTCCAAAACATTCTGTAGACTTATAACCGTTAGTCCTGCTGTGGATACCATCAATCAATGGAATGTCCTGCCCAGCTGCCAAGGTATCAAATAATTGATCTAAATTGTTTCTGGTTGTGTATTTCATTACGTGGTCTATACTGTCACAGAAAAAAGCCCCCGGATTAAAAAACGCCTGTGTCCCGCCCACAATGGTAACAACCTTAGAATCAATTGCTTTTACCTTTTGTGCAATATCCTTAACAGCGTTCACATCGATACAGAGTGAGGTTATCCCTACTACATCCGGTTTAAAGCTTTTAACCTCCTCTTCCAACCTGTTTTCTTCAACCATAAGATCCAGTATTTTTATTTCATATCTATCCTTTAAAACTGCATATACAATCTCAAGCCCTATGGGCTCACAAAACATTAATTCTCCTAAGGTAACTGACTGCTTGATTCGGGGGGGACGTACCAAAAGTATTTTCATTTGATCCTCTCCTATACGAAAGCTTATTTTCGTATTAAATAATATTTGGCGTTATCCTTTTCCTTATCTGATATTTATAATATAAATTGACAGCTAAGTAAAACAGGCTATTGCCGGGACTCTTAAAGAATCCTTTTTGCAAGATCGTCCTCTTAACAATGTTTTTAATAGTAAACACATCGTTATAAAGCTTCCAGTATGCTTCTGTCAGCTCATCCGATGTCATGTTTCTAGGAATATGCACCGCTTCCGTCCCGTTATAGGAATAGATCTCATCATTGCAGATCCTGTCCTGCTGTTTCATTTCCTTATAGAACTGTGTTCCGGGTATCGGTGTCAGTATATAAAACCGTGGTACGACAACCTTATTGTCTTCTATGAATTTGGAGGTTGCCAGTATGGATTCTACGGTATCCCCATCAGCCCCAACAACCATCTCAGTGGAAACGTCGATGCCTGCATTCCTTATCCTGGTGAGAAGCTCGCTGTATTCCCCGACCTTTGCCCAGCTTTTATTCATACTGTTCAGACTTTCCTGGGATATACTTTCAATCCCAAAGCTCAATGCAATACACCCGCTTCCAGCCACTAGCTTCAGCAGCTCCTCATCCTTCCCAATTTCAATTGAGCATTGTGACAGCCAGGTCATATTGAGCTGTTTTATGACCTGACAGAGCTCCTTTAAGTAAGCTTTGTCAGCTAGTATATTGTCATCAAGCAAAAGGAACTTTTTAAACCCAAGCCTCTTAACCTCTTTGATGTCCCTTGCAACATCCTCTATGGGCCTTTTATAATATTTAGTTTTATACAAGCAATAGACGGAGCAAAAGCTGCATACCTTGGGGCAGCCTCTGCCTGCCTGAACCGGTAGAAAATCACCGATTGCTTTGCTTGTTAAAAGATCATATCTTGGAACTGGGTATTCCAATTTGATTAATTCCTTTTGATAAAAAGGTTTGAGAGCACCCCCTTCAAAATCAGCTAAAACCTCATGCCATACTTCCTCTGCATCCCCAATGATGACACTGTCACAGTACTTTTTAGCTTCCTCAGGCATCAGGCTCACCATATACCCCCCGAGCAGAACAGTTTTTCCCATTGCTTTAAAGGCTTTGGCAATATCAATTGTGCGGATTACAGCATGTCCCATGCTGCTTATGGCAATAACCTCGGCATCCGTCGAAAAAGGGATCTCCTCAATGGTTTCAAGGCATATTTCCACTTCCCACTCAGAAGGTGTCAAAGCTGCCAAAAGCGGAAGTGCCAAGCCGACAAAGTACAGCTTTTTCTTTTTAATCGGCTTTTTCTCAGTATCATATGGAGTAGGCTGTATGAACAATATTTTCTTCTTCAAACGAAGCACCAGCTTTCTTACTTGCCATTCATCAATCTTCTGATGAACATAATTGCGATATTTATTACATACTTCATGTCAACAAAACCATATGCACCACTTTTTTTGCCCAAAATAGCAAGCTGTAGCAACAGTTTATAGTACTGGAGATAAAATGCTTTTCTTGACATTCGCGTAGGTTCCAGCACCAGATGCAGGAAATCCCAATATTGCATTTTTTCAGTAGTCAGCCTGTCCTTATATTCATTATAGAGTGGGGTTCCTGGAATCGGTGTGAAAATTGATACTGAAGCATATCTTAATCCTGCTCTCTTAATCCACTTGTAAAGCTTGTCAAAGTCTTTTCCAGTGGCATTGATGTCAATGATAAACAGAGTCAGGCAATCAATACCGTATTTTTTAAGTATGCCAACACACCTTTCGTTCACATCTTCAGAACTCTGCTTGCCGTAAGAATCAAGTGTGCTGTCATCAATGGCCTCCAAGCCTGTGATGATCCCCTTTGTCCCAATAGCAGCCAATTCCTTGATGATATCCTCATTTTCAACCACAAAATCAGCCCTGCTATAGAATATAAAATTCTTATTGATGTTCTTCTCTTTTATAAGCGCTATGAAGCTATTGACCCTTTCTCTGTTTATTAGAAACGTATCATCTACAATGTGTATGCTGTCGCATTGGATACCTTCTATTTCTTCTACTACCAAATCAATATTCCTGGCTGCATAGTTCCCGCCATTTATTTCCCGGCAAAAACAAAAATTGCATTGATATGGACAGCTGAAAGCCGTTTTGACAATTGCACAGGGGCTGTACCCCAAATACCTGTATAGGTGCTTGGTCTTGTTAAAATGCGACCTGTCAGGGATAGGCAGTTTATCAGGGTCAATAAGCTGCTGTTTATTGACTATCCAATCCTTAGCCTTCCTATAACATATACCGTCAATAGTTTTTAATGCTGATCCATCAGGATCCATATCCACTCTTATAAGCTTTCTGAAAGGTTCAAGAGAACTGGAGTGAATGATATAATCAATCGTATCGACAAAAAACCGCTCATAATTGACCTGTGCATGGACACCGCCTACAATCACCTTTACAAAAGGGTCATATTCCTTAACTGACTTGGAATAATCCAGCATCAAAGGTTCCTGGGTAATATATCCGCAGATAGCCACAATATCAGGTCTGAAAGCCTTCAAAACATCCTTGAGCTTCCGTTTATCCAGAAGAGAATCGAATATGCTGCAATTCACCTTCTCCTCCAGGGCAACAGTATAAAGATACTCCAGCTCCAACGGTTCCAGATTGATGACATCGATATTGGCTATAATGTTCGTGGATCCAGGCCTGACCAACAATACGTTCATTGAGTGATTCCCCCGATTATTCGTTCTTCAACATTTTTAAAAAATATTGCTTTGTTATCCTCGCTGCACCTGAGGATAGCTTCAGATTTTCCAATAGCCCGTACTGTTTGATCATCTTCAGAAGGGTTTTGGGGTGCATGGTCACCTTATAGTAAAGCTTCACGATATTAAAATAATATGCCCTTACACTCATTTTGGCCGGCTTTACAACCAGATGGGCCAAATCCCACTTCTCATACTCACTTCGTGGGATCAGCAAATCCTCTTTATACTCCAGAAAAGGTTCAGTCCCCGGTAACGGAGTAAAGGGCTGCAGATTGATAAATTTGATGTTGAGCTTTCTGATCCATATATATAAGTTATCAAAATCCTTCTTGCCCCAATCTGTACCAAGTATAAAAGTGCCGTAGCATTCTACATCGTACTTTTTGAGGATTGCAATTGCAGCTTCGTTGATTTTGACAGAGCTCTTCTTGTTGTATTTCTTCAGCTCTTCTTCATTTCCGGACTCCAGACCGACGATAACCGCACGCAGTCCCTTGGCAGCAAATTCACGGATGACATCCTCATTGGCTGCAATAAAATCTGCCCTACCATAGATAAGGTATTTCTTTTTTATATTATGCAATTCCAACAGCTTACAAAACTCCAGCAGCCTCGATCTATCCACCAGAAAGTCATCATCTACTATGTAGATCTCTTCCTCGGGTATACCCCTAAGTTCGTCAAGTATATCCTCCAACTCCCTGAAAAAGTACTTGTCGTCCGTAATTTTCCTGCAAAAGCAGAACTTGCACTCATAGGGACACCCAAAGGAAGTCTTAAGAAGAGCACAGGGGTTATGGAACATATAGTAATATTTGCTCCGATAAGCCTCAGTAAGTGTTCGATCCGGGTGAGGATA
>CAZNMO010000035.1:0-7263 GCA_964574195.1 uncultured Clostridiaceae bacterium | reverse complement strand
TGTCTCTTTGGCACATTCAAGATGGTTTCCCCAAACCCCGCTTATGCCGTCTGTGGGTAAGCCCTTTTCCAATGCAGATACAATTTCACCAAAGGTTCTCAATCCATTTGCCTTAACCACATAGTCGATAGTGGGAAAATCAAAATCCTCAGGTATTACCTCTGCATGAACGCCGCCCACAATGACCTTGCAGTCCTCGCTTGCCTTCTTTATTTCCTCTGAATAAGCTTTTATCTGGTTTACATGGGCAATATATCCTGTGATTCCAACTACATCGGGATTATACTTATCAATAAAATAGGCCAGAGGTTTTGTTTCTATGATCATATCGATGATATTAACCTGATGACCCGATTCTTTTACATAGGCTCCTAAATATTCCAGCTCAAGGGGCTCACAAATCATGACATTCTGCAGTCCGATGGTTTCCTTTGGTGGTCGTGGCCTTACAAGAAGTATCCTCATTTGCCACCGTCCTTTTTGAGTACAAACAAACATATGGTAGGCATATAGTACTTTTCTTTAATTATTCTGGTATCAATTGCAGTGAATCTGCTTCTCACCAAACTTGATATTTCTTTAATGGAAAGATACTCTGCCTTACTGGTAGTAAATTTTACAAAAAACATGGCAATCTTATCATAGATAGAATCTGCAGAGGCTTGTACCAGGAAAAGGACACCGTCTTTCCTTAATAAATTATAAAACTTTACTACTGCCTTTGATTTATTCTGATAATAGGGAAAGGAATGGGAGCAAATAATAAAATCAAATGCTTCCTTACCTGCTTCGAAGTCATCAATATTGCTGACGCAATATGAAGCTGTGAAATCCTGCTCCCTGCATTTATCTATCATTTTGGTGGAAATATCCACTCCTGTATACTGAATATCATAATCCTTGAAATGCCTTTGAAGCTCCCGCAATAGTTGACCGGTACCACAACCCATGTCAAGGATCCTATATTTTCTATCCGCATCCAGCATTGGGGCAAGTGCCTTTATTATATCCCTTCTGCTTGGCCCAAGAGAATATTTTTGTACCCATAAACGGTCATATTTATCCGCCCAGAAGTCCCAGACAGAACTGTTTAGCATGAAATAACCTCCGTTTCCAAAACCTTTTCCTATTCTCCGCTTTTAAATACATTATGTTTGAAATCTATCAGCTTATAGGAAAAAAATCTGCTGAATTTGTTTATCAGCCAGTTAATTAATATATTCTTATGGTGCATATACAGATATTTCTTTTCTTGCACCGCACCCAGCTTACACTTCATTTCCTCAGCTGTTTGTCCCAGGCTAAGGGTCGTACAGTTGTTCTCTATAGCAGCTCTTATCAAATAAAGCAGCATGTTTTGATATAGATCATATTTTAGGTTTAACCCGTAATCCAGCCCACCAAACAAGAAAACCATTTTTTTATCATCTATACTATATTGCACAAAAGCAACCGCTTCATTATCTTTTTTGAACTCCACCACAGTCGCCTCTGCTTGCCTGAAAAAGTCAATAGACAGCTTTTCAAGCTTATATTCCGATCTATCATACACTTGTTCATATAAACCATACAGCTTTGAATCAAATTCTCTCTCAAGTATTTCTATAGAAAGGCTTTCTGCCTTCTCAAGCGCCTTTTTATACCGATAACGATAATGGCTTCTGAGCTTCAGCAAATACTCCTCAAAGGAGCGCCAAGCTATAACCATGGTGCAGCTTGGAAGGGTATTACCTTTTGTGAAGCCTGGGAAATCCATGTCGTCCGCCGCATTTAAAACCAATTTTGCACCCTTCAGCCCTGACAGGTATTCTTTTACTTCGGCTCCACCATCCCCAATAAAGCTACAACCCGGCTCAGCTACTGAACAAGGAATGCCAATTATAGTGATCGGCAAATATAAATGAAGCCTGCTATAGCAAAATATATCAATGTTCAGGACGTACTTCACCATGATTGCATAAATCCCGGCATCTCTGAAAACAATATATTCCTGACGGCAAGGGTTTACTCTCTGAAGCAGGACCAGATTTTCCTTATGCAGTGCAATATTGCTTCCTGCAATCTTGTCCCATTCATCAGGAAGCTCCTCTGCATGTTTTAATACTTCAATCATAACGACTCCTTCAAGTCTATCTCATAGGCTGCATAGTGTTTGTATTCACGCTCTAAAAGCCTTACCCCAAAGTTCCTGGATTTGAAATTTTCTTCAAATATCCAACTGGTTTCATAGATGTCATACCTATGCGCATTTTCCTTATAGCATTCATGGAGTAAGCCAAGTATAGCCCCACTGTTTTGATACTTCGGAAGTATTGCGATCTCTACTATCTTCAGCTTTTGAATGCGCTTTGAAAACAGCTTGTTCTTGATACAGGCACTTATCCCTATGGTTTCCCCATAGCTTAAGAGCTCGTTAAAATCCGGATACCATAAAATATATCCAATAGGCTTTTCCCCATCCAGAACAAAAATAATATTCTCTCCTTTTATAAAGAGTTTTAATTCCTTAAAAAGCTCATAATCCTCTTCATAGGTCCTTTCAAAATAAAACGGATGCTCTTTAAAACATATATTATTTAAATCAGTATAGATTTTCATTTCATCTTTGAAATTCCTGAAATCCATATGCCGATAATTGTATTTTTTATTGATCCGCTGCAATATCTTGCCATGCTTCTCAAAACTCAATGTACGCATACTGCCACAGTAGGAAACCATCTTATATTGTCTTGGCTCATATTTGTGGAAATAATCCGCGTAATATGATGGGGTGAAGATACTCCCAAAGCTTATGTCCGCCTCGAACCTGTCACACAAAAACCCAATACCATAATTGACATGACCATTTAGTCCAATGACAATTTTGTTTAAGCCTCTTTCCTTGCATAGCTGCACTGCTTTTTCCACTACCAGGTCCACTGCCTCCTGGCACTCTTCCAAAGCCTCAAAAAAAGCGATCTGCAAGGTCTTGTCATAGCTTACAGAAATAATGTACATGCAAGCTGCAATGATTGAACCCCCTTGCTTTACCATAATTGGAGCAATATCCAGACTGCTGCAAAAAGCCCCTCGCTTATATAAAAACTGTTTCAGAACCGGTGTTGAACTATCCTTATAATTAGGCAACCCACTGTAAATCCCTTTAACAAATCTTATAAAGTCCTTGTTATCAGCCTTGCTGCATTGATACAATTCCATCCTGTGCACCTCATCCTGGTTTATATCTTCTACTACATAATTCGCCTATAAATTACATTGTCCTTCTTTTTATACAATCTGTAATGTCGTAATAGTCTCTACTTACCTGTACAAGCTCATCTCCTGCCAAATCTTCTTTTAACATTCCGGCAGCATATTTTCTATTCTTCAACCTTCTACATATATGAATATCTTTATAACAGCTTTAAAGCCAAACAGGAACAAGGCTTTATACTTACCGCCCAGGAGAAAAAAGGATTTGAATCCATTCAAGACAATGTGGAAGCCTATGAGAAGAACTATCCTGAAATATTCAAAACTGGAGTAACCATTTTAGCCGGCACCGTTTGCCCCTTCGATGGAATGGAATACATGGTCAAACACGCCATGAAGCCGCTTGAGGCAGTCGCTACCGCTACAGGAAAACCTGCCTCGGTTCTGGGCATGGCGGGGGAGATCGGAACGTTTATCAAAGCGGAAAAAAGTTCACCGTGAAATATGAAATGGGAGCCACCCGTAAAACAGAAGGCCAGAATGTCAACAAGAGAGGCTGTCACAACAACTAATATAATTTTGTTGCTGTGATAGCCTCTTGTTTTGCTCAGAAAATGGCAAATGTGGATTCCGAAGAATCCGCAAATTCAGGAATAGTAGTGCCAGGAACTCATAACTCTTTTTATTCATCCGGTATGACTAAACCCTCTCTCTCATCGTCCCAAGCCACCGAACTCATTTTCCATCCATTTGGTGTTTTTACAAACTGAATCGTCTTCATTCCCCTTGTTTCAAATGCTTCACCTGACATTACTCCTGATTTGAAATAAAGGCAAAACCGATGAGCAATATTACCGAATATTTCAGTTCTTTCAGAAAGCTCCTCCTCTTTGAAATCAACTAATAATCCTTCATTCAACATTTTCTCCCTTGGCTCAATAAACTGATGAAGGTTATATATCTCCGGTTCCGAAGAAACATTCTTTATAATAAGGCCTTCAGGTATAAATAACTGATATATTGCACTTAAATCTACTTTATTTCTATCCTTATTAGAAAATAAACCGAAGAAAGTGCTTGTCAATTCATCAATAATCTGTTTTTTCCTCCGCATTTTGCATAATCTCTGCTCTCCTCTCTGTGTGGAACATACCACTCTTTTATGTGATTGTGGAAGCAGTCTGTGCTGCATCAGCATTTGCACAATCGACAGCCAACATGCTGCAAATGCACATTAGTTTGTCAGTATCATCCTTTATATCAATAGCATAACTGTCTCCCCAGGAGAACCACTCTTTATCTACTGACATGATAACCTGATTACCAGAAGTAAGCGTGAAGCTGTGAGCAGAGAAGTTACCCTGAAGAATATATGGTGTGTTTTCTATATAATACTCCTGCTTGAAGAATGTAAATTTTTGCACAAGCTCAAATTCTTCGTTAGTGTCTACAATGTTAATAAAGAATCTTGGATGAAACGAAAAAACCTTTTGACGTATAAATGCCACTTCTCTTGATTGCATATCATAGATATGAAGCCTATGCCCCATAGAAAGTACCTCGCCCTCAACATAGTAGCAGTCATTTCCCTGTTCATCCTTGATAGTAAATTTCTCACCCCAGGAAAAAACTTTTTGTTTCATAAAAAACTTCATAATATCACTCCCTACAATTCAAGTATACATCTATCCGTTTTATTTATATATGTTTGTCAGGATATTTACTTATGAAAACTTTACTATGGAATTTGAGCGGGCTGTTTTCGCCATTACTTATGATATGCTTCACCGGAATAGAGGTGCCAGGCACAATTTAAAGTGCCAGATACAGAACATCTGAACTTGTTTATTGCTATTGAAGCAATGTGCTCTTTGTTCTGTATCTGGCATCATATTACTCTTACTTAAGCAATGCGTTTGCTATTAGTTTATCGAACTTCCGCATATCGACACCCTTATTCAAATTGATCTTAATATGTCCTGCCCTTGTCCAAAGTTCCACTTCTGCATTGATATCAAATAATTTCCCCGCATTTTCTGTGGACCACATATTAATTGATGAATATGGCAAAGAGTATATCTCTATCTTTTTACCCGTAATACCCTGTGCGTCCCTGACGATCAATCTCTTGTTTGTAAATATCGCACTATCGCGAAATGTTTTGTAAGCAGCGGTTGCTACCTCACCTTCCACCAATAGATCATTAACATCATCAGGTATCGGACATTCTGCCACTAACGTCCATGATAAAATATTATCTGTTTCTGCCACTTGTATTCTTCCTTACTATTTCTTAGAAAAGCTAAAACTGATTTTGATATTGTAACCAGTTCTACCCCTAAGTATTACATAAAAGGAAATTAATATCAACAACAGGAACAAGTGTTATGGTCAATAATGTACAATACTCCTACTTGGTTTTATTGAACAGCATGGTTCAGGCACCAAATTCTGTGTGTTTATCTTTTTGTTTTTATTTCAGTCTATAAAAAAATAAGTGTCAGGCACGTCAGTTGGTCAGTTATCGAGACCTGTTAGTTCAATAACTGTCTGGTTGTCGTGCCTGGCGCCATAAGTTACATTAATACAGACAATAATAAAGATGAAACCTTTTCGATTTCACCTAAAAAATTCACTATCGTTATCGGAATGGACCATTTTTACTGTTTTAATTGATTCATCTCATTAATACATTCCTGGACAAGGGTAACTCCCTGACTCATGGATGCTCCACCACCAAATGCTGCAGTCACACCTACAGCTTCAAGAATTTCTTGCTCAGAGCATCCCTGATCAAGACATCCTTTTGTGTGGTAGATGATACAATATTCGTCCTGAGCATGGATACTAATTCCCAATGCGATTAACTGTTTTTGTTTTTGAGTTAACTCTCCTTCTTTAAAGCATTCTTTAGTAAATGCATTAAACTGCCTTACAAATTCGGGCATTTTTTCGTTAAACGCACCAAGCCCTTTTTTATATTTGATAAGTGCAGATTCCGTTGAATTTTCAACTCCGATTTGCAATTTCAATCAACTCCTTATATTCAAATCAAAGTTATTATGCCACAACTACAAAATATTTATTACTCCTTGTTCATACGCTTCTAAACTAAGTACCAGGTACAGCACTTAAGAACTTATTCATTGCAATTATAGCAATATGTTCTTATGTTCTGTACCTGGCACCATATTCTGATGACGGAGGTGTTTTGCCATCTGTTTGATGCCACTGTCTACCTGAACTGCCAGTTCCCGGGTCGGAGTTAGAATCAATCCTTGGGGTCCTACTGATGTAGGATCAGCCATTTGCAGCATGGGAACACCAAAAACAATTGTCTTGCCACTGCCAGTTTTTGAGATGACCATTACATCCTGCTGGTTCAGGATAAATGGAATTGCTTCGCTTTGTACCTCTGTTGGAGTATCGAAGCCTAACTCCTCAATAGCTTTTAAAATCGGTACCGAAATACCTAGGTCATTAAAACTTTTATTCATTTCTATCTTCTTTCATTTTAAGATTCATGATGCCAGGCACCGAACTAGAGAACATGAATGCTGGAGTAATCCAAATATGTTCTGAAGTTCGGTGTCTGAAACCTAGAATTTACAATTTAATAAACTATAATTGGCTCTTTGTTCTATACTTCCATCATCCATTTGAACCTGAAAAGTTTTTTCTAATACAAAACCACATCTTTCTAAAGCCTTTATTGATTTTATATTTTCCACTCGCACTTCTTCCGCTACTATTTTATCTAGTTTCAATACTTCAAATGCATAATTCATGACAGCATGAATGGCTTCTTGGATATAACCCTTGCCTCTATACTTTGGCAAAAGATCATAACCTATCTCAGCTTGGGTATTATCATCCGATATATTCCATAAACATATCCCGCCTACATACTCCTTTGTATCCTTCATATCGATTGACCATAGAATAGCCTCATTTCTATCGATCATTCCTTCTATCTTTATCACGTATGATTCTGCTTCTTGAACCGTCTCATATCTTTTTATTCCCGTAAACTTGGAATACGCTTCATCTGAGCGGATTTCGAATATATTC
>CAZNMO010000034.1:0-29344 GCA_964574195.1 uncultured Clostridiaceae bacterium | reverse complement strand
AACAATATAAACAGAACTGGCCACGCTAGGGGAAAAGAAACCATTATTACAAAAACTGTTACTGTTTTTTATCAGACCCGTGGAGCTTTTCAGGGATTATGTTGAGAAGCCTACATGGGCGTTGAAGCTGCTGGTAGTATCTCTGACAACGGCTTTATTCACCTATGCTACGAAAATACTTGGCAAAGACCTTTTTGCCGAATTGATGGAGGAGCAGGCAGCATCAATGTCTCCGGAACAGGCTGAAGCTGTCAGGGCATCTATCGGCTTTATGAATTCTCCCATGATGAATGCCGTTGCGGCTGCAGTAGCTGCTGTGTCAATGATAGCTATAATACTTCTGCTTTCTCTTGTATATATGGCCTTTATCAGAGTTTTGAAGGGAAAAATAAAATACAAGCAGGTGCTGTCGGTATATACATTGGCATACATGGCCACTGCCGTAGGTCTTTTAGCAAAGCTTGCATTCATGTATATAACAGGAAACCTGATGTATATAAATTTCAAGCCTACCTATCTGGATGCCTTATACAACAATCTTGACCCCTTTACCATCTGGCAGTCGATACTGATGGTATTCGGAATATCTGCCGTTTCGGGAATACCGGAAAAAAAGAGCACATTGATAGTTGTCAGCATGTGGTTGGTTTCGCTGATGATATCAATGGGCTCAGTGCTTTTGGCAAAGTAGCTTTAAAAGAGTATCTTTATTGTTCAATTCGGGCTTTTCGATCACCTTTTCCAAAAGTTGATTGAGAAGCTCTTTTATTTCCTTACCGGGCTGCATGCCCATGGCCAGCAGATCTTTTCCGCCAATAGCCAGATCCCTGAGGCTTGTGCATTGGCCTTCCTCACGTATCTTCCTGTATATCTCCCACAGCTCATGGAATCTCTTGTTTCTCTCATCAAGAAGTATAGGATTCTGTGCCTTTTTATCTGCTTCCATGACCTTCAACAGGTCTTCAAAGGCACTGCCTACCTTGGACATTGCTTTTCTCACGGACCGCGGCTCAGCTTTCAAATGCATATCATGGCATTTAACAAGCAGCAGTATCCTTTCCATAGATCTGTTGTCGAACCGGAGCCTCAGCATTGCTGTTTTGGCCAGCTTGACGCTCAGCTGCTGATGATTGTAAAAGTGGTCTATACCCTTTTCGTCGGTGGTCCTGGTACCGGGTTTTCCCATATCGTGAAACAGCATAGTCCACCTTAAGGCCTTGTCTTTTGCAATGTTTTCCACCGAACGGAGAGTGTGCTCTGCAACATTGTACGCATGGTAGGGGTTATGCTGCTCGGTGCGGAAGCAAGGCTCAAACTCCGGAAGGGTATAGCGGATAAGTCCGGTATCCCATAATAGTGAAAAGCTTGAGGGGCTATCTGACATAAGGATTTTAGTCAGTTCGTCCCTTATTCTCTCTGCACTTATATTTTCTATCAGTTTATGGTTTCTCACAATGGAAGCCAGGGTGACTGCTTCTATCCCAAAGCCAAGCTGTGCTGCAAAGCGGACAGCACGGAGCATGCGCAGGGCATCCTCGTTGAATCTTTTATCGGGCTCTCCGACTGCCCTGATAGTTCCCGAACCGATGTCCTCCAAACCGCCGAAGGGGTCGATCAGTCCCTCAGTAGGGCCATAAGCCATGGCATTGACAGTAAAATCTCTTCTGGACAGATCCTCTGTTATGGAGGTGGTGAAGCTCACAGACTCAGGCTTCCTGAAATCATGGTATTCACCGTCGATGCGATAGGTAGTAACCTCATAACCGATACCTCCCAGTACTACAGTTACTGTTCCGTGCTTTATGCCAGTATCAATAGTTTTTGGAAACAACTGTTTTACCGCTTGTGGCAAAGCAGCTGTGGCAATATCCCAATCGCCAGGTTTGACACCGATTATGCAGTCCCTGATACAGCCTCCGACGACATATGCTTGATGCCCATTTTCCCTGAGGACATCAAGTATATGAAGAACGTTGTCCGGAACCTTTATGTCCAACTTTTTATTCATGTTTATGCCCCCCTGCTGTTACCCTCCCAAGGTTACATCCTGATCCTGATACCATTGAAGGGCTTTATAAAGCTGTCCCGGTTCAAAATCCGGCCACAGCTCATCTAATATGTAGAAATCCGAATATACTGATTGCAACGGTAGAAAACCGCTTAGTCTGCGCCTGCCGCCCCATCTGATAAGCAGGTCCACCCTGGAAATATCTGCAGAGGCAATGTGCTCTGCCAAGTTCAGACCGGAGCTGTTATTTATTGCTGAAAGTGCATGATTCAAATCCCAATTCCAGCCATAATTGACCAGGAAGTTAACCTTTATCAAGCCGCGGCCGAATTTTACCCTGCTGGTAAAGGGCAGCAGCTCCTTTGGAAACATAGGTGACTCGGTATTTCCAATGACCAGCAGCTCTGCATCCCTTCCGGCCAGCTCCATTACCGCATCTACACAGGCCTTACTGAACGCCTTTGTTTGTACGGACGGCCGTCGGGTATTATCCTGGGTAAAGCCGTAGAGAGTCATCTCCTCTATGCCAAGCTCAACAAACAGCTTATATAGTTCAAAACCAGGCTTGATGCCGTGATTGTATCCATCCTGTTTTTCAAATCCCTTCATGACCGCCCATCTTCTGTTGCCATCAGGAATAATCCCAATATGTCTTGGTAGTCTTTTAAAGGAGGGAACGTTCATAGAATCACCCCACATTAATAGTTACAGGCATTTTCCATAACCTGTATGCTATATTATTGCCCGTTATCATGGAATTTAGCCTAATGGGGTATTTGACGCAAATAGAGACTACAGATCTATGACCTCGTACTCCTGTTCAAGCAGGTTTATTATCAGTAATTTACGTCTTAGTGTTTCTCCTCGCCTTATCAGCAGCTTTACTGCTTCAGCTACCTGTATCGATGCCACCAAAGCTGGTGTGAAGGATGGGTTTCCAAGCTCCTTCTCAATACCACGGCTTTCATCTGCAGGGTAAAGAAGGCTAAGCGTCCTGTCTCCCGGAAGAATAGTGGTCACTTGGCCAAACCATCCGGCAATGGCTCCATGGACCAATGGTATTTGGGCTTGCTCTGCAAGCTTTTCCAAAGTCAGCCGGCTTTCAATATTGTCCAGCGCATCAAGCACTATATCGTGTCCGGCAAGGATATCAGGTCCATTTTTCATATCCAGTCTTTTGCATACGGCAGTGACCTTTATCATCGGGTTCACCTTCCGCATCCTGAATTCGGCAGCTTCTGCCTTGCTGTTTCCAAGGTTATCCACGGAGGATAAGAGCTGACGGTTAAGATTGGATTCCTCGAATACATCACCGTCTACGGCAGTGATGCTGCCAATGCCAATACGGCCAAGCTCCTCGATTATATATCCACCCAAACCCCCGCAGCCTACGACACAAACCTTGAAATGCTTTAAGCTGTTGTTTTCCTCGAGACTGAGAGTCTTCATATTTCTCGCATAACGCTGCATGTTTTTCCTCCTTGGCTTAATAATAAAAGTGGTTTACTTAATTATAACTGTTAATAATGCTGTAGTACAATATTAACCTTTAGCTTCTGGTTGCCGAAAGAATAAATGTAAGGTGTTTATGCTCAGATCGGTGAAGGAATTAAGCCGGCTGTGTTGAATATAAATAGAAAGCATGCAATAAGGAGAAATAACATGAGAAAGCTTAATATTATAATAATAATGGCACTGCTGTTGATTTGGGTGCTGTCCGGCTGCAGCCTGTTGGATCCAGGAACTGATGGAGGAGACGTTGTTACAACTATGGGTAATACCGCGGGGAATATTTCCAACGGTGGTATTGTCGCATATAATGATGGTTGGGTATATTATTGCAACGGCAATGATAATGTAAACATATACAAGATGAAGCTCAATGGCTCGGACAAGACCAAGGTAAACAGTGACAGGTCAATGTTCTTAAATGTTTTAGGGGACTGGGTATATTACAGCAATATAGGACCGGATGAGAAAGGAAGCATATACAGGATAAGCAAGGACGGCAGCCGGCGGACAAGGCTGACGGAGGATTCTGCTTCCTTTATCAATGTCACCGGGGATTTCATATATTACAGCAATGCTTCCGACAACAGGTACATATACAGGATGAAAACAGACGGAAGTGAAAAGACCTGTCTTGTCAAAGGCTTTTCATCATACCTGAGTGTAAACGGGGATTGGATATACTATGTCAATGGAAATGACAGGAAGAGGATATACAAAACAGATATAAACGGCAAGACCAGTATACGGGTGTCTGAGGATTCCGCATCCTGTATATATATCGAGGGCGACTGGATTTACTATAGTAATGAAAGCAATGGCAGAAAGCTTTATAAAATCAGCACCGATGGAACGGATAACAAGAAGCTTACTGAAGAGGAAGCCCTCAATATCAACGGTTCAGGTGATTGGATCTATTACAGTAATGGTTTCAATGGCAAGCGTATATTCAGGATAAAAAAGGATGGCTCTGGGAACAGCATATTGAATTATGAGAGCTCCAGCCTTATAAATGTTGCTGAGGGCTGGCTGTATTTCATAGTAGATTCAGAGACTGACAGGCTTTATAAAATGAAAATGGATGGCACTAAAATTCAAAGGGTGGAAAAAAGAGAAAGGTAGGAAGCAGGCTTCCTACCTTATTAACTTGTATCACACTACCAGGTCTACATGTTGAATTGTACCGGCGGTTCCGTTTTCATTCAGAAAAATGCCGGTTTTCTGTATAATGCCATTTTCTACGTTGCCCTGGCCTCTTAGGCTGAAAGTGGTGCTTGCGCTACCCAGATAAATTGCACCGATACCCTTCTCTCCAAGTGCGAAAAGCACATCCTTTCCCGACTCATCCTTTGTCCATATCCGAAGCTTGTCAAAAATGTCGTCGTTTTCGTCTATCCAACCATTCTTGTCTCCGTCATATGCGGACAGGTCGGCGAAGCCGTTGCCGCTTTGCGGGCCGAATAGCTCACTTCCGTCGTTTATCCTTCCGTCCGAATTCAAATCCAGACTCAGAAAACCACTCCCCGAGGCCAGGCTTGATATCTGATCGGTTCTTCCGTCACAATCGATATCAAAGCTGAATTTGGTACTTGTAAGTAAGGCTGAGGGCGCATTGAAATTGACAACTAGAGGATCTTTTCTTACAGCGTCACCAGCCCTGAGGTGTATCTCCTCACGGGACATGAATTCCCTGCTCATGCTCAGTTGAAGGTCAATGCCTATTTCCTTGCCGTCAGAGGTTATGACTGTTCCCGATGAGTTGAAGGTAGTTCTTTCACTTTCATATCGTGTGGTTATGCTGTCGTAGGACAAGCCCCAGCCAGCTCTTGCACTCGAGCTTGAATAGAGCTGACTCAAATTGGCGTCTGGAGATTGGTTGCCATTGTGCTTGAATTGTCTTAGTGTGTGTAGTTTAATCTTTTTACCGGTCAGTGATTCCAGGAGAGCTTCCAACAACAAGAGCTTCTGCTCGTCTGCGCTGCTTAAAGCGCCATCCATTTCCTCATCCGGGGCACTGGTTCCGCTCAGGGATCTCTGAAGCTCCAGACCTTTGACAGAGATGCTCACGGCTACACCTGAGGAGTCACTGCTTTCGCCCTCCGGGCCGGCACCGACCCAGAACTGAAGGTTCTCTTGTTTCTGGTTCAGCTCAATACTGGAATGTGTGCTTTGAAATGCGATGCTTGAGCTTGCGATTTTCATATTTCCACCTCCATGTGTTTGTTTCTATCAAAGCGGCAATCCTTTGTTGCTTTGATACAGGTTTTATATGTATATCGGAAAATAATGCCATAAACTTGATGAGATATTTAATTTCTTTCTATTATGTTATACTATGATTGTATCGATACAAATTAGGAGGGAAAAGCCATGGGAAGCTCAATAAACCCGGAGGATATAGGAATAGAGCTTGACAGAAACGGAGGAGAGCCTCTTTACATACAGTTGTACGAGCAGCTTAAGAGATATATAATTGCCGGAATAATCGCAGAGGATTGTAAGCTTCCTACCATCCGGAGCTTTTCAGAGCACCTGGATGTGAATAGTGTGACTATAGTCAACGCCTATAAGCTTTTGGAGGATAACAAGCTGGTATACAAAAGGGTCGGCAGCGGTACCTTCGCCATGCCTGTCAAGGAGGCTGCGCCACTGGAAGGCGATACGGCAATGGTAAGCGATGAGATGGAGCTTGATATGGAGGAAGGTACTGGAGAGGATACGATCAACCTTTCTACAGCTTCTCCCGATCCTAAGCTTTTTCCGGTAAAGGACTTCAGGAGGGTATTGAACGAGGTACTGGAGCGGGATGGCGGTAAAGCTTTCATGTATCATGAAAGCATGGGTTATAAACCCCTGAGGGAGTCCTTGTCGCAATATATGACAGGCTACGGTATAAGGACATCATCAGAGGATATCCATATTATTCGGGTGCTCAGCAGGGTATAGACATCATTTCAAGGGTCCTGTTGACCAATGGAGATTATGTTTTTGTCGAAAGCCCCACATATAACGGTGCTACAGCAGTATTCAGGTCCAGAGGGGCCAGGATTATAGAAATACCGCTGCAATCGGACGGTCCGGATATGAAAGAGCTGGAGAAGAAACTTAAGCTGATAAAACCCAAATTCATATATGTAATGCCGAATTTCCAGAACCCGACCGGCTGCACCTATTCAGAAAGGAAGAGAAAATATCTGCTGCTGCTGTGCAAAAAATATGGGGTTATGATCGTAGAGGACGACTTCATGAGTGACCTGAGTTATATAGAAGAGGGGGTCAGGCCTCTGAAGGGAATGGATGAGGAGGGGCGTGTAGTGTATATAAAGAGCTTCTCCAAGATATTCATGCCGGGTTTAAGGGTAGGCTTTCTAATAATACCGGACTCCATCAGAGATAAGGTCATGAACATGAAGCATATAACAGACATATCCACCTCAGGGTTGATGCAGAGAGTGCTTGACCAGTACCTGAGAAGCGGGATATGGGATAAACACCTGGATTATATGAAAAAGGAATACAGCATAAGGTATTTTGAAGCGGTAAGGGCAGCAAAAAAGTACCTCAGGGGGGCTAGCTTCACTCAGCCTTACGGAGGACTCAATCTATGGATAAAATTGCCCGAGGGTGTTGAATCCGGAGAGCTCTATGAGCTGTGCAAGGGAAAAAAGGTGTTGTTTACCCCTGGCTCTGTCTTTATAAAAGGAAGCCAAGGCAAACAATACATAAGAGTGAGCTTTGCCAGCACCGGGCTTGAGCAGATAACAGAAGGCATATCGGTAATAGGCAGGTCCATGGAGGAGCTTAGGGACAAGATCAAATGATTTCCTTCAAAACCTTGACAACAGCACCATCAATATTTCCCACTTCGACCATAGAATCTATTATCCCAAGGGCTTTGTCTCTGTGCATGCCCTCCCTGTAAGGTCTGTTCTCTGTAAGTGCCTGATATATGTCACATACGGCCATGATCCTTGATTTGTGGCACAGCTGATCTGCATCAAGGCCTTCCGGATAACCGCTGCCTCTAAGGGTTTCGTGGTGGTTGGCTGCCCATTCTGCAATATCCTCCATCCCTTCAATATTGCCAAGGATAAGCTTTGTATAGTAGGTATGAGATTTTATTATGGAAAACTCTTCGGAAGTAAGCTTTCCCGGCTTATCAAGGATATGATTGGGTATTGAAAGCTTGCCGATATCATGAAGCAGTGCGGCTATTTTCATTTTCATGGTTTCTTCCTCATTGAAGCCGTAATACTTGGAGAACTTGGTGGCATGGTTGAACAAGCCTATGGAATGTTCGTGGGTAAAAGCACTTTTCTTGTCTATGATTGCTGCAAAGACCATGGAAATATTTCTCATTACATTTAGTGATATTGGAGTAATGAGGGATGGATACTTCCGAGTAAGGATAAAGGGGCTGGTATTAATATTCTCCATGTCCAGCCAGAAGCGTTCAGGCTCAAAGGCTTCCAGGAGAGCGTCAGTAATATGGGGGCTGAACATCACCCCTTTTTTTGAGATTATCCAGTCAGTAATATTGCTTTTCTGTAACCTATACGGCTTGTTGTCATCATATATGAATTCCAGCATATCGGCGATGTGGATTATCTGTGACTCTTCCGGAATATTGCTGCCTAAGAGACCGTTTGGACCCGAACCATCCCAGCTTTCATGATGGAACCTTATAAACTTTGAAACACTCCTGTCAAGTGGGAGCTTTTTTATGATATTTGAGCCGAACTCGGAGTGTTCATATATGAAGTCACCTTCATTATGGGACTCTGAAAAGGCTTCTACAGCTCCTATATCATGGGCACAGGCGGCTATATAAAGGTTTTTTAGCTTGTCTCCATTATAGCCGAGTTTTTCTGCTATATACACTGAAGCAAGGGCTGTCCTTTTGGAGTGGTTGGCAAAATTATGGTCATATACGTTGAAGTTCTTTAAGGGAAGATTGTAATGAAGCTTGCTGCTTCTGTCTCTGAAAGCAGCACCTTCAGCCAGATCCAGTGCTAAGGAGACTGAGTTCAGGAATCTGTTGAAATCAATATATATTATCGTATCTTTCATGGGCATGCTCCTTATTGATAAGTTATTTGATGAAACCGATATATTATAATTATATAATATATAATGTCGAAAATCATCAAAAAGAATAAAATATGGTAACTTTGGAGAAGTTTTATTGAGCAGATGACAAAAACTTAAAAATCGTTGTCTTGTATAGTTGATGAAGATATAATCTACATAGATAAGAGTATTAGGGGGTTATTTTATGCAGGATTTGATAGATAAGGCGGCTGCATATGGCAGGCTTTTCATCCATGATGGAAAGACTGCGACTTACATACCCGAGCTTAGTAAGGTCAAACCTGACCAGCTAGGGATATCCATTGTGCAGGCGGACGGAAGTACGATCAGCAGCGGGGAATGCAATTCGCCTTTCACTGTTCAGAGTATTTCAAAAGTGGTTACACTAATGCTCGCGGTTATTGATAGAGGTGAGGAATATGTTTTTTCAAAGGTTGGGATGGAGGCTACAGGAGATGCCTTTAACTCCATTATCAAGCTTGAGACGGCAAAACCATCAAAGCCTTTGAATCCCATGATAAATGCAGGGGCTATAGCGATTGACTCGCTAATACTTGGTAATGACCAGGAGGATAAATTCAACAGGCTGGTCCAATTCTTCAGAAAGCTGTGCGGCAATGAAACCTTATGGTATAACGAGCAGGTTTATTCCTCAGAGAGGGATACCGGCTACCGCAACAGAGCGCTGGCTCATTTTATGAAGGATGTGGGTGTGTTGGAGGGTGAGGTCGAGCAGGTACTGGATCTTTACTTCAAGCAGTGCTCAATACAGGTGGATTGCAGGGATATTGCCATGCTTGGTGCGGTACTTGCCCTCGACGGGCTGAGTCCTGTGACAGGTGAAGAACTGGTTCCCAGGAAAATAGCGAGGTTGGTCAAGACCTTTATGGTGACTTGCGGCATGTATGATGGTTCGGGAGAGTTTGCCATAAGAGTGGGAATCCCTGCGAAAAGTGGAGTTGGAGGGGGCATATTGGCGGTGGTACCGGGTAAAATGGGTATCGGAGTATTCAGCCCCGCATTGGATTCCCGCGGCAACAGTATAGGCGGAGTGAAAGCTCTGGAGTATTTGTCAGAAAAAATGAATATGAGTATATTTTAATGGAGAAGTACTGACAGGAATAAGAAAAGGATTTGTTGGAGAAATTTATGCTGAGGATACTATAACAGTAAGAAAGCATAAATGGAGGTAAGAAATGAAGGAGTCCTATGTAGGAATTGATGTTGGCTCTGTCAGTACCAATGTGGTAGCAATAGATGAGGCCTGTAATGTGCTGTCAAAGCAGTATATAAAGACCAATGGCCAGCCTTTGGAATCTGTGAGGCAGGGGCTCAGAAACCTCAGGGAGAGCCTTGGAAACGGGGCAAGGGTTTTGGGCGCAGGAACAACCGGCAGCGGGAGGCAGCTTACAGGTATCATGATAGGTGCCGACGTGATAAAAAATGAGATCACGGCACATGCGGCTGCGACAACTGCATATTTTCCTGAAGCCAGGACCATATTTGAGATAGGCGGGCAGGACTCAAAGATAATCATGCTCAATAACGGCATGGTGGTGGATTTTGCCATGAATACGGTGTGCGCGGCTGGGACCGGCTCATTCCTGGAGCATCAGTCCGAGCGGCTCAAGGTAAGCATAGAGGATTTTGGAGATCTTGCGCTGACAGCAAAGAAAAATGTGAGGATAGCCGGCCGTTGTACAGTTTTTGCCGAGTCTGACATGATAGCAAAGCAGCAGTATGGTTTTTCAAAGGCAGATATAATAAATGGTCTTTGTACGGCGTTGGTCCGGAACTATATAAATAATCTGGGAAGAGGAAAGAAGCTGGTGCCGCCGTTTGTATTCCAGGGCGGTGTTGCTGCGAATAAAGGCATCAAGGCTGCCTTTGAACGAGAGGTAGGTCATGAAGTCATTATACCTGAACACTATAATGTGATGGGGGCAATTGGGGCCGCGATTCTTGCCAGGGATCACATCAACAGGACATCTTCTGTTTCCGCCTTCAGAGGCTTCGAGGCAGAAAAAATGGAGTTCACCCCGACAAGCTTTGAGTGCAGCGGCTGTGAAAACTCCTGTGAGATAATAAGAGTGGATATGGATAAAAAAACAGTGGCCATGTGGGGAGACAGATGTGGAAAATGGACCAATTCCGTTGTAAATTGATAAAGCAGACAGCGGCTCATAATACGTTTTTTTCTAAAAGGTTGCATATATTCAACCCTTCCGTAATAACTTTATATAAAGAAATATGAAGGATTTCATCTGATTTTTTGCGGAGCGGGGCATGGTAAGACCAAGCCTTTTGTACGCAATATTACTGATGGATGTTTTCAATAAAGATGGGAGGGATTCTTATTAAACCAAGAATTATTCTTGTAACAAAGAAAAATCTTATGATTTATACTGCGCTATTGCTCGTACTGATTATTGGTCTGGTACTGCTGTTTACGTTAAGAAGCGATGAGGTAGGCCTTGCCACCTCAGGCTATACATATCTGAAATACAATGATGGGGTATATGTAGGTACAGAAAAAACTGAATCGGGAGATGTAAAAGCTGAGGTGACCATCAGAAATGCAAAGATCAAAGACATCAGGCTTATCGAAATGCCTTCCGAGTACATAAGCAACAACCCCAATATAAAAGATGAGATCTCAGACATAATCTATTCGACCATAAAATCGCAGGATGTGGCTGCAGCAAATGATACGGGCAATTCCTCCTATGTGCTGAGCAAGGTGATAAAGGCAGTAAGGAATGCGCTTAACGAATCGTTGATAACACAATGAAATACAATGAAAAAGTAAAAATCTCAATGGTGTTATACCATTGAGATTTTATATTGTATATGAAAGTATAACTTTCATATACAATATAAACTTTTATTTAATTGCCCGTGCCAGAATTTCCGAAGGATATGGCACATGGGCTTCAAATGCGGCTACAGCCACATTTGTTATTTATTGTACATTCTTGCAGTCGGGGCAATATCCAAAGAAGTAGAGCTGCTGGTTGACCAGCTTATAACCTGTTTTATCCTCTACCTTACCTATAAGGTCAAACAGCATACCGTCGTCTACGTCTTCAACCTTTCCACAAGCCAAACAGGTTATGTGCGGATGCTGACTAACATTTGCATCATACCTGAATTTGTCTTCGCCGGTGTTGAGCTCCTGTACTAAACCAAGTTCCTTGAATACCTCAAGGGATTTATATACTGTAGCCAGGCTCATTGTAGGATATATTGGCTGAAGCTTGCTGTAAAGCATATCAACACTTGGATGTTCCTTAGTGTTCCTCAAAATGTCGTAAACGGCTATACGCTGGGGGGTAACCTTATAGCCTTTCTCTTTGAGATATTTGATTAAATCAACCATTTTCATTCCTCCAGCGAAAATTCATTATTTTCATATTAAACTCATTTGTGCAGATTTGTCAATAGATACCAAATATAAATTACAAAATATTAGTGATTTGTTGCTAATATGCTACTAATAATATTCATTATTAAATAGAATATATAATTTAATTATACCACTAATGAATAAAAAGTAAATATAAATATCTTACAAATTTCTTAAACTACTATATTGAAAATATATGTGAAGGCAAACAAAAGGGACGGCTATGCGTCCCTATAGTCCTGCTGCTATTTTGACCGCCTTCTGGTGACCCGGATCCAATCTGCTTCCACTATGAGTCCTGCTGTTTTTGAAATGTATGCAGAAGTGTCCGCTGAATTTATTATCCTTTATGGATTCTCCGCCATGAGGCATACCGTTCATGGATGCTGCTATCCTATGCTCCACACCCTTGTCATCCTTGACTGTGACTATGATCGCCCTTCTATCCCAACTCCACTCTCCATAAATGCTCTTCATTATTTTTGTGTCCTCAGCTGTCAGCGGTTCGGTATCGGCATGGTTTCTGCCATATAGCCTCCTGACATTAAAGGACTTGCCGGTCTTAACATCTGTTACTGTAGCTGTATCGCCCTTTTTATATATGTACTGTACTTCCTTGAACCAATCCAGGTATTCACCCTTGCCGTCAGCAACCTCTTTGTCGGCTTTAGGTCCATCCTCTATCTTCACATCACTGCCCTTGGGGACTTTTATTTCCTGTCCCAAATTTAGTTGTATACTGCTTTCAAACCCATTTTCCTTCAGAATGTCATCGACAGTTACTCCAAAGTCTTCGGCAATAGAATCGATAGTATCGTTTTCCACTACTACATATACATTCTCATTATGCTCAAATATACTGCCAAGCTCTGAGCTGTTCTCCACAGGCACTTCTGTGGATTCTGGAGGCTCAGCCTTTTTATCTTCCGGTTTTTCCTGTACTGCAGGCTTTTTCTCGGTCTTCGGAGCTGCGGGTTTCACTACCTTGAGAACATTCGGGATTATGATCTCGTCACCTATATCAAGTATGCTGTTCTCATCAAGTCCGTTATATCTGAGGATAGCATCTACAGGTACGTTATAGTCGTCTGCAATATCCCATATTGTATCGCCTTTTTTGATTTTATACCTGACATTTACTTTGGTCGTATCCTTTCTGCTGCTGATGGTCTTGCCGGTGCTGGTGCTGGTGAGCTTGATATTCTCCCCTGCCTTCTTGTTGATCCAGCCTATTGTTGTTGAACCAAGGACACCATCATTTCCGAGATCGTACTTCTTCTGGAACTCTCTGACGGCTTTTTCTGTGACTTCTCCAAAATAGCCTGTACACTCATCGTTAAAAAAGCCAAGCTCCTTCAAGGCTGCCTGAACCTCTGCTACAACCGGTGAACGGTCTCCTCTTTTAAAAACATCGGATTCTGCATAGACAGGTAAGGTTATGACCATGAAAAACAGTAAGGAAAGCACAGCCGGGGCTGTCCTTTTGAAAAGGTTTCTGAACATTGGATTTCTCCTCTCAGACGGCTTACGAGGTTAGTTGTCGGATTCGGGTTGAGAGTTGCCCTAAGCATGAGAATGATCTACCATGCTATTCACCCCATAGGGATGTCCCCCGCTTCTATACGTAGAATTCAGCCTGATTTATTATCTACTACATTATACTACAGCAACCAGAATATGTGAAGTTATAATTTTCTATCTTCAGAATATTTCGTATATGCAGGAAATACATAACATTAGTCGAATTTATTAATAATAGGATTGGCAGTACATGAAGAGAAGCATTCAGAGTAATAATGATAGGGAGCGGCATAGATATTATGTTGAAAAGAATAAAGCTTACGATCCAATATTTGAAGGATAGAGATGTACCTGTGTTCAAAAAGCTGCTTATAATAGGAAGCCTGCTATATCTGATCTTCCCTGCAGACATAGTGCCGGATTTTATAATAGGACTTGGAATACTTGATGATATCACAGTCATCACCTTCATCTGGATCGCAGTAAAGTCAGAGCTGGATGAATATATCAGCAGGAAGCCGGATGAGAAAATTAAGAAAGCAAGAGTAATACCGTTCCAAAACAGGGACAGGAATGAACAGTAGGTGAAAATATGAGAAAGTTTTCAGTAATAGTGGCAGTAGTGATTTTAATACTTGTCATAGGATGTTCAGGTTCGGAAAGTAATAGTGACAATGGCAGTACAACTCAGGAGGAGCCGCAATTAAGCACGGCGCAACCGACAGCGGGGCAGGGGGAGCAGGAGCTGGTGCTTTCCTTTGCGGGGGATATGATGTTCGATAAATCTGTTGCGGGCTTTATCAAATCAAAGGGCGCGGATTATGTTTTCCAGGGCTATGAGAAATATCTCAAGAGCAGTGACGTTGTTTTCGGGAATTTGGAAACAGCTCTCAGCAATAGCGGACAGCCTATATTGGATAAGGAGCACACCTTCAGAAGCAATCCACAGCTGGCAGATTTCATGAAAAAATACAATTTTACAGCAATGAGCCTGGCAAACAACCATTCACTGGATTACGGGCGCTCAGCCTTTATAGATTCCATGAGGTATCTGAAGGATAAAGGCATAAGCTATGGGGGAGGGGGACACAACAAAAAAGAGGCAATTGAAGGAGTTGTTTTTGAGAGAAAGGGCCTGGACATAGGTTTCATAGCCTTTACAGGAGTAGTACCAAGTGTGGATTGGTATGCGACTGAAAAAAGACCTGGGATAATTGGAGCATATAAGGTCCATGAGGCAGAGGTGTTGAGTGCAGTCGCCAACCTTGATTCAAGATGTGATGTTCTCGTGGTTTCGGTCCACTGGGGGAAGGAAGGGTCTACAGCCGTAAGGAAGCAGGAGACTGAGCTTGCTCACAAGCTGGTCGATGCCGGCGCCGATGTGGTTATGGGGCACCATCCGCATGTGGTCCAGAGCTTTGAATTATATAAAGACAAACTGATCATGTACAGTCTGGGGAATTTTATTTTTACTACCTCCTACGCTGAGATATCAAACAGGACGATACTGGCAACTGCCAGATTTGACAAAAGCGGAAGCATAAAAACCGTAGAGGCGGTGCCCGGTATCATTAAGTATGGGAGGCCTTTTCCCATGGATGAGACTCAGAGAAGGGCTTACCTGGATAATCTCAATAAGATGAATATAAATATCAAGTTTTAAATGAAATGATCGTATTTAATGCAGGGAGGGGATGCGAATGAGCGGGCAGACCCTTAGCTCCTATGATGCCTACCTTTTCAGAGAGGGGAACCACTACAGGAGCTATGATTTTTTTGGAGCCCACTTAACTTCTATTGACGGTGTAAACGGTGCAGTATTCAGATTATGGGCACCCAATGCAGTCAAAGTCGACCTTATTGGCGACTTTAATGAATGGAAGAGCGGGAAAGACCCAATGGTCAGAGATGAAGAGTCGGGCATATGGTCGATCTTTGTTGAAGGCATAAAACAATGGGATATGTATAAATATGAGATTCATACAGCTGACGGGAGAATAACAGCCAAGTCCGACCCATACGCTTTCTTTTCAGAGCTAAGGCCGGGCAAGGCATCAAAGCTGTTCTCCTTTGGCGGTTTTCAATGGGGGGATGCTCTGTGGCTGGATAAGCGCAGGGAGACAAATGTTTATGAGAGCCCTATAAACATTTATGAAGTCCACGCAGGCTCGTGGAAGCAGAAGGCTGATGGGGAATATTACTCCTACCGGGAGCTTGCTGATGAGCTGGTACCCTATGTCAGGGCTATGGGCTATACACATATTGAGCTGATGCCTCTTGCAGAGCATCCCTTTGATGGTTCCTGGGGTTACCAGGCTACGGGGTATTATTCTGCTACAAGCAGGTACGGTTCTCCAAACGACCTTATGTACCTGGTGGACAAGTGTCACAGGGAGGGGATCGGAGTAATACTCGACTGGGTTCCCGGGCATTTTTGTAAGGATGATAACGGTCTTAGGCTTTTTGACGGAACTACACTATTCGAATATAGCGATCCCAGAAAGGGAGAAAATCATGGCTGGGGGACCTGCCATTTTGACCTGGGAAAACCGGAGGTCCAGAGTTTCCTGATATCCAATGCAATATTCTGGTTTGAGCTATACCATATCGACGGACTGAGAGTTGATGCGGTAGCCAGCATGTTATATCTCGACTATGAGAGAAAAGCCGGAGAATGGGCTCCAAATAAATTTGGGGGCAGGGAAAATTTAGAGGCTGTGGATTTCATAAGAAAGCTGAATAGGGTCGTTTTCGAATATTACCCACATGTGCTCATGATAGCCGAGGAATCCACGACCTGGCCGTTGGTAACGGCTCCCACCTACCTTGGGGGGCTGGGCTTCAATTATAAATGGAATATGGGCTGGATGAATGATACCCTTAAATATATGTCTATGGACCCGATACACAGGAAATGGCATCACAATCTGGTCACCTTTTCACTTATGTATGCATATACCGAGAACTATATCCTTCCACTTTCACACGATGAGGTCGTTCATGGGAAAAAATCCCTTCTGGACAAGATGCCCGGAGACTATTGGCAGAAGTTTGCCAACCTTAGGGTATACCTGGGTTATATGGCGGCTCATCCCGGAAAGAAACTGATATTTATGGGCGGGGAATTCGGTCAGTTCATAGAGTGGAAATACGATTCAGGCTTGGACTGGCTGCTTCTCGACTATGACATGCATGGAAGAATGAAGGATTATGTAAGTGACCTCAGCCGTATATACATGGAGGAGCCGGCGCTTTGGGAAAAGGACCACGTATTTGAAGGCTTTGAATGGATAGACCCAAATAATTTCAGCCAGAGCATAATTGTTTTTATGCGTAGAGGCAAAAAAATAAAGGATACTCTGATAACCATCTGCAATTTTACACCTGTTGTATATGAGCACTACAGGATCGGTGTGCCTTATATGTGCGAATACAAGGAGATACTGAACAGCGACCTTAAGGCTTATGGCGGTTCAGACAGGAGGAATGAAAATGCCTTGGAGGCTCAAGACCATAAATGGCAGAACCAGCCTTTTTCAATTGAAATATCGGTTCCACCTCTGGCAGTAGTATATTTCAAACCGTTAAATCTTCCGGAGCTTGCGCTGGATGAGGCTGTGGAGTCCCGGAAAGAGCTTCAAGCCATTAAGGATTAAAGGACAGATTCCTGCATATACATTAATAATAGGAAAGATAGGTTTATTTTTATTATACAAATAAAGGAGGGGTATGCATGAGAAAGAAACAATGGATTGCCATGATCCTGGCCGGCGGGCAAGGAAGCAGGCTCACACTGCTTACCAAGAATATTGCAAAACCCGCAGTGTACTATGGGGGGAAATACAGGATAATTGACTTTGTACTCAGTAATTGTTCAAATTCAGGAATCGACACCGTTGGTGTGCTTACGCAGTATCAGCCGCTTGTACTGAACTCACATATAGGTATTGGAAGCCCCTGGGATCTGGACAGGAAGAATGGGGGAGTTTCGCTTTTGCCTCCTTATGTAAAGGAGAAGGGCGGGGAATGGTATAAAGGAACAGCCAATGCCATATACCAGAACATAAATTTCATAGACATGCATAATCCGGATTATGTAGTGATCCTCTCTGGAGATCATATATACAAGATGGATTATTCGGAGATGCTGGAGTACCACAAGGAAAAGAATGCCGAGGCGACTATTGCGGTGATCGGGGTTCCCTGGGAGGAGACCAACAGATTTGGAATCATGAACACAGAGCCAGACAACAGGATCTATGAATTTGACGAAAAGCCCAAGAACGCCAAAAGCAACCTGGCATCAATGGGCATATATATATTCAATTGGGATATACTTCGCAAGTATCTTGTGGAGGATGAGGCAGACCCCAATTCCAGCAATGATTTCGGAAAGAATATAATACCCAATATGCTGGAGGCAGGTATCAAGCTGTATGCATATCCATTCTCAGGGTACTGGAAGGATGTAGGCACCATCGAAAGCCTCTGGGAGGCCAATATGGACCTTTTGAAGGAGGATAACCAACTGAATCTTTTCGATCCGAAATGGAAGATATATTCCGTAAACCCCATCAGGCCTCCGCACTATGCGGGAGAGACGGCCGTCATCAAGAATTCCATGGTAGGTGAAGGCTGTGTCATATACGGAGAAGTGACCAACTCAGTCTTGTTCCCAGGTGTTTATGTGGGAAAAGGAACCAAGATCACAGATACAGTGGTAATGCCCAAGGTTACTATTGGTGACGACGTCTTGATTGAACGAACCATAATAGGAGCAGAATCCGTCATCAAGAACGGCTGTAGGATAGGTGACAGCACCTCCGGAACGATTTCCCTTGTGGGAGAATATGAGCAGATACCAGAGGGTACCGTCCGACAGGGCTGATGTATCAAGTGCTTTTTAACACAACGAATTTCTCGTTTTTCAGGTGTTAAAAAGGCACTTCCGCTGTTTGGTGCCTCGCCCGCCCTAGAAGGGATATACGTTACGAGGCACTATAAAATAGACTGAGGGAGGTAGAATTATGTTTGATTATATGGGGATCATTGACCTGTGCGAAAGAGAAGATATCATAAGGGAGCTTACATACCACAGGCCCATAGCTTCGATACCATTTGCAGGCAGATACAGAGTAATAGACTTTGCTCTTTCCAACCTGGTCAATGCCGGGGTTCAGAATATAAGCATATTCACGCAGAACAAATACCGGTCCCTGCTGGATCATCTCGGAACGGGAAAGGCCTGGGATCTGGACAGGAAAAACGATGGGATGTTCATAATGACTCCCATGTTCGACTACTATACTCTGGGAATTTCTCGGGGAAATATTGAGAACTTCAAGAATCACATCGATTACATCCATCTGAGCAAGCAGAGCAATGTGATACTCACCGGCAGCAATATGATATGCAATCTGAACTACAACGATGCAATCAAATATCATAATGAGACCGGAGCCGATATAACCATGGTATATAAATACGCCGAAAACAGCAGTGAGGATTTCCGTTATTGCAATATACTGACCGTTGATGGAAGCGGAAGGGTAACGGGGGTCGATACCAACATGGGGAACAGGAACGAAGGGAATGTCTCCATGAACATGTTCATAATGAAAAAGTCCCTGTTCCTGGATATCGTGCATACGTGCGTATCAAGGGGAGATTGTGATTTCTTCAAGGATGCCGTCCTCAAGAACCTTGATAATTTCAAGGTTTTCGGCTATAAGTTCCAAGGCTATCTGGCCTATATAAACAGCACCCGGAATTATTACAAGGCCAGCATGCAGCTGCTGGATCTCTCTGTTTCCAGAGAGCTGTTCTTCAAGAACGGACTCATATATACCAAGGTAAAGGATGAGCCACCGACAAAGTATGCCCCTAATGCCAAGGTCGTGAACTCCTTGGTCGCCAATGGCTGTATAGTTGATGGGCAGGTTGAAAACAGCATCATATTCAGAGGTGTGAGGATCAAAAAGGGTGCAGTCATCAAAAACAGTATTGTAATGCAGAACTGCCTTTTGGAGGAAGACTCACTCATTAGAAATGTCATACTGGATAAGGGTGTGAGGATAACCAGTGAAAAGCAGCTTAAGGGAGACGAGAGCCATCCGACGATAATTGAGAAGAAAGCAATAATATAGTAGAAACTGTTGAGATAGGGCTTATGTCAGAATTTACTTTTGGGGGTGGATGTTATGAAGGTTCTTTTTATTGCTTCAGAGGCATTTCCATTTATCAAGTCGGGAGGCCTTGGAAATGAGATATTTTCATTATGCAGGGAGCTTCACAAGCTTGGAATTGACGCAAGGGTCATGATTCCCAAGTATGGAGATATTCCATCTTTTTTCAGGGATAAGATGTCATGCAAAAGCATTTTCAACGTTCCTGTGGGCTGGCGAAACCAATACTGCGGAGTGGAGGAGCTCAAATATGAAGGGATGTCCTTCTACTTTATAGACAACGAATATTACTTCAAACGCCAGGGGATGTATGGCTTCTATGACGAGGCTGAAAGGTATGCCTTCTTCTGCAGGGCGGCATTGGAAGCGGTGCAGTATCTGGATTTCAAGCCTGAAATACTCCACTGCCATGACTGGCAGACCGGCATGGTCAGCCTGCTTATGAAGGCTCATTATGGAGATTCTCTACTTTACAAGGATGTTAAGACAGTGTTTACCATACACAACCTGAAATATCAGGGCATATTTCCCAAGGAGATCCTGGGAGAACTCTTGAATCTGGGAGAGGAATATTTTAATGTCGATTCCGTAGAATTCTTCGGAGGAGTAAGCTTTGTGAAAGGCGGACTCAATTATGCAGATGCCATAACTACAGTCAGTAATGTATATAAAGAGGAGATACAGACTCCATTCTTTGGGGAAAAACTTGATAATGTCCTCAGGATGAAAAAGGACAGACTCTTTGGAATATTGAACGGTATAGATTATGACAATCTGAATCCCAAGACAGACAGGCAGATATTTGAAAACTATGATTCCAAAAGCCTTGAGAAAAAGGTCGTCAACAAGGTCAGACTGCAGGAACTGCTCAGTTTGTCGGTCAACGAGGACATACCGATGATCGCAGTGATCAGCAAGCTGATCCGTCAAAAAGGCCTCGATCTGATCGTAAACGCCCTTGAGGATATCCTTGCTATGAATGTGCAGCTGGTTGTATTGGGGCAGGGTGACGCCTATTATGAATCGCTGTTGCGGGAGTATGAAGGCAGATATCCTGAAAAGCTCTCCGTCAACCTGGTAAATGATGAGATGCTTGAAAGAAGGGTATATGCAGCATCTGATTTTTATCTGAAGCCTTCCATTTTCGAACCCTGTGGGGTAGGGCAGTTGATATCCCTCAGATATGGAAGTATTCCGATAGTAAGGGCAACCGGGGGGCTGAAAGAAACAGTAGTGGCATACAATGACAATATCGGAGAAGGAAACGGATTTACCTTCGAGCACTATGCACCCCAGCATATGCTTGCAGCCATCAAAACAGCACTTGAGCATTACAACAAGGAATCCTGGCTGGAGCTGCGTAAAAATGCAATGAAGATGGATTTCAGCTGGAGAAAGTCTGCTATGGAATATAAGAGGTTGTATCAGAATATGATATGAAAAGCGCATTAATTGCGCTTTTTTCATATGATAAATATACCGGACAGAACTATGAGTAAAATCCATAGTGCAAATTATGAAGTTATTGTATAATAATAAGAATATACGATTTATCCAAGCATATTTGTTCGGAGGTTTATATGGAAATTAGTAAAGATAGATTTAAGGAAGACTATTTAAAAAAGCTGACAACAATGCATGCAAAAAGCTTTGAGCTGGCTACAAACAGTGACCGGTATTCGGCACTGGGCAGCCTGATAAGAGACTATGCCACCATGGATTGGATAGCCACAAACAAGGAATATGCGGAGAAGAACACCAAGCAGGTATATTACTTCTCTATAGAGTTCCTGATGGGAAGACTTCTGGGCAATAACCTGGTAAACCTGGGGCTGGAAAAGGTGTGTGAGGAAGTACTGAATGAGCTGGGCTGTACATTGAAGGAGCTAAAATCGGCAGAACCTGATGCAGGCCTTGGAAACGGAGGACTTGGAAGGCTTGCTGCCTGTTTTCTGGACTCCATGGCTTCCCTGGGAATACCGGGGCATGGCTGTGGTATCAGGTACAAGTATGGATTATTCCAGCAGAAGATCGTGGATGGCTATCAGGTAGAGCTGCCGGAGAATTGGCTGAGAGAAGGCAATGTCTGGGAGATCCGGAAAGCCGACAAGGCTGTGGAAGTAAGGTTCGGAGGAGATATCAAAGCATGGTATGAGGGTGAAAGGCTTCAATTCAGTCATGAGAACTATGAGTCGGTGCTGGCGGTCCCTTATGACACCCCTATCATAGGCTATAACAATAAAACTGTGAATACCTTGAGGCTGTGGAGTGCGGAAAATCCTGAGAAGGACTTTGATCTGACCTTCTTCAGCAAAGGTGACTACATGAAGGCTGTTGAGCAGAAGTATTCACTGGAGGCGATCTCCCAGGTGCTTTATCCGGACGATACCTATGAGGAGGGCAGGAAGCTGAGGCTCAAACAGCAGTACTTCTTTGTGTCTGCCGGACTTCAGAGTATTGTGAGAACCTACAAGCATTCCAATGAAAGCATACTGGATTTTGATGAAAAGGTCGCCATCCATATCAATGATACCCATCCGGCAGTAGCAATACCTGAGCTTATGAGGATATTGATGGACCAGGAAGGGCTGGATTGGGACACCGCCTGGAAAATAACCACCAATACCATCTCCTATACCAATCACACCATCCTTTCGGAAGCCTTGGAGAAATGGCCTATAGAGATGTTCAAACCGCTGCTGCCGAGGATATATATGATTATTGAGGAGATCAACGAAAGGTTCTGCAGGGAGCTATGGAACAGATACACAGGGCAATGGGACAAGATATCCAGGATGGCTATTACTGCAGACGGCTATGTCAAGATGGCACACCTTGCAATAGTAGGCAGCCACAGTGTAAACGGTGTTGCCAAGATCCATACGGAAATATTGAAAAAGCAGGAGTTGGTGGATTTCTACCACTTCTACCCGTACAAATTCAACAATAAAACCAACGGAATAACCCATAGAAGATGGCTGCTCAAGGCTAACCCCGGACTTGCACAGCTACTCAAGGATACCATAGGCACAGGCTGGACAAAGCATCCCACAGATCTCATAAAATTTCTTAAATATCAGGATGACCCTGCAGTGCAGGATAAGATAAGGACAATAAAGTACAATAACAAGCTGGAGCTGGCAAAAATAATAAAAGATAAATACTCCATAGAGGTAGCACCCGACTCAATATTCGATGTACAGATAAAGAGGATGCACGCATACAAGAGGCAACTGCTGAACGTATTTCATATCATGTATCTATACAACCAGTTGAGAGAAGATCCAAAGCGTGATATGGTACCAAGGACTTTCATATTCGGAGCCAAGGCGGCACCCGGCTATCAGTTGGCCAAACAGGAAATAAAGCTGATAAATACGCTGGCTGACAAGGTAAACAACGACAAGACCATAGGAAACAGGCTGAAGGTAGTTTTCATGGAGGATTACAAGGTTTCCCTTGCCGAAAGGATCATTCCTGCCGCCGATGTAAGCGAGCAGATATCTACAACTACCAAGGAGGCCTCCGGAACTGGGAACATGAAGCTTATGATGAACGGTGCCATCACAGTGGCTACCCTTGATGGGGCGAATATAGAGATCAGGGATGAAGTTGGAGATGACAATATCATTATATTCGGCATGACCGAGAAGGAAGTCCTGGATTACTACAGGTACGGAGATTATAAAGCCGTAGAGGTATATAACAGCGACCCCAGGATCAAGACCATTGTTGACCAACTGGTGAACGGTTTCTTCCCTGTGGGAAATGTGGAGTTCCTCGATATATACAACCATCTGCTGCTGCATAATGATGAGTATTTTGTACTCAAGGATTTCAATGCCTATGTTGAAGCACACAGGCAGGTGGATGAGCTATACAGACAGAAGACAAGATGGACCCGAATGTGCATAAACAATATAGCCCATTCGGGGGTGTTTTCCAGTGACAGGACCATTTCAGAATATGCGACAGGAATATGGGATGTTAAAAGGGTGATTCTATAATGAGCTTTAATATAGTACATGACTCCCACCGGGAGGAATACCGTTTGCCCTTCGGGTCGGTGTCCTGCAGAAGCAAGGTGCGTATCGGGCTCACGATAAGGGAGGCTGCTTTGGTAAGCCTTGTTGAGCTGGTCGTCAATGAGGATGGCGGTGCCGAACACCGTGTAGCCATGAATCTGCAGGAAAGCAGTCCTAAGGGTGATTTTTATGCAGCCACCATAAATATGCCGCTGCAGCCGGGCTTGGTATGGTATTATTTTCACTTGGTGATAGATGGACAAAGGTACTATTACGGCAACAATGAGAGAATGTTTGGGGGCATAGGCCAGTTACAGTCCGGTATCCCGCTCAAGTATCAGATAACTGTATTCTCGAGAGAGACAAGTACTCCTTCCTGGTATAGGAAGGCTGTGATGTATCAGATATTTCCCGATAGATACAGGAATGGAAATTCAGAGGAAAAGATAAGCAGCCCTAAGCAGAACAGCTTCATATATGCGAATTGGGAGGATACGCCCACCTATATAAAGGACTGCGGTACAGGAGCAATATCCCGTTGGGACTTTTTCGGAGGAAACCTTGAGGGCGTAACGGAAAAGCTTGAGTATCTCAGAGAGCTTGGTATTTCGGTCATATACCTGAATCCGGTTTTTGAAGCCTCCAGCAACCACAGATATGATACAGGGGATTATATGAAACTGGATCCAATGCTTGGCAGCATTGAGACCTTCAAGGAACTGTGCAGTAAAGCAGAGAAATTGGGTATTTCAATTATGCTGGACGGAGTGTTCAGCCATACCGGCAGCGACAGCCTGTATTTCAACAAATACGGCAGTTATGCGGGAATCGGGGCATATCAGTCGACCGAGTCCCCTTTTTACTCCTGGTACCGCTTCAAATGTGCCAGGGATGACTATGAATGTTGGTGGGGAGTAGATACTCTCCCTAATGTAAATGAGATGGACCCCGGCTATCTGGATTTCATAATAACCGGGAAGGATAGTGTGATCAAACATTGGATGGAGCTGGGAGCCAAAGGCTGGCGCCTTGACGTTGCCGATGAGCTGCCTGATGAGTTCATCCGGCTGCTGAGGAAGACAATGAAGGAAAAGGATCCGGATTCCGTCCTGATGGGAGAAGTGTGGGAGGATGCATCCAACAAGGAAAGCTATGGCAGGCGAAGGGCATACCTTCTGGGAGAAGAGTTGGACTCGGTAATGAATTATCCATTCAGGAGCATTATGCTGAACTTCTTCCTGGGCAGGAACGATGGGAAGCATACCAGGGAGGCATTGCTGAGCATATATGAGAACTATCCCCTTCATAATTTCTACAGCAATATGAACCTTATAGGTAGTCACGATGTTCCCCGTATACTGACTCTGCTGGGTGAGGCACCCGAGGAACAGCAGCTGTCACAGCTTCAGAAGGAGGCATACAGGCTTCCTGAGGAAAAAAGAGCCCTTGGCATTTCCAGGCTCAAGCTGCTGTCTTTGATACAGATGACTTTTCCGGGAGTGCCCAGCATATATTACGGGGATGAGGCAGGCCTGGAGGGGTACCGGGATCCGCTCAACCGGGGCACTTATCCCTGGGGCAGGGAAAACCCTGAACTTATGGAATGGTACAGGAAGCTGATCTCCATTAGAAGCAGCCATGATGTTTTCAGTACGGGAAAATGGGTACCCCTGGAACTGGAAGGCGATATGTTCGGATATATCAGGAAGATAGAAGACAACAGGGATGTATTCGGAGAAGAAGCCAGAAATGATACTGCCCTTGTGCTTGTCAACAGGAGCAGGACCGAAAGCTGCCATGTGTCGTTGGATATAGGCAATTGGTGCAAGGGTAAGCTGTTTGATCTGCTTTCACCGGTTGAGGCCGTTGACACAGCAGAAGGAAAGCTGGAGATCCGGCTTGAGCCGCTGCAGGGGAAGCTGTTGATTGAAAAAAGATAGCTCGTTTCAGCAAAGCACGAACTGATTTTGTATAGGATAAGAGGTAAGAATGAGTATAAGAGAAGCCATACTTGAACAGAGTAATAGGGTGCAAGCCCAGAAAAGCAGAGGAGACAGGAAGGACCGGGGAGTTTTCTATACACCTCCGGAGGTTGTGGAAGTGATGACGGAAAAACTGCTGTCCGGACTGGACCTTGCAGAGCACCCTTATATAAGGGTGCTTGACCCTGCGTGCGGAACAGGTCTTTTTCTCATTCAAGCCTTTCAAATACTTAAGCAGATGTTTGAGAGGGATTATGACCGTATAATTAAAAAAAACGGGGAGCTGAGGGGCAGGCTTCGAAGGACTGATATAGGAAGCTTCATTGTTGAAAATAATCTATGGGGCGCAGATATAGACAGAGAGGCGTTAAAAACAGCGGAAAAGATACTTGTCAGCCTGGCCGGCAAAGAATGCAGCCCCAGGCTGATATGCTGTGACAGCCTGGTATGCGGCTATGGTGAGGATAGCCAAGCTAATGAGTTCTGGAACAGAACGTTTGATTTTGTCGTAGGCAACCCGCCTTATATAGGTCATAAGCAGGTAAAAAAGCCATACAAGCAAATATTACAGCGGTTGTATAGGGGTATATACAAGGATAAGTCGGATATTTCCTATTGCTTTTTTAAACTGGGCATAGATCTGCTGAAAAAAGGAGGAAGACTCAGCTTCATCACTTCCCGGTATTTCATGGAGGGGCCTTCTGCTTCCGGTCTCAGAAAATATCTCTCAGAGAATTGTACGATAACTGAGATTTCCGATTTCTACGGACAAAGTGTTTTTCAGGAGGCAGGAGTCGCCGCATGCATAATAACGCTTGAGCCGGGAAAAGGTGATTCTTTGACTTCGGTACTGAAATACAGACATGGGAAAAAGTCTTCAGAAACTGATTTGTTTTCGCCGGATAACTATGAAAGCTTCAAGGTAAGCAATTCAGTTTTCCGGGAAGAGGGCTGGGTGCTGTTAAGTCCTGAAAAGCATGAAATATATTCACTGATGGAAGGAAAAAGCAGTATGTCCCTTGGTGACCTTGCAGACAGCTATCAGGGGATCATAACAGGCTGTGACAGGGCTTTCATACTTGACGCCGATGCAGTGGAGAAATATGCCATAGAAAAGGAGCTTATGAAGCCCTGGATAAAGAACAGCAATATCCGTAAGCATTCAATCAAGCCTGCAGAGCAGTTTCTAATATATGCAGATCATATAGCAGCAGAAACTGATTTTCCCAACGCCGTGAGGTATATTGGCAGCTTCAGGGAGAGGCTGAAACAAAGAAGAGAGTGCAGAAATGGTGTGAGAGAGTGGTATCACCTTCAGTGGGGCAGAAGCAGCAGTATATTTGAGGCTCCCAAAATCGTCTATCCGTATAAAGCCGGTGAAAGTCGTTTTGCGGTGGACAGGATGGGTTATTACTGCAGTGCCGATGTTTACAGCCTGAGAATAAAGAAGGAATATACCGGAGACATATCCCACGAATATATTACAGCTATACTTAATTCCAGACTTTTTGAGTTCTATTTCAAATGTTATGCAAAGAAGATAAGTGAGGGCTTATACGACTATTATCCCAATACAGTCCTTAGGATGAAGCTTCCCTTTCCCCGGGTAAATGACAGGATAATGAAAATGGCAGAGGAGCGTCAAGGATTGGAGGCCGAAATGGATAGGAAGGCTGCAGACCTTGAAATTGACAGGGCAGTGTATATACTGTATGGTTTAAATGAGAAACAGATAAGGATAGTAGAGGATAGCTTATAGGAGGGATCGATATGCTTTTGCTGGTTGCGGCATTGGCTCCATCTGCCGCTTTGATATATTATTTTTACGCAAGGGACAAATATGAAAAGGAGCCCAGGATGCTGCTGCTGAAATCCTTCATTATGGGTGGCGGACTAGTGATACCGGTGCTTTTTGTTGAGATGACCCTAGATGTTTTCAATATAGCCGAAAACCATATATTGTCCGCAGGTTATACTGCCTTCATAGTGGCGGGACTTGTGGAAGAAGCTTTCAAATTCCTGTTCTTTTTTCTCTACATATGGAGAAATAGAGAGTTTAATGAGATGTATGACGGTATAGTATATGCAGTTTTCATTTCTCTTGGCTTTGCGACGGTTGAGAATATTGCCTATGTGCTTTCGACCGGCATGACAACTGCCGCAGTAAGAGCGGTCACAGCAGTTCCTGCTCATGCATTGTTTGCGGTGGCAATGGGCTATTACCTTGGAATAGCGAAATTTGCAGGCCCTCAGTACAGGCAGAAGTACATATGGAAGGGCTTCATTGTTCCGGTATTACTGCATGGTGTATATGACTTCATACTGCTTTCCCAGAAATTCTACCTGCTGATATTGTTCATACCATATATGCTGTACCTCTGGAAAAGGGGACTGAGAAATGTTGATGAGCTGGTGGATTTTTCACCTTTCAGAGAAAGGGAGGAGGAGGAATAAAGTGTCATTGAATTGTTTTCACTTTATTCCTGCCTATATAATCCACAAAGGCTTCCAGCCTTGTCTGGAAACCCGCTTCACCGGTCTGTTCATCAACGATCAGATATAGGATCGGGATGGAATAATCTTTTTCTATCTGCGGCAATATCGATCTGGACACTATTTCAGGCATACAGGTCATTGGATAGATCTGAACAAGTCCGTCGTAGCCTGACTTAGCATAATGTACCGCATGGCCAAGGCACTGTTGGGTATGACCGCCTATCAGTGTGGGAAGATAAGGTCTGGAAAGCTTCTTTTCCATCCTGTAGCCCTTGCGTCCGGTCATAGGAAGTATGATGGTATTCCTGGCCCAATCCTTTACTGTCATGGATCTATGTACCTCTACACCAAGGTCTCCGAGACGTTCTTCGGCATTCAGGTTGGTAAAAGGCTCTATGATGGTGTAAATTTCTCCGATAATTCCTATGCGGATAGGCTTGAAGCCTTTATCTATATCGACCCTTCCGACCTTGTCAGCAGTTTCATGTATCAATTGGAGCATTTCTGAAGTGCCCTTTACATTCATGACCTCCTTTTTGAAGCTATGGGTTATATTCTTCAGCTCAGCTTTGTTGGCGGCCCTTGGCCTGGTATAGTAAAGCAGGCTGTTCAACCTGTCGACCTCACAGCAAACCTTGTATGCGTTCATGAAAGCGGTAACGACATTTGCCTTGCGGTTTCCCGCTATTTTTCCTATGGCATCAAAAAAGTTACGGTAGCCTTCTCTGGGAGGGTCCAGGATTATAATGTCTATGCCCTTGTACCCGGCTTCCTCAAGGGCTTGCTTTTGCAGAGGCCCGTAATACCCGAAGCGGCAAGGCCCGCAGCTTCCTGTTATGATGATGGTATCTGCTCCCGCTCTGATACTGTTTATATAATTCCCAAGCATTATCTTGTAGGGAAGACATATGGTCTCAGGTGAAATGGAAGAGCCCAGCCTGAGGGTAGAGTCGGTGGTAAAGGAAGGGATGACGCTTTGCACTCCAATGTCGTCCATCAAGCTCTTAACGGCTATATATGCTTCACCCATGTGGGGGTAAGTCAGCTTCATTTGCAGCCCTCCATATCCAGCAGGTCAAAAAATGCTTCCAACCTGGTATTGAAGCCGGCATCGCCGGTAT
>CAZNMO010000033.1:24121-29624 GCA_964574195.1 uncultured Clostridiaceae bacterium | reverse complement strand
ATTCAGTACTTTCTCGTGTGCTCCTTCTGAGTAATCATTCATGAAATAAAGCATAATGGCCCCCCTGACATTTATTTTCTTATACTCTTCATTTGACTTGATGGATATCTTATTCTTCTAATAATAAGTTAACTCATCAATACATTTATTGCAATTACATAAAATAAATAGCTGTACCGACTTCTTGTTTTGGGAATACATAGGGAAGACAACGCTGCAAAGGCAGTTGCCGCTTGTAGAACGGTGCCTCACTTGCCTTCCAAACCACTATTCGTCATCAGAACTACCGTCTCCACGTGCCTTGTAGCACCAATTCGGATGTACAATTATGAAAGAGCAGATAGCCCGTTTTTATGATTAATCTTATAGCTATCTGCTTCCATTACAATTTTTTTACTACCTATACATTATAATGCCCATCAAACAAGAAACCATATCATGCTGTTAATAAATCATTCAACACCTGTGCCATTCGGGCCTACGAGACTACATAGATGGAATCTGAGTTAGCTCAATTGACAGACTAATCCAACAAAAATGTATTAACCAATAACAAATCTACCAAAGATAAAAAACTGTGAACAGTCCTTTACACAGGCACTGCTGCTCACAGTTTTTTAACACTTTATAATGTGCATTAAAATATAAGCTGAGAACGCTTAATCTGCTTTTTTTATAGAAATATCCAATAATGCTTTTGTTAGCTGATCAGGGCAGGAAGTTCCACGTGTTTTACACTGAACACCCCGGAGAAGCTCTATTACCTCATTCATATCCCTATTTTCAATCAACTTGGCTAAACCCGTTGAGTTTCCTGCACAGCCACCATTAAACAATACATCATGGACCTTTTTATCTTCACCAATGGAGAACTTGACGCTTTTGGCACAGACACCATGTAAAGGGTACTCGTATTGCATAACTGCTCCTCTCTATATACCTGCTTATAGCTTGTTTATGCTGCGTACATTATGACAGGCAACAAAATGGTTGGGAAACATCTCTTCAAGCTGTGGATTCTCCTTTTTGCACTGCTCTGTTGCATATTCGCATCTCAGAACAAAACGGCAGCCGGGTTTGGGGTCAATAGGAGAAGTTATCTCGCCCCTTAGCAGTATCCTATCCTTGTTGGCTCCTACCTCCGGAATAGGGATTGCCGATAGAAGCGCCTTTGTATATGGATGCAGATTGTTGTCAAACAACTCATCAGCCTCACATTTTTCCACCATCTGTCCCAGATACATGACCATGATCTCATTGGAAATATGCTTTACAACCGACAAGTCATGTGTGATAAACATATATGTCAGGTTGTACTGTTCCTGTAAATCCTGCATCAAATTTAATATCTGTGCCTGTATGGAAACATCCAGGGCTGAAACAGGCTCATCACATACGATAAACTTCGGGTTAAGCGCCAGTGCACGGGCAACACCGATACGCTGGCGGCGCCCGCCGTCCAATTCATGAGGATAGCTGTCTGCAAGCCTTTGAGCAAGACCTACAGTATCCATCAGTTCTTTTACCCTTTTGTTGTATTCCTCCCTGGTGCGGAACATTTTATAGATAATTAACGGTTCCATTATGATTTCGCTCACTGAAAATCTTGGATCCAAGGAAGAAAAAGGATCCTGAAAAATCATCTGCATTACTTTGCGTAAATGGAACTTCTCTTTCGTAGTTGCACGTTCAATACTTTTTCCTTCAAAAATAATCTCGCCATCTGTGGCCTGTAACAGGTTCAAAACGACACGCCCTAAAGTCGATTTACCACATCCGGATTCTCCAACAACACCTAAGACACTGCCTTTTTTAATATCAAAGGAGACTCCATCCACCGCATGAAGTGTGCCTCTTGGTGTATTAAAATATTTTTTGACAGCCCTGGCCTGTAATAAATTGTCTTTCATAAGCCTACTCCTTTTCCCTGTATACTTTGTCATTATGTAAGCATTTTACCAAATGTCCCGGAGATATCTCTTTTACAGCAGGGTCTGTATGTTCACACTCCGGTGTTGCATACGGACAACGGTTGAAAAAGTTGCATCCATCAGGCAAAGATATGGGATCGGGCATCATCCCTTTGATTGGCTTTAGGCGATGTACCTTTTTTTTCAAACTAGGAATCGAATCAAAAAGACCTTTGGTATAAGGATGCGCTGTCTGGTTGAAGACATCTTCAAGTGAACCGTATTCAACGATCTCTCCGCCATACATGATTGCTACCTTATCACAAATCTCAGCCACAATGCCCAAATCATGTGTGATTAAAATCATCGCAGTACCCAAGTCTTTTTTCAGGTTGTTCATCATATTGATAACCTGTGCTTGAATAGTAACATCTAATGCAGTTGTCGGCTCGTCTGCAATAAGTAACTGGGGTTTACACGCCAAAGCAATCGCAATTATAACACGCTGCTTCATACCCCCGCTGAACTGATGAGGGTATTCGTTCATGCGGTCGGCTGAAATGCCCACCATTTCCAACATTTCAGCTGCCCTTTTCTCCGCCTCGATCCGGCTGACTTTTTCATGAAGGCGAATAACCTCAGCTACCTGTTCACCGACAGGAATAATAGGGTTCAATGCCGTCATCGGATCCTGAAATATCATTGAGATTTTATTACCCCTAATTTTCCGCATTTCTATCGCACTTTTCTTCAGCAGGTTCTCTCCATTAAATAGAATTTCACCTGAAACAATCTTACCCGGCGGATCCGGTACCAAACGCATGATGCCAAGCGCTGTGGTAGTTTTCCCCGCACCTGTTTCACCAACCAATCCAATTGTTTCCCCTTTATCGATCTCAAAATTGACTCCGTTTACAGCTTTTACATCACCATCATCTGTTGAATAATGAATGGTAACATCTTTAATTGATAGAAGTTTCATAGATGCACCCCGCTATTATTTCTTCAGACGTGGGTCCAGCGCATCTCGCAGACCATCGCCCAAGAGGTTTAATGAAAATATAGTTATCATAATTGCAAAACCCGGAAAAATTACCATATGCGGATATTCACGGATGAATCCACGGCCGGCGGACAACATTGCACCCCACTCCGGGTTAGGCGGCTGGATACCAAGTCCTATAAAGCTGAGTGCTGCGGCAGAAAGAATCGCCGTTGCTACACCCAGCGAGGCCTGTACAATAATCGGTGCCAGCGAATTGGGCACAATATGCTTAAGGATAATGCGCAGGTTGTTTGCACCCACTGCCCGAGCTGCTTCTATATACTCCTGTTGCTTTACTGTGATAGCCGATGAGCGGAAAACTCGGGTATATGTTGGGATCGTCCCTATACCTACCGCTATCATCGTATTCACAATTCCGGGGCCTAAAGCTGCGCATATTGAGATTGAAAGGATAGTACTAGGAATCGCCATCATTATATCAACAAAACGCATAATAACCGTATCATATGGCCCCGAATAATATGCGGCAATCGCACCCAGAGTGCCTCCTACGCTAACACCAATTCCAACAGAAATAATACCGACAACCAGAGAAACTCTCGCACCGTAAATAATGCGGCTAAACACATCCCGTCCAAAATTATCCGTGCCAAAAAAGTGTGTCCATGAAGGTTTGAGAAAAACCTCCTGTAAGTTCTGGTCGTCTGGTCCAAAGGGTGTAATTATATTGGCGAAAATTGCAGAAAGCGTCAGAATAGCCAGCAAAGTCAACCCAATCATTGCCATGCGGTTTTTCCTAAAGCGCCGCCAAATATCACGACCTTTACTGGATTTTCTTTTTTTTGTTATTTTATCAATCATTTGCTGCAACCTCCGTCTTTTCCGCTTTAGTCTTCTTTATGGAGGGCTTACTATATTGCGATTTAATTCGAGGATCAATGTATGCATACATGATATCCACCAGCAAGTTGATCAGGCTGAAGGAAATTGCAAGTACCAAAACGCCGCCTTGAACGAGCGGATAGTTGCGGTTTTTAATCGCATCGACCATTAATTTACCTAACCCTGGAATCGAGAAAACCTGTTCGGTAATAACGGCACCACCCAAAACGCCGCCAAATTGGATACCTAATACTGTAACAATGGGAATCAAGGCATTTTTCAGCGCATGCTTGAAGATTATGGTGGTTTCTGACTGCCCCTTTGCACGAGCTGTACGGATATAATCCTGACGCACAACCTCAAGCATGCATGAGCGAGTCTGTCTGGTAATCGTTGCCGACATGGCAAACCCAATGGTTATCGCCGGGAGCACCCAATATATCGGCCCATAAAATCCGGAAGAAGGGAACCATCCCAGCTTTAGCGAAAACAGCAGAATCAGCATCAGCCCCATCCAGAAGTTCGGTATGGACAAACCAAGCAGAGCCATTGTAGAGGCAATGTTATCCACAATGGAATACTGCCTGGTGGCTGAAATGATACCTAAAAGTATACCTAGTATTCCTGAAACAATGGTTGCAAGCATTGCCAATGTAAAAGTAGTCGGGTAACGTTCAAATATCTCTATAATAACCGGCTGCCTTGTTGTATAGGATGTACCAAGGTCCCCCTTTACAGCACTGGCTACAAATTTGGCATAACGTGTTATAAATGGATCATCCAAGCCCAGTTCTGCCCGTTTCTGCAAGACAGCCTCTTCGCTTGCATCACTGCCAAGCAACATTCTCGCAGGATCACCAGGGGTAATCGCCAACATAATAAAGATAATCAGGGAAACCCCCAAAAGTACAGGGATCATCAATAGTAATCTTTTAAAGATATATTTATACAATTTAACCGCTCCCTATATTAGATATAATAGTATTGGAAAAGGGGGATGCTTTCTCAGATAAAATATAGCTTCCCCCTTTGCTAGACTAACCTATATTTGTAAATACTATATCCCTATTTAAAAGTAATCAGCGAAAAATCAGGACAAGCACCCGGATCAACCGGCATATTATTAACATTGCTTCTTACACCATAAACTACCTTGTTGAATGCAATTGGAATACTCATATAAGAATCCCATGCCCTCTTCTGAATTTCCTCATAAATCTTGGCACGTTCCGTCTCATCATATTCAGCTGCACCCTTATCAATCAGACTATAAAACTCCTCATCCATACCCATAACATTGCGGGGTTCTTTCTTCCACTCACCCAAAGCATGATCGGGGTCACCGGTAGCGGCATTTGTGGAGTTTAAACGGAATGGGATCGAACCGGAACCATCAGCACCTGTCGAAACAAGAGTTGCAGTATCCATAATATTGATTTTTACATCGACGCCTATGCTGTGCCACATGTTTTGCAGAGCTTCCGCAACTTGTATATATGAGGTATCATCGGCAACAGTTAAGTTAAGGGGTTTGCTGTAATCAAAGTTTGCCTCATCCAGCAACGCCTTTGCTTGTTTTGGATCGTAAGTATTAGGGCCTACACTCTTATAACCAAAAACCTGCGGAGACATAATGCTGTCTGCAACGGAGGCGGTTTCACCATATGCTGCTTTTACTGCACTATTCATATCAATTGCGAGAGAA
>CAZNMO010000033.1:0-24111 GCA_964574195.1 uncultured Clostridiaceae bacterium | reverse complement strand
AAAGAGCTTTTCTGACCCGGATATCATCGTAAGTATCGTTGTGGATAGTATCAAAATACATATATATCGTCTGATAACTTGGTCCTATAAGTACTTGTGTCTGCTCGTTGGAACTCAGTCTCTTAATATCTGCTGAGGATATATGCAATGCAACATCTGCTCCACTAGTTTCAAGTTCGATTGCACGTGAAGTTGCATCGGTAATGATACGTGCCAGCATCGTCTTGAATGCAGGCTTATTACCCCAATATTTTTCATTGGTTTCAAGGGTAATATGATCACCGGAAACCCATTCCTTGAAAGCCATCTTTCCTGAACCGACAGGTTTTCTTCCAAATGCTTCCGGGCCAATCTCTTCCAGATATTTTTTCGGCAGTATGCTGCCTCTTGGGGATGCAAGATAATTTAATGCCGGTGCAAATGCATTGTACATCTTGACATCAATTGTATAAGGGTCTACGACTTTCGTATTTTGGCCGTCAAAATACTTGAAGTAGGATTTACTGGTCGCCGCACCCTCTGCACGTTCAATCGTATATTTTACATCTTCTGCAGTAACCTTATCCCCATTATGGAAAACAGCATCCTGTCGAAGGTAAAAACGAATTGTAGTATCATCCACAATCTCCCATTTTGTTGCCAGCATGGGCTCAATCTTTCCCTCTGGATTCTTATAAACCAATCGGTCAAAGATCATGTTTTCAAGTGCAAATGCAGTAAGGCTCTGATTAGCCAGGGGATCGAGGTTTCCGGGCTCATTTCTGAATGCCACCTTCAAGGTATCTTGTACACCATTTTGGGTTGTCGAACCAGTTTGAGAACCAGGATTTCCACATGCTGAAGTCATAAGCAACAGCACCATTACCATAATAAGTGCAGAATACTTGTAATACTTTTTCATTCTATCCCTCCTAAAAAATTAATTATATGTTTTGGTCAAATAGATACAAATTCTTTCAATTTCCTGGCGTAGTATAATCACTGGGACGCCCTTTGAGTCAGGAAATCCACTGCTGCAAACGCCATGCTTCTGACACATAGCTTAATATATTTTTCATCAACGGAAAAGCTGCTGCTATGTTCTATCCCCGTATTTCCGGTTCCAACACGGAAGAAGCAGGATGGAATCTGTTGAGTATAGAATCCGAAATCCTCCGCGCCCAAAATTGGACGCTTTGACTCAATTACCTGCTCTTTCAAATCAGCCTGGGCTAATTCCGGCGATATATCAGCAATCATCGTTTTATAATACTTCAAAAATACCTGCCTCACCTGCCCTGTAATCTGAGGATCATTATATACAGCCGGATACCCCTCCCTCAGTATGAAATCCGCTTTCCCACCGAATGTACTTGCAATGCCTTTAGCAATGGACTCTATCTTATCAATGAGTATGGAGCGTGCCTCAGCTGTGATGTTACGCATCATGCCCACAAGCTCAGCCTCGTTTGCAATAATGTTTGGGGCAGTACCGCCGTTAAGCTTTCCTATTGTAAAGGTGCTTATCTCCATCGGAGGCATGTTCTTTGTCATGACAGAATTCAGCGCTACTATGATATGTGCTGCAATATTCAAAGCATCAACACCGTTTTGCGGCAAGGAACTGTGTGCTCCTTTCCCGTGGACTTTGATTGTAAACATATCTGAATATGCACTAACGTTTTCACTGCCCATGGCAAGAGCTCCCGTCGGTGTTTGTGTACATACATGAAGAGCCATGCAGCAATCCGGTCTCGGCTTTTCCAGAATACCTTCCTTAATCATCTCGCGGCCGCCGCCGCCATTTTCCTCACCAGGCTGAAAGATGAGCTTCACTTCACCACTCCACTTGCCGGAAAGTTCATTTAAAATTTTTGCCACCCCATATAATGCTGCCATATGAACATCGTGCCCGCAGGCATGCATAATGCCCGGGTTTGCCGATTTGAACGGAAGCTCCACCGTTTCTTCAACCGGGAGAGCATCCATATCCGCTCTGAGCAAAAGAGTCCTGCCTGGCTGGTCTCCGCGCACCGTTGCCATAATACCCGTACCGGCAATACCGCCCTGTACGTCGATACGCAGCTCCCCAAGCTTCTCCATAATACGCTGTGCTGTCTTATACTCCTGAAAAGAAAGCTCAGGATTCTGGTGTAATGCCTGACGTAGTGCAATAATTTCCTCCTCATAGGCATCTGATAATTCAATAATTTTCTCTAATAGTTCCACACTTTCCATCCCCCAATTGCTATCCACCTTCTGTATAGCAGGCAAAGCATTACTAATCATGTTGCTTCTCAAATGTCCTTCCAATGCTGTCTGCAGACAATTATTCGTAGCCATTTGCAAGAAGTGCTGGAATAGATAATATTTACTGCTTTAGTGCTCCAGCATTATATTTAATATTTCTACATCCGTTGACTTCATGCCAACGCGGCCCATACGCCCTATACTTTGGATCGTTTTTTCCACATCTGCCTTGACCAGGCCTTCATTGTTTGCGAAAACTTTTTGATTCATACTCATATAATGCGCCATGACTGCAGCATCCACTGCTGAAGAAATCTTTGCTGCACAGGAGGGTTTTGCACCATCGCAGATCATTCCTCCTATATTGGCCACTGTATTGGTAATTGTATCCGAAACCTGTTCGTAGCTGCCGCCCAACATATAAGTGATCGCAGCACCGCTACCTGTGGCGGCACAGACAGCACCGCAGTATGCAGAGAGATCCCCTAAATACCTTTTCTGATGGATTGCTACAAGATTGCTTACCACTAATGCACGATAGAGCCGCTCCATCGGAAGATTCATTCCCTTTGCAAATGTGACGACCGGCATTGTGACCGTGATACCCTGATTACCGCTGCCCGAATTTATAATGACCGGCAGAGGACATCCGCTCATTCGTGCATCTGACCCAGCGGCAGCCGCTGCGCGTGCGTGGGTCCTAATATCTTCCGGATAAAACTTCAGCAGGGTTTTTCCTATCTCCACGCCATAGGAATGAGTCAGTCCCGCCTCGGAGATTGCACTATTATACTCAATCTGACGATTGATCACCTCCTTAATATCCTCAAGCGACACCGTATCGGCAAACTCCAGAATATCCCATACATTAAGCAAAGAATAGTCGGCAGCATGGTACTTGTTATATGAAATGTCCGCACCTCCACTGAAAATAATATCGCCGTTCTTGCAGATTTCCGAAATAAAGGTGTGCCTTTCCCGGATTTCCACCTCGGAACTCTGGCCATTTGCAGTCACTATTACCCTTATATAGAGATTGGGGACATCTTGAACAAGTGTACAGATGCAGATTTTCTGCTTCAGCAGGTTTTGGGCCTGCTCAATATGCTGCGGTTTCACGCTCTCGAGCACTGAAAGTACTCGGGATGGGTCTCCGCCCACAGCCCCAAGCACTGCAGCAGATTCAATACCCTTAAGCCCTCCGGAGTTCGGGACTGTAACTGCCTTTACATTTTTAATAATATTACCGCTGCATTGTACAGTAACTTGTTCAGGCAGACAGCCCAAAACTTCCCGCGCTTTTGCAGCTGCATATGCTATTGCGATTGGTTCGGTACAGCCAAGGGCTGCAATCAACTCGTTATTCAAAATAGTTACATAATTTTTGTAGGTACTTTGGTCCAACATAATGCTTCCTCCTGTTATATGGAATTTACTTTATATGCTACTGTACGAAGCCTTAAACGGACTTATGGGTTGCGGTTGTCCGCTAATTTCCTGCCGTAAAATCAATGAAATCCCAATATAAACCGTTCCAATATTCTCTCATACTCATACACCGACTCGATCAGTACATATTCTCCGTCTCCATGCCAGAATTCTCCGGATGGGCCAAATTCAACAGAAGCAATTTTCTCCTTTGTAAAAAATCTTGTATCCGCTGAACCATGCTGGGCTACAATTTCTATATCTTCTTTATTGGTTTCACCCTTTATAGCATCCATAAGCTGCTTCACGTAAGGGTGCTCCGGAGAAATATTGACACTTGCCCCAACGGTACTAACCATGACATCACCATTGACAACACTTTCTATTTCTTTTACAATTCTCTCCGGCTCAAGATGAGGGACAAACCGAATATCCAATCCTATCCGGCATCTGTCAGGTACCTTATTGTAGATGTACCCGCCTTCAATAACTGCAAGATTTATTGAAGATCCATTATAGAATTCTGTTTTTTCAGCCATGAAAGGTAATTTCACTACTTTATCATAGGTATCAATTGCTTTCAAAATTGCATTGTCGCCTTCCCAAGGCCTGCTTCCATGAGCCGAACGCCCATACTCGATAATATCCACTCTCATAAAGCCCTTCGATTGTACGCTTATTCCCAAATTTGTCGGTTCTCCGCAGATCACAAAATCACCTACGTATCCTTTTTGCACCAGGTGCTGGCTGCAGTGGTACCCACCTTCTTCTTCATCCGACACTAATTGAAGCATTACCTTACATGGAAGCTCCTTAGCCTTCAGCCTTATCATAGTATTCATCATGGCGGCACAAGCCGACTTCATATCTGAGCTGCCTCTGCCATATATTTTTCCTTCTCTTTCGCAAGGCTCAAACTGTTCTTCCTTTCCCGGCACTACATCCAAATGTCCGTTAAGTACTACTTTCTTACTGCCTTCACCGATCTCACATATGTAACTCTTATAACCTTCGTTCTCTATAATCTGGCCTTCTATTCCGTGTTTTTTCATATAAGCTTCTGCAAATTCCACTGCTTTATTAGCATTTCCTTTATTGGCTGAATTTAACTTTATTAATTCACTTATCAACTCTAAAGTCTGCATGTTGTTCCCCCTTACCCAAATGTCCGTCAAACCAACCTATGATTTCATCAAACCTTTTAATCTTATTCAATGGCCTGCCCTGAATTTCCAAACTGTGATTTTCTTCTTCAAACAAACACAATTTTGCCTCTATCCCGAAGTATCTTACAGCATTATACATTTGCATGGATTCAGTATAATTGCATCTGTTATCGTTCATCCCATGAATAAATAGTATCGGTGTACTTACATTTTTTGCATATGTAATGGGAGAATCTCTAATGTATGGCTCCTCATTATTCCACAGATTCCCTCCTCCAATATAATTGGACACATACAAATACCCTATATCCGATGTATTAAAAGTACTGATCAGATTACTTATTCCTCTTTCAGAAACTGCAGCTTTGAAGCGGTTCGTTCGGCCTACAATGTAATTTGTCATATAGCCTCCGTAGGACCCTCCCATTACGCCCAGCCTGTTTGCATCTATGCTTGCATACTTTTTCAATACACAGTCAGTAAAATTCAATATATCTTCAAATGCATGAGAAGCAAAGTGACCCCTGATATCAGCAAATTCATTTCCTTTTCCATCACTACCGCGGGGATTGCAATAAAATACAAAATATCCGCAAGCCGCCAATAACTGCATCATGTGATAATAAACGTCACTGTACACCATTTTGGGTCCGCCATGTATGCATAAAATTCCCGGGTATTTCTTACTATCATCATAATCTATCGGTTCAATGACCCATCCGTCAACTTCTATTCCATCGGTGCTTATAGAAGCAAGCGGCTCAGGTTTTGCTAATATTCTGTTTTCAACCAACCGGTTATTAAAGCTTGTAACCCTCTTCTCACTTCCATCTTTAAGCAAGTATATTTCATGAAGGGCCTGCGCCTTTAAACCCGTAAAAACTATACCATCTTCCAACACAGAGAAGGAATCGATAGTCCCCTTTTCAAAATTCAGCCTTTCCAGTATACCTTTTTTATCAATTCTATTCAAATAAGTGCTGCTTCCCTCGATGGTGAGAAAATACAGCTGATTCTTATAAACATGAAAATCTCTTGATGAGCTAAACCGGGCATCTGTTGTAATTTCCTTCCCGAAACAATTTCTATCGAATCCCTCTGTGATTTTTCTCAGTTCTTTTGAGCTTATATCAATCGTATAGAACTGCTTATTTTCATTTCTTCCATATGTTTTTAGGTCCGCGCCAGTAAAAATCACGGTCTCCTCATCCAGGAAAGCAACATCGGAAATACTTAAGGTGTCTTTAGCCGTTATGATTTCTATTCTTTCTGATTCCGTATCGACTAAGTAAACATTGGATTCGTTCTTTATGCCTTTATCTGTACTGAAACCGATTAATGCAATTCTGTCTTTGGATTCGTTCATGACGAAATGATCTACGTGGATATCCGCCCCACTTATCTTTACTATCTTCCCTTTAGCCATGTCAAAGGAAAAAAGCGTTTTCCTATTATTTGAAAATACTCCCATGCCTTCAAGAAAGAAAGGAAATTCATTGCCTTCAAGAATACCTTGCGTTCTTTCAATGGATGAGCTTTTGCCGGTAAAAAACATCTTGCCGCGGGCAAATACAAACTCTGAAACACCCATCGGTATGACAAATAATTCTTCACTGATACCTGCGTCGGTACTATACTTATAAAAAATGTTAGTACCTTCCTTTTCTACAAAATATATTAAGCTGTTGTTTTCCCATACAAAGTCCTTAACGTTGCCCTTAAGGTCGGGCTTTTCAGTATTCTTGCCGTCAAGGTGAAGAAGCCAGAGACTTTTATCATAACTATTGTCCTGGACATTTGCTTTGTTAGCGAAGAAAGCTGCTATACTCTGATTCTCATTTATCCTGATATTGGTCAGAATATGGTTTTCTAAAAAGTCATCCCTTAATACTCTATCCTTCATCGAAACATCCCCTTAGTAAAATACAATTACTTCATTAAACCTTCTATCGTTTCAAGTCTTCAAGCACTGCTTCAGTGAAATCAAGGATAACCTTTTCGCCGTTGTTTACAACAATACACGGCAAGCCTACTCTACCAACTTTTCGGATTTCATCAAACTCAGGCCGACTATCCCTGAATTTCAAGAACGTTTTCAGCGACAGCATACTTTCAGTGATATCCAGATAGACATATTCTATTTCCTTGCTTGAAAGAACCTCTTTCAATGATTCGCAGCCCCCTCAATGCTTACTTCCATATAGAATAATCTTTTTCATATAATCTTTCCTCCTTCACTCTGAATGCTAAATCTAAATATAGATATTTGCAAAACATATACCAAAAAAGCAAATAAAAAAAAATAATTCTGAATACCGAATCAAAAGCTTGCAATCACTGCACATTAATATAATCATGCTAAATTTACCTAATAAAAAAAGAGGGATCGTAGATCCCTCAAATAAAAATCTGGTTAAACTGGTTGTTTTTCTATCCTGTTTTCAACCCACTGCAGAAAAACATTTCCCAAGCCTGTAATCTCCGTCCCTCTGCCTGAATGAGAAACAACCAGTTTTAAGTCATTTAACAAAGATAGTATCCTTCTCACTTCGCTTTCATTGGTATTATAACCATATTCCTTCGAAATTTCTTCAATCTTTTTTCTCCCAATACTCTTATTCTGACTGCAATACTTCTGAATCAGATTCATGATTTCTAAAACCTTTGCTATATCAAAATTTTCTTCAATGAATGACAATTCTTTTTCAAAGCTTTTCTCCTGATATACCAAATAATAAGGAAGCTTTTCTATGGTTAACTCTTTTTCATTCATCAATTTAATATAGGATGCTACGTTTTGAAGTTCTCTAATATTCCCCGGCCAATCATAACCCATCAAAATAGCTTTTACATCATCTGCAAGCTCTAATTTTATATCTTTCCCAATAAAATGATGCATTAAATGAATAATATCCTCCTTCCTCTTTCTTAGGGGAGGTATATTTATCGGCAATACATTAATCCTGTAATAAAGGTCTTTTCTGAACAAGCCCTTTTGAACCATATCTCCCAAACTTTTATTTGTTGCAGCAATAATCCTGATATCGGTATTAATTACTCTTTGAGAACCAATTCTCATAACCTGCTTTTCCTGAAGGACTCTCAAAAGCCGCGTTTGCAGCAAAAGGGGCATGTCTCCTATCTCGTCCAAAAAAACAGTACCGTTATTGGCAAGTTCAAAAAGACCAGCTTTCCCTCCTTTAAGTGCTCCCGTAAAAGCCCCTTCCTCATAACCGAAAAGCTCGCTTTCCAATAGGCTTTCAGATATGGCCGCACAATTTACTGCAACAAACGGCTGCTTCGATCGTTTTGAAGTATTGTGTATGGATTGTGCCAACAGCTCTTTTCCTGTTCCGCTTTCTCCGGTAATAAACACCGTTAGATCGGAGTCAGAAATTCTTTTTGCAAGCTCAATACAATCTTTCATGCTCTTTGACTCTGTTATTATATAATTAAAGCTGTATCTTGCCGTTAATCCCCTATCCCTCATTTTTTTACTCAGATTCTGTTCCAACTGCTTTATATATGTGACTTCCTGAAAATTATAGTAATACCCCTCTTTCTCCGCCTGATATTTTATGGACTTTTTATTGATTACTATATATTTATTATTAAACTCAATAAGCTCATCGAACAAATCCCCTCTCACGAAGGTCTGCATTAAAGCATTATTAAATACTTCCTTAAGCCTCTTGCCGTTGATATCTTCGGTTATATCGAAAATACCTCTGAAAGCTTTATTATTCAATAAAATCTCATCTTCCTGATTTACAAGAAGTATACCTTCATTTGAAAGGTTTATAACGATATCCAGCTCTTCATACTTTACATACAGTTCTTTATACTGTTTTTTTATACCACTATCTAATGTTAGTATACTGTCGGAATATGCAAGCAGTCTTTTGCCTATTGCATTATTATCAAGCTTTAGCTTATTGATAATCTCAATAAAGGTTGACACATCAATATACCGGTTGCCTATGTCAACAATCTCGGAAATATGACCCGGTACTTTCCTGCTTACTCCGGGGGTAATGGCAATCTTTATATTACTGAAATCATTGCCTTCTTCATAGGGAACCAAGTTTAGTTCCTTTACCCCGATCTGATATAAAAGCGCAACGGTTTCCAGAGTAGTTTCTTTTGTATCGTTTACAACCAGAACCTTTGTACTCTTAGGAATTGCAAATATCTTATATTTATCTTCTTCTTTAATTGTTCGGTGTACTAAAACAATATTTTCAGTATTATAAATGTGCTTTTTGGCCTCTACCGATCTTTCTTTGGACATAATAAGTACAACGTCATCATTTACTTTGTCTTCATATTGTAGTTCTTCCAATAAATAGTAATTAATCTGAACATAATCCTTAAGTACGATCTTCAAATTTTTGATCAAAAAATCTGCAAAATGCAAATCTGAATCAACGATAATTCCTATGGTCTTCAATGTTTACCAACTCCTAATAGTTTATGTTTAAGGTGTCAGGAGGAGCCCTAAAAAAACTGCAAAAGCAGCGTTTTCCCTCGTGCTGCATGATTATTCCGTAATTTACTTTGATTTTAAACTGCGCTTCCGCTAACTCTGCATCATGCTTACAGACTCCCTTTCTTACTTGCAGATCTTTTTGCAGACGGGTGTTAAACGTTAGCTGCATCCCGCATATCTGTAATTTATCTCTAAACTTACGCATTTCAATGCTTGTACTACTTTTATTATATCACATACCTGTATAGTCCGGAAATCTCATTACAGCTTTCCTGACTGAAGCAGGGATGCAAAAGGGACGGTTCTTTTTGCTTTTATTTAATCGCTGTACAACTTGATTATGGCTTCTATGAGATTGTAACCTACTAGTTCATTTGTAGATTCATCATCCTCATGCCACAACATGTAAAAATCATTACAAACGACTTTACCATTTACAGTTCTATAAAATATATCGTCACCACATTCGTTCCCACCCACGCGAAGAAATGTACCATTAGGTTTAATTTTTACTGAACAAATTAATCTCTACCATATGATCAATTGAATGCAAACAATCATCATTTCCATATACTTCCAAAGAACATTGCTTTAAATCATCTGGGAACTTTATTTCATTTTCTGCTTCCGTCATTTCCTCTATAGTAGCAGGGGGATTTACTTTTATATACTTACTATTTTCTGATAGTTTAGTCATATAATCTTTCCACATATAGCAAGATTCCCTTTTATTTAATCTTCATCAGTATCTGGGTCATACGTTCTATAATTTTACCATAGGTATACCCGGACTCCTATGATTAGTTCCTCCATATGTTCGAGGACAAATGTGATGTACTTCAACGTTACTCCAATTTAGAACATTGCCGTTATTATAAGTATTTTCATACCACGCTATGTATGTATCCTTAACAGTGCTAGTTAATGCTGGTACTCTTTGAGAAACTGGTATCTTTAAAAAGCAAAAAGAACCGCCCCTTTTGTTTATACACAACAATCACCCCACTTCTTCTTGGTAAAAAATTCGGTACAAGCATCATCAACTGCTCAAGCTCCTGTAGCTCTGAGCCATACATAAAAAATTTTGGCATCGTCTTCCTCTCTTTCTGATCTTTTGAAATAGATAAAGAGGCAGAGCCTGTAGGCCATTTAAGTTGACCTAAAAACTATGCCTCAAAATTATTCACTTATTCAATATTCAATTGTGCCTTTATTGCTAACGCAAAACCATTGATTTTTTCGAATTTGCCCTATGTCATCTATAGTTTTGCCCTTTTTTCGGGGTCGAAAAACGTCATTTTCGAGCTCATATTTTACTCCAAAATTGGCCTCAAACCACAACATATTGTGGTCAAATCCTACTTTTTCTTGTCCGAACCACAATACATCATCAGAACTATCGTTTCCACATGGGCAGTGTGCGCAAACATATCCACCGGCTGTATTTCGCCTACCTTATACCCGCCTTTCAGCAAAAACTCAATGTCCCTCTTCTGCGTTTCAGGATTGCATGATATATAGACTATTTTAGATGGGGAAAGCTGCAGCAGCGAGGTCAGGAAGCTTTCATCGCTTCCGCTTCGTGGAGGATCCATGAATGCCACATCAATGTGCTGGTTTTCACTCGCCAGCCTGGACATGAACCTTCCGGCATCGTCGCTATAAAAACAGGCATTCCTGATATTATTCACTTTTGCATTGCTTATAGCATCTCTCACGGCGTCCCTGTTCAGTTCTACACCTATTACCCTTTTTGCCCTGCTGCTGGCTATGAGTGATATGGTACCGATACCACAGTAGGCATCAAGAACTTCTTCCTTCCCGCTCAGGCCTGCCATTTCGATCGCTTTTGTATATAGGACCTCTGTCTGCACAGGATTGATTTGATAAAAGGACTTGGGTGAGATCCGGAATGTGCAGCCACATAGCGTATCCTCAATGTAACCCTTGCCATACAGTACTTTTTCATCATTTCCAAGTACTGCACTGGTCTTACGGTTGTTGATGTTCATTACCACTGTTGTGATTTCCGGATGTATGTTCAATAGTGCCTTGATGAAATTATTCTTGCCAGGGAACACCGGTGCGGCTGTTACAAGCACTACCATAACCTGTTTGCTTGAAAATCCTGTCTTCACCAGTATGTGCCTGAGAAAACCACGTCGGGTATCTTCGTTATACGGCTCCAGTCTGAAGGATCTCATAAGCTCCCTGATTGATTGTATTATTGCATCAGCGCTTTTATCTTGAATAATACAATTTTTAATGGGTATTACATTATGAGTGTTTTCCTCATATATCCCCGATATGATATTCCTGTTCTTATCGTATGCCAGCGTAGAATGAACCTTATTCCGATAGAAATAAGGCTCCTCCATTACCAGAATGTCATTCACCCTGTGATACTGCCCCAGTAGCTTTTCAACAAGCTTCTGCTTGGACTCTCCCTGTGCCTGATAGGACATATGCTGAAGCTGGCAGCCTCCACACTTATCAAAATGACTGCACATTGGCTTGACCCTGAATTCTGCAGGTTCCTCTATACGGACTACCTTGGCATTTATCAGCTGCCTGCCCCGTGAAATCTCAACCAGAGCGGTTTCGCCTGCCAACAAGCCAGAAATATGGACCTCCTGCCCATTGATCCTTGCCAGGCCTTTTCCTTCCCCGTCTGTTCCATAACACTTTACTTTTAATACTTCGTTCTTCATATGTACGCCTTTTTCCTTTTGTATTACAGCTATTTCCTGCCCATCTCCTGATATATCCTGTCTCTTACCTGGACAAGGTTCAATGCCTTGTAAGCCCCCTCACTTGCAGTCCTGAAGGCTTCAATGTCAACATCATCAACTATGGTCATCCCATTTTCCACAAGCTGCTTCTTTATTGACTCGGTTTCCTTTTCCATCTGCAGCGAGGTCTCCAGCCCTGCCCTGTCGCATTCTTCTACCAGGATCTTCTGATATTCTTCCGGAAGGCTTTCATAGAAAGCTTTCCCCACTATTTCGAAATTGATAAGTAAAATATGGTCTGTTTCGCTTATATACTTCGCAACCTCATATAGTTTGGCTCCTGTCATATTTCTGTATACCAACTCAGCGCCATCTATATCCTTCTGCTGCATTTGCAGATATACTTCCCCGAAGGATAGGGCAACCGGTGTCGCACCAAGAGATCGTATGGACTCCTGCCATATAGGCGCTCCCGGGGTCCTGATATACATGCCTGCCAGATCCTCGGGCTTCCTTATGGGCTTGTTTGTGACCATCTGCCTGAAGCCCTGTACCCAGTTAAAGGATAATATCTTTATGTTATACTTTTCCTCTAGTTCCTTCTGCCATTGTTTGACAGACGGAAGCTCCTTAAGGCTGACTACTTCTTCAATACCGCCGACAAAATAAGGGGCATTCATTACTGCGATTTCCGGCACATAAAGCCCTAGCCGCGCCGAGTCAGTATTCTGCCCCAAAGCAGCACCATTGGCCAGCTGTTCTATGACATCCTCCTCCTGGCCAAGCTGCGCACTATGGAATACTTGTATCTCCAAACCTCCATTGGTCCTCTCACTTACCCGCTCCGCCCATTTTAAGAATCCCTGGTGGAAGGGCTCGGATTCTGCCAATACATGGTTGAATTTCAGTATATATTTCTGCTGTTGTGCTCCCTGGTCTGCAGTTTTCTGGACAGGGGGCTGCTCCTGCAAAGCAGGCTTCTGAGTACAGGAAACCAGGAACAAAGCCAAAGCCACTAGCAATATCATACACGCCATTTGCTTAGCTTTTTTCATAATACTCCCCTCCCAAACACTATTTTGCTTTATGTAAAGCTCATTCTCTATAAGCTGCTTTTATAGCTAGATTATAACATAATTCGACTTTCTATAGAAAATTATTCCTAAAATATAATAAACAAGCCACAAAAATGCGACAAACCCCGGATGTCCTCCAGGGTCTGTCGCATTTGTTTCACCGGGTGCTCATTCATGCACGTTCAGTCGCTCAATTCCTTGATATTTTAAACTCATAACTGATTTCAACATTTCCCTTAAGCATATTCCATACCGGGCAGAGGGACTCCTCCGACATCTGGAGTACCTTTTCCAGGTCTGAGTCCTCTGCATCCCTGGAAACCAAGTTGACTTCCAGATGTATCCTCTCAAAATATGTTGGGTGTTGCTCACGTCTGTTGCCCCTTACATTGATAGTCAATGCAGTTACATCCTTTCGCATCCTTCGCAATAATAATGCTATTGCTGTACCACTGCAGGAAGCAAGGCTCACGAGGACCAACTCCAACGAAGTGTAGCCCTCCCCGTCCCCTATAGGTGGTGTATAGTCCAATATGATCTCAGGATTGGACCTTGAAACCCCTTTGAATCTTACCTTTTCGTTCATTAAGCTGGCGCTGGCCGTCAATTGTTCCGACATAAATAAAACCTCCTGTTTTTATGTTTCACTTGTTTAGATACACATAAATACAAAAGGTCACAAAAGTTTTTATGAAAACAATTGGAGTGAATGATTGGATACCATGGTCTTTATCCTGTTCATGAACTCTTCATAAGGTTCACGTTCCGGATAATTATCATACATCAAAACCAACTTAGCCAGAAAATCAATTTCCGAACTGAAAATCTTCTCATAATCCACAGATCTTTGAAGCTTTACTCTCTGGATCTTATCCATTTTATTGTTCTTTATGGCATAAGCCACCCAGTTTTTACACTGGCAAGGGCTGTCGGGGTTTATATATGAACATTTGTCCTCCATGTTTTCTTTCATGCTCTGTCTTGCCCTATACACATTGGTTTTTACAGCCCCTTCAGAAATACCCATTATTTCTGCAACCTCTTCAGTCGAAAGCTTCAGGAAAACTTTAAGCACAAAAGCTACTCTCTGCTTTTGAGGTATGCATTTCAGGAACAATTGAAGGCAGGATTCCCGCATATCATCCACCAAAGCAGTTTCTTCAACTGTTTCCCCTGTCTTTATCATTTCAAAAAATTCATTCTGGCTGATATTTAGCTGCGCTGAAATGTCGACCACCGGCAGCTGCTTGATTTTTTTCATATATCTATTGGCGCAATTGACCACTATTCTGTATAGCCATGTGGTTACAGTACTTTCTCCGCGGAATTCGCCGAAAGCTTTATATGCATTCAGGAAAGCCTCCTGAAGCACATCCTCGGCATCTTCCCTTCTTCCTGTAAGGCGATAAGCAGCAGCAAACAGCTTTTCATAATTTCTTTCATATAACCTGCTGAAATCCATATCCATAAGCTCAGCCCCCATACAATTATCAGGCGTAGATTCCATTTCAATTATACCATATTGAGGGTGGCATACTTCCACTTTTCCTCTCTGTTCCATAAGAAAAAGCAAAGCGGTATTCTCTAGTTTAACCGCTTTGCTTTTTACCTGACAACCTTTGATGAGCTTATGCCTTTTTTCATGTAGTAACCAACACTTACAAGAAAGGAGAAGGCAGGCATTATCATGATCAATACGATAAAATTGCTCCTGAGCTCAGGAATTACTGCAAAGGTCCAACCCAAAGCAAAATTGACCAAAAGCCATATGATACCTGCAATTACGTTCCGGCTGACAAAAGCATCCATGCTATAGTTTATAGCACCAGCCACCATTTGTGCCAGAGACCCTACAACTGGAGTAAATCTTGCGAATATAACGGCAGTAAGCCCCACTCCATCGTACAGCGCCTTTGTCTTCTCAATATGGGCTTCCTTGATTATACTTAGCTTTTTCGTTGTGATTATTTTGTCTCTTATGAGCTTTCCGATATAATAGCTGGTAACGTCCCCCAGCACAATGGCCGCCGTCAAGGTCAGCAAAGTGGTAAAAGGATTTAGGAACCCTGCGATAGAGAGTGAAGTCACCAGAAAAATAAGGGATACACTAGGCAAGAACGGGGCTGCAAATACAAAAGCCGCTCCTATATATAGAATAAGGAACATTACCACATAAGCCCAATTCCCACCATTGATAACAACCTTTTCAATTATATGATTCAATCTTGATATCATTTCTGTAAAATAGATAACATACTCCATCAGATTTCTCCTCACATTCACAGAAGCTTGCGGCTTTACTGCTATTATTATGCTGAACATCATCTGTTTATAATATTATTCCCTCAAGAGCAGCTTTCACTGCTGGTACATTTTATGCCACCTTGTAAATTATCGAAATGCAAAATAGAAAAAATGTGCCATATATTTTTTTACGAAGTTTCCGCCTTTTATACTTCAAGGTTTATATTTGGCATTTCAGGCATAAAAAAAGTGCAGCTCCAAATGTCGGAGTGACTTCTGACATTTGGGATACACTTTAACTCTATCTTTGATCAACAGATAAATTAGCCCACTAACTCGATCAACGCTGTAAGTTTCTTCTCATCGATATCATCGAAATAAGATCTATTATGTCGTATGACTGTTCCAAAATGGTATTCAGTTGCTCCGGTTTCTTCTATCATCTGCCTTATATTCTCGAAGTTCAGGCCTCCGCCGACCATGACTTTTAAGTGCCCTGATTTGGCTATTATTTCTTTTAGTATCGGAATATTTTCCGTAATGCAGCCTTTTCCTCCGGCTGTCAGCACCGTCTTTATCCCTGGATATGAGGCAAGAGCATTTACGCCCTTCACAATATCAGAAAGCTCGTCAATTGCTTTGTGAAATGTTATGTCAATTCCGCTGCAGAGCTCTGCCAATTCTTTAACGCGTACCTCAGATATTTCTCCATATTCATTCAGAACGCCGAACACTACGCCGTTAACTCCCAAATCCTTAGCTACAACTATATCTCTTTTCATGATATCAATTTCTTCCTGTGTATATACAAAGGATTTTGCATGAGGCCTTATCATAACATTTACAGGGATCCTTACGGTCTGTACCACCTTTTCTATCATTCCATAACTGGGAGTCAGCCCACCTTCAGAAAAAGCACTTATAAGTTCTATCCTATCTGCTCCACAAGCTTCGATACACCTTGCATCCTCAGGTGTTGTTGCAATAATCTCGATCATATGACCATCCCTTCTGTTTATCAGTATTGGCAATTAAAAGCAGAAGGGTAAGTCCCTTCTGCATAGTTCAACTATTTCTCATAAAAAAACCACTCTGTCTTTACCTTGCTTCTTTGCTTTCAACAAGGCCTCATCGGCTCTCTGATATAGCTCCTTGAAGCTATACGTCTCGTAACCAAAAACAGTAACTCCTACACTCACAGAGATGGTGTTCCACTTCTCATCTTCCAGTGCGATCTGTCCAACGATCCTATGAATCTTATCTGCTAGATGAGAAGCCTCATTTACACCCATAATATTCTTGAAAAGGAACAGGAATTCGTCTCCGCCAAGTCTGCCTACAAGGTTTTCTTCACCTGCAACCAATTCCAGCTCCTGTGCGATCCTCTTCAACAACGTGTCACCCTCGGGATGTCCGTACCTGTCGTTAATTGTTTTGAATCCATCCAGGTCAAGCATCATAAGACTGTGAATATCCCTGTTTGGATAATTGGTGGTTTGCAGGCTCGTTTGATTATCAACGCTTATTTTCAAAAGAAACTCCTTAAGCTCCTTTTCGATCTTTCTCCGGTTATACAAGCCTGTTAGTGCATCCCTCTCGGCTTCGCTGCGAAGTGTGCTTTCCATCCTGCTCTTTTCTGTATTCAGGAATTCTATCATTTTTTGATTAGTAAGATTTACTTTGCTTTTTAGCATAATAATATAAATCAAAACAGTAATTGCTATTGTAACTATTGATATTATCAAGCCTATGAAAAATGCGGGGTTAGAGTAATACAGCTTCCTGAGCTTGGGCTGCTCATATACAACATAGTTGCTTAGGATTATGTTCGACAATTCCATATCGGAAATGCAATGTAAGCCTTTGTTCAGGATATTCAGAAGTTCTATATCCTCTTCCTGGGAAACTCCAAGGGACAGATCTTCAGAATACCCTATAAGATCCTGCCTTATGAGATTAACGAATTTGGGGTTTGCCAGATAATAGTTCGCAGTGTATGCATTTGCTATTGTAGCATCTGCCTTGCCCGAATTGACGGCTTCAAAGCACTCATCAACCGTTTCATATTCCTTTACAGCATAATTCTCAAGTATATCCAGATAGTAATCCTCCGGCATGGCGATCTGATTTATGCCGTCAAAATTCCTATCCTTGGCAATTACGCCCACCAGGGACGCATTTATACATATGCTGGAGGTGTATAAGCCTCTCTCCTCCGAAATATTATAGTCATGTGATACAAGGCTTATCATGTCGGCTTCCCCTGACTTTACAAATTCCAATGCCTGACTTAGGGTCTCCGCCTTAACAAATTCAAATTTGAGCCCCGTATGTTTTGAAAGCAATTCGAACAGATCTTTTGTTACACCTTTGATACCTCCAGTTTTTTCATCATAGTATTCAATGGGCTGCCATCCTTTGTCATACGAAACCTTCACAGTACCCTTTTCCTTGATGTATCTGAGCTCCCCCACAGTGAATGAAGGCGCTGCCACATTTCCTTTTATGAAGTACTTGTTCTGTATCTGCATATCATAGGACGGATTGCTGTTTTTTATATTTTGCATGGACTTGTTCAGTTCGTCCAACAGCTCCTTATTATTCTTGTTTATCCCATAATAAAGCGGATGCTCATCCAGCCTGGTGATGATCTTGTTGAGCCTATTATTTGACTCAACAGATGCAAGCATTGCCTGGATCTGATCCTTTTCCAGGGCTGACTCCATATCCTGTAAGGACTTGTAGTAAATTTTATTGAATATAATATTGTTTTCTTCGGAATACGCATCCAAATATGCTTCCTGGTAATCCTCCTCAAGTACACCTACGACAAGCCCATTAAGCTTTGTAAAATCATCAAAATTCAGCTCTGTATTGGCTGCCTTGGTATACAAATGAGTTTCCGAGGTTCTGTTGGAGTAATGTGAGTATGCGATTTTATCTGATTTCAAAGCATCCTTGTCTATGCCCCCGACAATATCCAACTCTCCATTTTCCAGCATTTTGATACATTCCGGAAAGGATGCTACCACAAACTCGTATTTCCAGTCTGCAAACTGGGATATTTCCTTCAAATAATCATAACCATATCCAGAATATATACCATTCTTGTCTACTTCCTGATATCCTTCGTACAAGTAATATCCGACTCTTACAACCTTCTTTTCCCTGTTGTCTCTTGGTGCTCCATATGAAATCTGAGGGCAAACAAGCAAAAACATTATCAATAAGGCTGTAAAAAAAACAGTAAATCTAAAAAACAACTGCATCACATGCCGGTTACGTTTCGTCATATTACCCTCCCGAAAAAAATGGATTCACTTATAGTATATTAGAAATATTGACAATTTTCTACATCATATGATAATTCTTTTTATTTGACCCGCGTTTGTTCAAAAACAGCTTAAGTCATAAATAGTGCACCTTCAAATATTAGTTTTTCTCCAACACTTGGGTGCACTCTATACATTCGACGTTCTTTTTACCTTTTCAATGGTTTTTGTTATATATTGGGTCAGTTTCTCCTCAAAATGCTCTGCTGTCGTCTCATGATTCTCTATCATGAAGAGCCCTTTCTCCCAGCTGGCGGTCAGCGTCGGATTCAGAAGCTCCTTTGCAGTGAGGCGGACCAGCTTGACTATTGCCTCACCCTTGGGCTCGGGAGTGACGATCTGAGTCTTGGGATTGATCCTAATGTGCCCTATATCCGACAGCTTTTTGATTATCCCCGCCCGTGTGGCTGAAGTGCCTATACCGCATGTTTTTATCTGCTCCCTAAGCTCCTCGTTCTCGATATACTTACCGGCCTTCTCCATGGTAATTATAAGCGACCCGTCAGTGAACCGGGATGGGGGTTTGGTCTCTTTCTCCTCCAAATCAAAGCCGGTCACATCACACTTCTCCTTCTTGATCAACTTCTGGATGGGCGAATCAGACAGCTCTTCCTCCTTTTTGGAGGAGGTTATTTCATAAACCTCCTTCCAGCCTTGGACATTCAGCGTTTTGGAATTGGTCACAAATATTTCCGTGCCTACTCCGGTCTCCACCTTCACAGTATTGTATTCTGCCGGTGGATAGAAAATTGCGAGGAACCTCTTAACGATCAGATTGTATATATTCCTTGCATCGCTGTCCAGCTTGGACAGCTCGGTTGTCACATAGGTAGGTATGATTGCATAATGATCGGTGACTTTGCTGTCATCAACATAGCGCTTGGTTTTCTTATCTATGCCAAGCTCTCCAAATTCTTTGATCCTTAAAACAGTCTCCTTGTAATCAGTATTGCTGTATAATCCATTAAGTATCTTGGGCAACTCCTGTACGACATCAGTTGACAGCACCCTGCTGTCTGTCCTGGGATAGGAAATAAGTTTCTTCTCATATAAACTCTGTGCCAACTCCAATGTCCGGTCTACAGGAAGCTTAAACTTCTTGTTAGCCTCCGATTGCAGCTCCGCAAGATTAAAAAGCAATGGAGCCTGCTCCTTCTTCACTTTTACTTCAACCTTCCTGACAACAGCTTCACTGCCCTCCAGCCTTTTTATTACTTCCTCTGCTTCTTCTTTACTTATGTATTTATCTTCACTTTCTGGATCCTCTGGCTGGCTTTTATCTTCCTTCTTCTTGTGCTGCCATCTGCCCTTGTAGGAAATACCACTTTCCTTTGACATAAAGTTAGCTACAACTCCATAATAGGGCCTGGGCACAAAGTTCCTGATCTCCTCTTCTCTTTCCACTATCAAGCCCAATACACAGGTCATTACCCTGCCGATAGGTATGACCGAAGGCTTGTCCTCCTTCAGCAAGGCTGACAGCTTTTTCCCGTATTGGCAGGTATATATCCTGCTGAAATTCATGCCAAATAGCCAATCCTCTTTCGCCCGGCAGTAGGCAGCCTTTGCCAGTGAGTCATACTCACTTATGCCTTTTGCTTCCTTTATCCCTTTCTTAACTGCTTCTTCAGTTTGAGAAGATATCCAGACCCTTTTGACAGGCTTGTCCGACCCACATTGATTATAGACCAGCCGAAAAATGTACTCACCCTCACGACCGCTGTCTGTGCAGGCATATACTACATCCACATCCTTCCTACACAACAGGGTTTTTAGCACTTCAAACTGCTTGGCAGTTCCTTTACTGTCTATTACCACATATTTGTATTCCTGTGGAATGATCGGCAGATGTTCGACCCGCCAGGACTTATATTCCGTTTTGTAAGCATCAGGGTATGCCATAGTTACCAAATGTCCGAAGCACCAGCTTATTATGGTATCTGATGTTTCTGCAAAGCCCTTCCCTCTATCCGATGCTGAGATCTGAACGCCCAATGCACTGGCAAAGCTGGCAGCGACAGATGGTTTTTCTGTTATATACAATTGCTTGCTCAAAATTTCACCCTTTATAAATAGTATAGTAGTATATTTCTTCCGCCCATGTGCGTTTTGCGGAGCAATAAATCGCACGGGCACTTAATAAAATATAATGTATGCGCTCTGCGCATACATTATATCATAATTGCAATGGTTGATAATACAACAGAAATAAGCTAACCCTTCTCCTTACGCTCTGATAAGCTTACATATTTTTTTAATATTCTCAGGTAATGATTTGCCTCTCTTACAACATGATCACCCAGGAGGGGAAATGCAATAGCCTTGATCGTACAGTTTTCGAGGCCTATCGTTCCTTGCCGCTTAAAATCCCTGATGTCTTTGGCGGCATGCAAAAACTCGGTGGTTGCCTTTAGAAACAAGCCTGAGTTATCCGTCAGCTTCTCAGCTTTTGCAGTCAACTCATCAAATCTGTGACCAAAATCGTTGGCAGTGTCAAATAGCTTTACCTCCGAAGGATCCAATAAACCTCTTATGAATTTTGCATGCTCTGCCATTATCCTGTTCCAGAATATCTCCTCTTCTATCGCACCTTGAATCGTATTGTTTGAATTCCTCTGCTGCAGCTTCATCAAACTTCGTATATAAAATTTTGCTTCTCTTAGTATATGATCGAGCAATAGAGGATAATTATTGGTGAAAAGCTTGCATGCCAATACGTCTTTTAATAGTTGAGCCTTATAGTTTGCAAGTGCACGGGTCGCCGCCAATGCTTGCTGGTTCAGCATAAAAACCTTCTGAACCAGATCTGGTTTGACATAATTAGCCCCTACATCCTCAAAGGCCAACTCCAGACTTGTTACCCGGGTGTTTATACTTATCCCTGTATAGAATTCTGTTTCTTCTTCTGCCTTAAGTGTCAGATCGGTTACTAGTTCCCCTGAATCAACAACTTCCTCACTAAGTATCCCATCAGATAATTCTATCGTTTTTTTCAAAAGACCGGTGAATACTTTCTTGAAGCTATCTGCTTCTTCGGCCAATTCACTGTTTTTTGACGTAAAAGCTGCCTCTATGAATATTGAGTGCTCCTTTGCAATTCTCATGAAAAACAGGTTAAGCTCAAGTGACCTTTTTACATATTCGAAATCGGACAGCATTTCTTTGATCAACCCCCAAAAACAATAGTAGGCAGTATATATATATTCACCCTCATCGTCCAATAGCATTGCGGCCTTTTGTACTATTTCCGCTCAGCGTCCGGGATTTGGTCATAATAAATAAAAGCAGAAGTCCTATTACTTCTGCTTTAAGGAATGAATTGTTAAGTTAATAACCTGCCAGTATGACTTCTTATCTCCTATATAAGGAGAAGTCCATCCAAGTCCAGGATCTCGATCCTCTTATGTGTTTTCTGCTTTATATAGCCCTCCTCTTCCAGTTCAAATAATTTACGGCTGATGGTTTCAGGAGTTGTACCGAGATATGAGGCTAGATCCTTCTTGCTCATAGGCAATATAATTTCTTTGGAATGACTCTCAGCATCTACACATTCAGCTAAATAAAGTGCAATTCTTGTTTCTACTTTTTCGGTAGCAAAACGTGTGGCCTGCTTTTCTGACTGCTCAAGTCTGTTGGAAAATTCGAACAATACCTTAATTGAAATTGAAGGGTATTTCAGAAGAAGGCTCTGCAGATCGGAACGCTTCAATATGCAGATACTGGTTTCCTCCATTGCATCCGCATAGGCTTCATGTATTTTTTCACTGAACAAAGCCAACTCCCCTGTAAAATCTCCCGGATGCAGGACACGCAGCAGCTGCTCCTTTCCGGATTCGGACAGCCTGTAAATCCTTACCTTACCCTTACTCACTATGTAAAGTGAGTCCGATTGGTCACCTGCACGATAAATGTTTTCTCCTTTTTTGTATAAAGCAGAATATGTCACTCTCATAATTTCTTCCATTTGCTCTTTTTCCAGATGGTTAAAAATCGGCACCATGGAAACACAGACCTCATTGGTCTCGCCGTTCTCGCTATGGTGATGATTGTGATGGTGGTGGCCTTCATGGCCTTTGATCTCCATCTCTTTCATAATAGAAGCTCCTTTCTTAACCTATGACTGAAGTGGATTTCTTACTATAAACTTACCATATCTTATGTCTTCTGTCCCGAATTTTTGCGTCATAGGATCATGTCCTCAATCAGTGAAATTCCACTTCAGGATCATTGATCCTGAAGTGGAATTTCAGTTGTCTTGCCAGATAATACTATTTAGCTGGGATCGTGAGTTTTTGTCCTGGATATATAAGGTGCGGATTTGCTATTTTGTTTAGTTTTTGAAGTTCCTGATAAGTTGTGTCAAAGCTTTCTGCGATTTTCCACAGTGCATCACCAGTCTTAACTGTATATACACCTTCTACATGAGCAGTTCCCTCACTATGAGCCGGTTCAACAGCATGGACATCCGCAGCTCCATGTTCCCCATGCTCTTCTTCTCCTTCTGCAAATTTGAAGAACTTCACGTAGGCTTCAATGTATTCTCTTCCGGCGTCAACATCGTTTACATCAAAATTCTTTAAAGCCATTACTTTTTCAAATCTTTCTGTCAGTTCAGGCACTTTTTCTTCTTCTATCAAACCCTCCAGAGGTGATAGATTTCCAACCTCAATGCTCTTGTCTGCTGCCAGCACCTTTTCATCTATAGGAGTCCCCGAAGGTTTTAGCCCGTCAAACGGTGCATCCTCACCGGCCCTATGCATTCTGACCAGCTCGCTGAAGAAGTATTGCTCGGCTAGTTCCTTTGCTTCCGGACCCTGGCCGCTTACCTTCATACTAAGGTTGAAGATCCTGGTTATTTCAGCCTCATACTCCGGCTGCACCCATTTCAGCACATAATTAACGTTATTGCTCTCCATAGCTTTCATACCGTCAGCCACAGTAGGCCCATCCATTGTGTCACAATGAGCATATGCTGTTAACGGCATCATTACTATCATTACCGCTGCGGCTGCCAGAGCCACTATTGATTTTTTCATGCTCGTTTTAGTCCTTTTGGATTCCTTATTGTTTGAGATCATTTTTTATTCCTCCAATTATTAATTTGTTTCTTTAGCTTAATTCTAATAAAGTCTGAAAATAATAACCTTGATTAAAATCAAGTTTTTACCTTTTTACGGTGCAGCCACAAAAAAAGGAATAGGCTATTCAAAAGCCCATCCCATTAAAAGGTTTACTGAAACCCTTTTTTATATCGGAAGTTTTACTGTAAATATAGTATTTTCACTACTGCTTTCCACGGATATCGTCCCATTGTGAGCCGTAACGATTTCTTGTGCGATCGCCAAGCCTAACCCTGCTCCCCCGGTGTTTGTGGAACGTGCAGAATCTAATCGGTAAAATTTTTCAAAAATAGTT
>CAZNMO010000032.1:28470-29910 GCA_964574195.1 uncultured Clostridiaceae bacterium | reverse complement strand
TAAAAACCAAGCAGACCCACCGGAATAGATATCCGGCCAATATTAACCATGTACATATTATCCAGTATTTTTGCAAAATATGGTGCCAGTCCTATTTTGGGCCTCAGGCCTACTCCTCCTATCGGATAAAGCATCTGCCTATTGGTAAAGGGAGCCAGTGTCCAAAAGTAGTTCGTAAGCGGTATGAAGGAAAACCCGATAAAGATTGCAGCGATATCTTCTTTTCCCTTTACCCTGTTCAATATTATTCCGTATATACTGCCCAAAGCCACAGCTATAGGAGTGCTGACAACACATGCTGCAAAAAAGCCGGTAAGCCCTGTAATTCTCAAATTCACTGTTATGCACATTCCTATAAGCCCTGATACGATACCGACTGGCATTCCAAAATTCATACCAACTCCTGCATTTATCATCGGTATCAAGGATAGGACAAGTACACCGTTCATGGCAAATTTCACAAAGGAGGTATTTATAACAGTAAATAAGTCCATCTTCAGCAATGCCGCCACCACGAACAAAAGGAACATGAAACCTGTGATTATTATTTGTGAGGGCTTAATCCGCATTTCTGATCTCCTCCCCCGAAATCGCAAGGGCAAACTCGGTCTCATCCGCATCAGGCTCCAGTATCCTGAATACCCTTCCTTCAAAAAGTACAACGATCCTGTCACATATCCTTGCAAGTTCCTCCAGTTCACTAGAAGCTATCACCAGTGTGGTACCCTCTTTTGCATTTATCTCTGTCAGCATAGCCAGTAGCTTTTCTTTTGCTCCTATATCTACCCCACGGGTGGGCTCAGATATGAAAAGCAACTCAGGTTTCGTGGTAAGTGCCCTTGAAATACAGACCTTTTGCTGGTTCCCGCCGGATAGCTCCATTACTTTCTGCTGCGGGCTGCTGCACTTGATCTCAAACCTTTTAATATATATATCAATGTGCGCATTCCCTTCCTTACTGTCAAAAAAACTTAAGTCCTTGAAAATTCCCTTCGAAAACAGATTCTTTATATGGAAGCCTGAAAACACTATGTTTTCTCCAACCGTATGCTCCAGTAGGAGCCCTGAGCCCCTCCTGTCATCCGGAAGAAAGTATATTCCGCTGCTAATAGTTCCCCTGATATCTGAAACAGCAAGCGGCCTGCCTTTATATAAAACCTTGCCCCTTGTTTTATGCAATCCCATTATACCGTAGCCCAGCGCAAGCTTCCCATGCCCCGAAAGGCTTGTTACCCCGACTATTTCTCCTTCATGAATATCCAGATCTATTCCCGCCAAACCTTCTCCCGGCATATCGACCTCGAAGCCCCTCAAGGACAGCAGTATCTTGTCCGCAGTAAGTTTACGCTTACTCACCGTCTTTTGCACATCATAACCGATCATGTCATTGGCCAGACTTTTTATTGAGAATTTGTCCTTTTCTGTGCAGGATACAATAGA
>CAZNMO010000032.1:0-28460 GCA_964574195.1 uncultured Clostridiaceae bacterium | reverse complement strand
CATCCCTAAATACCGTGATTCTGTCACATATGCTGCACACCTCATCCAGCCTGTGGCTGACAAATATTATTGCTGTTCCGGAAGCTGCAAGCTCTCTCAGTATTCCCATAAGCTTCTGTGAATCAGACTTGTTCAGTACCGCTGTCGGCTCATCAAGGAAAAGCAGCTTCAGCCCTTCCTTGTCCACCTCTCTTGCGATTTCAATAAACTGCTTAGTATTTGTAGATAATCTTCCGGCCAGAAGACTTGTGTCTATTTCGAAGCCCAAGCGCTGTAGTACCTTTGCCGCATCCTTGCGATCACGTTCCTTGTCCACTGGATTCAGGCTTCCACCAATAAAGCTTTTCAATAATGGCTTTGTATTCTCCCTTGAAAGCTTTATGTTTTCAGCTATGGTCATATCCGGTATAAGGGCAAACTCCTGGTGTATCATACCTATGCCATACCCTACAGCATCTCTGGTATTCCTTATATTGGCCCTTCTGCCCTCTATAAGTATTTCCCCGGAAAAACCACCACTTTCCCTTATTATTGAGCTGCCGAAAAGCACATTCATAAGAGTGCTTTTTCCAGATCCGTTAGCACCGATCAATCCATGGATCTCACCCCGGTTTACCGTAAGATTGATATTATCCAGCACCTTTTGGGATCCATAGTATTTGCTGAGTTCTTTAATTGCCAGTAAACATTCACCCATATCAGACTAACCTCCCGCAGCTTAGTTAAAAAAAGAGGCAAAGAGGATAAAACCTCTTTACCTCTGCAGTTTTTAATAGAATACCGATTCCATTATCATTACGTAGTAATTGTCCATGTCATCCTGAAGCGGCCTGAATGTAACTCCACATCCCATTGACTCCTTTGAGAAAGCCTCAAGGGTCTTTGAATCCTTTGCATTGAAGCTTGTGTCCTCTATGCACTTCTTGGCGACCTCAACTGCGAACTCCGGCATGAATACCGTAACAGGTACCGGCCAGCCGGACAGCCTTCCAGTCATTCCCTTTTCCTTTACCTTTTCCCTGATCATTTCATTGATCTTGTCATAATTGGTTGCATCCTCAGCTGATATCTCAAGTCCAAGCACCTGCGGAAAAGCCTGTGTAGGTGTCGGGCAGCACTGCTCCGCAACTATGAAGCCCAGCTTCAGCGCTTCGTCGATTATTACATCATACATGGGGCAGTTTGAGCCGAATACTTCCGTATCCTTGCCGTATTTTGCTATCTGTCTTGGAAGGTCTTCCCTGAGGAATTGCTGCATTGCCGCTGGACCATTGCCCGTCTGCGGGTCCGGTGTAACAACTTCTACAAATTCCATTCCAAGCTTTTCACAGGTTTCCTTCATCATGTCCTTGCGCTGAGCGATCAGAGGCTTTGCAAGGTGTGTCGGGAAGGAATAGTGAATAAAGGTCTTTGCTCCCATCTGCTGTGCTTTTGTCGGTATTGTAACACCTCTCTGGACCCAGTCGGTATCAAGGTTCAGGTCAATGTACTTTGCCATCATTACCGGGTCATCAAATATAGGTGCTGTTATTGTGAGGATATCAGGCCTTTTCTCCTTTACCTGCTGGAAGGCCGGTATAAGTCCAGACTGCCCGGATGCTACTATTATAGCCTTCATCTGCGGGTCATCCGCCTGGGATACTATTGTGCTAATGCAAGTCTCAAGCTCTGTCTCGAAATTTTCCGGAAGCGTAATATGCTTTACAACGTCAGGATACTTGACTGCCATTGCAGCCCCTCCCCTGAACTCATCCTCGCTTGTGGAAAGTGTAGGTGTTATTATTGCAATGTGATATGCCTCTGTCGTCTTTACCTCCTCTGCAGGTGCTGCCTCAGCGGGAGCTGCGGCTTCTGCTGCCGGCTGTGGCTTTGTACACGCAGTCAATGACAGCATGAGCACTAAAGCCATTACTAATGCAACTAACTTTTTCATTTATTCTTCCCCTCCATCAACTATTTTTGAAAATCTATCACATAAAAGCCGTGATACCTTTTATGCCAGCATTTCTATGAACGCCTCTATTCTTACCCTTATCTGCTCCTTGTCGTTCTCAGCATAATCGGTCTCAATATGGATATATGGCTTGTCGCATTTCCCGGTCACATATTCCTTTATCTGAAAGGCTTCTATATTGTATGTATGGCAGCCCTGCCATACAAGCTCCACTACACCGTCTATATGGTAGTCATCTACAATACTGCCGATTATGTCCAATCTCTTTGGGTTAGGTGTCATACAGGGACAGGCTACACTCAAGTAATTTTCTGCAAGCGCTTCCATAGGCTCCTTCGTTTCGTCTACCAGCCTGCCTACAGTCTTCAGTCCTCCACAGCTTTCCATGGCAACGACTATAGCACCGCTTTCCTCGATTACCTCCAATACCTTTTTGTTGGTAGTCGGGCACCCCGTCAGGAGTATCCTGGGTTTGCCTTGTACCGAATTTATATAGATGCTGTCTTCTGCCCTTTTTTCCGCAAGCTCTATTGCAGCTTCCATTTCAGATATCCTGTCTTCAAGATTTATTTCAAAACCACCGCTGCTGGTTATATGATCCAGCTCGCTGCCGGTTAAAATCGGATAGACACCCTTATTCAGAGAATATACCCTGTTGACTGTGTTCCGCATTCTGTTGTAAAGCCTGATCTGTTCTCTCAAGGCTGATTCGGTTATCTTAACACCTGTCTTTTCTTCAACCACGTTTTTTACTTTGTTAAGTTCTCCAAGCCAGTATTCAAAGCTTTCCCTTGTTTCCGCGGTTTGGGGAAGCTGAAGCAGGTGAAGCCCTTTGATCCTGCTCATAAGCTCGAACATTTTCTTCTTCCCATCACAGGTGGCATCGGCAAGTAAAAAATCCGAGTAATGGAAATATGGGCAGGTATCCGTCAGGGCAAAGCCATAGCTGGCTTTTATAAGCGGGCATAGGTTCCTTGGCAGGTGCCTTTCACCAGCCTCTATAGGCTTTTGGTCTCCGGCGCAAAGAGCTACAGGAATCGCCCCCGCCGCGGCAATGATTTCCTTTGGGGTAAAAGCGCAATATACACCTACTATTTTTGTCCCCTTGCCGTGCATTGCCAGCCCTTCTGCAAACACACGCGCTTCTATTTTGTCCGCATAGTCCTTATCAAACATCACTGCCTCCATATTTGTCTTTTTTATAACAAACTCAAACAATACCATTATATACATTTAAAAGTAAAAACAGAAATTCATAATTTCTATTCCAGTCCCTTCCACTATTAGAATTCTCTATAGTAAAAATGTGGCAGCCGGCAATATATATTACTGTTGCCGGCTGCCACATTAACTTTTGTTTTTGTGACTATAAGCTTATAATGTGCTTTGATATAGAAAGTCAGATCCTATCCTCCAGATAGTTCTTCACCCCTGCCCATAAGGGGCCTTTACAGCATTTGTCCACCGGCTCCAGGGCAACGCCCTCCATCCTTCTCCTTACAGCCTCCAGGTCGAAGCCTGATTTGACGACCACAAAGCTCCATTTGGTTGCCTTTATGGCCTTGGCAGGACAGCCGTATATACATCTTAGGCATATGATGCATTGTTCTCCGAATACAGGCCTTCCATCCTCCAGCCGGATATTCTCCGTAGGACAGTTTTCCATACACCAGCCGCAGCCGCTGCAGCTGCTCTCCACCTCAAGGTTCCTGCCGAACATTGCAGTCTGTTTCTTTTCCACTTTGGAAAGAGGCATCAGCAGCCTTGTGCTCAGCCTGAACCTGCTCCTCCTTCTCTTGCCTGCCAGCAGCTCATCGGATATCCTGGCAGTTGCCTCCGGCAGCTTGTTCAATACATGCATCACAACATGATCACTGCCCTGGGTTATCCAGTTGGAGGGCATGACCAGCATTGTCTCATAAGGCACAGAATAACCCTTCCTCTCCAGCGCCATTATAACTGCTACCCTACAGGAGGTATTTGGGAAGACCTCACCCCCTCCGGAAACAGATATCACTGTCACCTTAAGCCCATTTCCCTCAGGCATGGCGGCGATCCACCGGTATACCGGCTCCGGCGCATCCATGGCATGTACTGCATAGACAAGCAGTATCTGATCCATCTGCTCCGCCAGTTCAGCATACCTGTCTCTGTTCTGCCTGAACTCCCTGCTGTCCAGGGAATGCAGCAGGACCTGGCAACCCCTTTCTTTAAGGGCGGCTTCAAAGCTTTCCGCAGCAAGTCTTGTGCCACCGGTTCCTGAAAAATATACGATCAGTACCCGTTTACCCATATATATCACTTCGCTTTTTATGATTGATCTGCTGCACCTTCCGGCAGCGCAACAGGTTGTTTATCAGCTTAATGCCTTGTACTTTTTCAGCATGTGGTCAGGATTGTAGGATTCCTTGAACCTTCTGAGACCGGCAAGCCCCATGTCGTCTTCCTTATTTATATACTTGCCCTTCATCACCTTTGCCAACTCATTGACAAGGAAAGCATGTATCCCCCTGTGGCAATTGTCCGTCAGCTCCACATGGGACAGAAGCATATCCTCCGATACCTTTTCGTAAAGGCAGAAGGCCGCGACCTCACCCCGGTTCAACACCACTCCGCCCTTCAGGCCAAAGCTGTCCATATTGTCAAGCATCCTTGTGGTTGGTCCGGCGATATAAGGCTCATTGTGGTACTTCATCGTAAATTCCTTACATTGATCCGCATATTTATATACATCCTCAGTAAACTCCGGAGCAAAGGCTTTTACATAGCTTTGGAGATTATTCCTCTGTTTTCTGAAGCCTTTTCCCTCATAGTCAACAAAATCACTGATTTTATATATATAGTCAAAGGAACTCCTGTCTTCTTCAATTTGGAAACCCATTTCCTCAAAAATCCTCTTATTGTCCTCGGGTATTTTATAGAACGCCGGCTTTATACCATTATCCCTGCAATAGCCAATAACTTCACCTATGCCTTTTGCCGTGTCCCCAAGAGGCATATAGAATACAGGTTTCTCCGCACCGGAGCTTATTACCGTTGCTCCGTCTGTTTCTGCAATTTTTAGTCTGTATATATCCTTATACATCAAAAGATATGTGAAAACATAATCCGAACATATGCTGCCATAGCTTTCAAACAAAAGCCTGTCAGCAAACGTGATCTCTCTGAAAACCAACTATGGTGCCTCCTCTTATACTGAAATTCTTTATTGTTATTATATTCCGCAAGCAGGTCAATGTCAAAATGCTTTATAAACAACAGCCCCACATAACTATACTGACTATTGCGTAGAAATGTTCTGCCATATGATTGTTTTCATCGATTTTTCCACGTAAAATATAAATTGATGCACAACATTCACAAATAACAACATTTATGTATAAAAATCATAGTACAGAGGAGGTTTAATAATGTACAGCTTTAAGAATGATTACAGTGAAGGGGCTCATCCCAGGATACTGGAGGCACTGATGTCCTCCAATCTTGAGCAGGAGGAAGGTTACGGAGAGGACTGTTATTCACTGGAGGCAGCCCGGCTGCTCAAACAAAAACTACAGCGAAGTGATGTGGATATTCACTTTTTCTCAGGTGGAACACAGACCAATTTCATAGCCATCTCTGCTTTCCTGAGACCCCACGAAGCAGCTGTAGCAGCCAATACAGGCCATATCCTGGTACATGAGACCGGCTCTGTAGAAGCGACAGGCCATAAGGTTTTATCCATACCAATAAAGGACGGCAAGCTGAATCCCGGGCTTATAAAGGAGGTCCTGGATTTCCACACCGATGAGCATATGGTCAAGCCCAGGCTTGTTTACATATCAAATCCCACAGAGATAGGCTCCATATACAATAAAACCGAGTTGGAACAGCTGAGCAGCTTCTGCCGTGAAAACAAGCTGCTGCTGTTTATGGACGGAGCAAGGCTGGGCTCTGCCCTCTGCGCTGCAGGTAATGACCTTGGACTGCCGGACTTGAGCAGGCTGTGCGACGCTTTTTATATAGGGGGGACAAAAAACGGAGCTCTTCTTGGAGAAGCATTGGTAATATGCAATGATGCCCTGACGGAGGATTTCCGTTTCCATATGAAGCAGAAAGGCGCCCTCATGGCTAAGGGAAGGCTTTTGGGCATTCAGTTCCTAGAGCTGTTCAGAGATGAACTTTACTATGACCTGGCGAGACATGCCAACAGAATGGCAGACATATTGAGGGAAGGCATAACCTCCATGGGCTATGGTTTTTTGACAGACTCACCCTCAAATCAGATATTCCCCATTCTTCCCAATAAGATGATAGCGGAACTGGAGAAGAAATACGCCTTCTATGTATGGTCCAAGCATAATGAGGATAGCTCCTCCATAAGGCTGGTAACCTCGTGGGCTACCATGGAGGAGGCGGTTACGGAATTCCTCGGGGATTTGAAAAAACTGAAATAATAGGATCAATAGCAAGGTGCCGGCAGCTGCCGGCACCTTGCTTGTTAACATATATTGACCAAATTCTTTCCCTTCTGCTTTGACATATATAAGGCCTCGTCAGCCTTCTCCACCAGGCTCCAGACATTTCCACTATGTTTGGAGGTATCCGAGATCCCAATGCTTATTGTAAATTTCACGACTCTTTTTTCATCCAGGTATATCCTCATTTTTTCAACTGTCATCCTCAGGTTTTCCGCTATCAGATAAGCCTCCTCAGGGCTTGTCTCAGACAACAGCACCAGGAATTCTTCTCCGCCATAACGGCCTATGATGCTTTCCGGTCCCAAAATCTCCCGCATGCAGTTTACCAATTCACGAAGCACCTTGTCTCCTGCAATGTGTCCGTAGCTGTCATTTATCTGCTTGAAATCGTCAATGTCAAGCATGATCACAGACAGAGCGCTGCCGGTCCTCTGCTGCTCCATCAATGCCAGCTCCGCAAGGCCGGTAAAGTGTATGCGGTTGAAGGCGCCAGTCAAGCCATCTATGGTAGCCATTTTCTTAACCCTTTCAAATAACATTATATTCTGGATGGTTATACCGACCTGTCCGGCAAAGTCATAAATGATCTGATTCTCTATATCATTGATATCCTTTGAACTCATACTATAAAGCACTATCAGGCCCAAAAGCTGTTTATGATAAGAAATAGGTATCCCTGTAAAGGTCTTAGCCGTTCTGTTTATTCCATAGCAGGCCATGTTTACATCAACAAGAGTGACCGCTTTATCCATACCGATGATGGTCATGAAGGACTTGTCCTGCTCAAGCCCATCCAAGAGCTTGTCTTTCAAGTCTGCTTCAGCATATCCCAAGGAATCCTTTATGTTAAAACTCTGCCCTTGCTTCAATATTATGATTCCATTTTCATATTTTGTTACCTCTGAAAGGCTCCTTAAAATATATTTCAGCAGTATATCCAGATCATGTGTTGAGGTCAGTGTCTTGGTTATTTCATGAAGTGACTTGAGCAGGACCTTTTGCTTTTGTTCCATGATCTTTTCCTGCCTCATTCTGTTGAATCTATTGACCAATGCAAGAGAAAGCAACACTACCTCAATTGCTGATCCAACCCTCGGCGAATACAGCGTAATGATATTTACCGGAAGGAGGCCATACGCTGACAAAAGATTCAGCAGAACCCCTATGAATATAGCTCCCCAGGCAATACTATAAAGATATACAGATTTGTTATGAAAGCCTACTATCCGGATATTGGCTATACACATTACAAGCGCCAGTGTTGCAGAGTATACAGACAGTTTCAGCGTAAGCTCGGGAGGTATGATCAAAGCTAGAGCACCGACGAAAGCCAGGACTATCAATATACCATTGATCAGCTTATCAGCAAGACCGGATTTCTCCGATACATGCAGGAAGCTCCTGGAAAACTGCAATGCAAAATATGAGGTCAACACTATAAAGAACGGATTGGACCGTACATCCCAGTCAGGCCTGCCAGGCCATAAAAATTGAAATGCAAAGCCATCCCATACAAGCTGGAGCATCGAAAACCACAGTATATAAAGGATATAATACAAATAAACTCTGTCCTTTAAGGCCAAAAACAGTACCAGGTTATAAAGGAACATCGCAAGCATTATTCCATAATATATCCCAAGGAAGAGCTGTGTATCGTACTGTTTTTCAACAAATGCCCGGGAGCTGTACAGCTTGACCGGAAGCTGCAGATAGCTCTTGGTCTCTACCCGCAAAAGAATTGTTTCCGCAGTCTTTGGCATCAGCTTTATCTCAAATACAAAGTTCCTATGCCTGATATCCCTATGTCCGAAGGGGAAATCCCTACCTGCCTTGATTTCCTTGATCAACCTCTGCTGATCGTATATATACAGGGAAATATTGTTGAGATGCGGTTTGCTTATATCAAGGAACATGTTCTGCACTTCATCTGTACCGTTTCCTATGACGACCTTTGCCCAATATGCGGAGGCAGAAATTTCCCCGGCAAATTTGCTGTCCTTGTAAGGCACAAACCTTCCGCTTATACCAGGGTCGAACACATCAACACTCGACAGTATCCTTTCCTTATCCTCCAGTATAAGCAGCGCTGCAGTTACATCATATTCCCCTTGTTCACCGTCTATCCTTACCTCGGAAGTGCTATCTGCATGCCCGCTGATAGGAGAAGAAAACAACAAAATAGTTATACCCAGATATATGCAGAAGCACAGTTTTCTTTTAAACATGAACTAACCCTTCCTAGACATTTATCGTTCTACTCGTTTATATTTATCAGAAGCTCCTCATAAAGCTTCCCTTTCAACAGCTTTAAAGTTCCGTCGATGGAAAAATCCTTGGGCATATAACCATTGATCGCTTTTTTATCGCTTAACAATCCCATTTTGCTCCTTTCGCTGGTCTTTCATTTTTTTCCATATATGAATATTATTCCATAATTCTCGCCCAATTTCAAATATTATATATGATTTGACAGCATCAGCTTCACATGGCACATCCCCTTCAAGCATTGTGGCTGTTTCTTTATAAAACATTTGTAACGGTCTTGAAGAAATGGTAAAATATAGCTGTGTAATTCTTATTTGTATTGCAGCGTAGCTGTATTTTTATGAGTGAAAATAAAAGGGGGTTAATAAAAATGCAAAGGAAGATCATACTTGCCATGTTAGTTCTTTCTGTACTCTTTACCGCGCCCGGTTGTTCCAAATCCTCAGAGCCGGTAGCTCTTGAGCCTGAAACAGTAACCTTTGAGTCCAGAGATAAGTTGCCTATCACCGCAGAGCTATATATGACAAACAAGAAGGATGTCCCATATATAATACTATTTCACCAGGCCAACTACAGCAGGGGAGAATACAATACCATTGCACCTGAGCTCAATAAAATGGGCTTCAACTGCCTTGCAGTCGATCAACGATCAGGGAGCAGTGCCAGAGGAGTGGTCAATGAAACTGCGAAGCAGGCAAAAAGACTTAAAATGAAAGCACAGTATGCAGACGCCTTGCCTGACCTGGAAGCTGCGCTGGAGTATGTAAAAGGTGAATTAAAGGCAGAGAAGATAATCGTCTGGGGCAGTTCTTATTCAGCATCCCTCGTATTTGTCCTTTCCGAAAAGTATCCTGAAGATATTGACGGTCTCCTGGCTTTTTCACCCGGCGAATATATGAAAGTTGAAGGCAGGACCATTGAGGATTTTGCAGTAAATGTCAATTGCCCTGTATTTATAACTTCTGCCAGCGATGAAACAGAATGGAAGGCCATGTATGACAAGATACCCTCAGAAAACAAAGCCTGCTACATTCCTGATTTTCCCGGAAAGCATGGTTCAAGTGCATTATGGGAAAGCTATGATAAGAGCAGCTTTTACTGGGAACCTGTAAAGAAATTTTTGGCAACACTTAAATAACCTTATATCAAAACAAAGCCCCCTTCGGCAAGACTGTATCAGTCTTCTGAAAAGGGGCTTTTTAATGTCCTGGATACCTTATAAACGAATTAGCCCTCGACAGCCGGCTTCTATTCCTGTGTCTCATCAAGGAATATCCATAATTTTAGAGCATCAGCTTCATATGGGCTATCCCCCATCAGTACGGGGCAAGATAAGTTGACAAAACTGCATACAGAAACCTATACTGATATATAAAAGCAAGATATAGGAGATGAAGCAATGTCACAAGAATACCTTTCCTGGCTTCGTGAATACTATCGTAAGTTGTATCAAACACCAATTCTGGAGAATTTCCTTGAACTTGAGATAATTGACCTTGAGAAGGGAAAAAGCAGCTTCCGAGCTGAAACCACAAAAATGCACGGAAATATGTATGGCACCGTTCATGGCGGCACCCTGGCCTCTATTGCAGATATTGTCATGGGGACCTCCTGCCTGACCTTGGGCAAACGAGTTGTAACCATTGATATGAGCATAAGCTATATCAAGAGTCCGCCTGTAGGCAGCAAGCTGACAGCAAAAGGCAAAGTGATCAGCAAGGGTAAAACCATTATGCGTGCTGTGGGAGAAATATACGATGAACAGGATCAGCTTATGGCAAAATCCCATGCCTCTTATTACGTTACCGGTGATTTTGGAGAGAATGAACAGTGTAAGACCAACCCTGAATAAATTTTAATATTATGCGAGGTAGAAAATGAAAGTATTACTGATCAACGGAAGTCCAAAGGCCAAGGGCTGTACGTATATCGCCCTTTGTGAAGTAGCAGGGGAGCTGGAAAAGGAGAGGATATCCACAGAGATCCTTCATGTGGGAACAAAGCCGATACGTGGATGCATGGCTTGCGGCGGGTGCTCCATAGATAATTCAGGCAAGTGTGTCTTTGATGACGATATTGTCAATTTGGCTCTGGATAAGGCAAAGGATGCCGATGGCTTTGTTTTTGGCTCTCCGGTGCATTATGCAGCAGCCTCCGGCCTGATAACCTCCTTTCTGGACAGATTCTTCTATGCGGGAAAAAACTTTCAATACAAACCCGGCGCTGCAATTGTAAGCTGCCGTCGCGGAGGCTCGACAGCAGCCTTTGAACAATTGAACAAATACTTTACCATTTCCAATATGCCCGTTGTTTCTTCCCAGTACTGGAACATGGTACATGGTACAACTCCTGAAGAAGTCAGGCAGGACCTGGAAGGCATGCAGACCATGAGGACCTTGGGCAGAAACATGGCCTGGCTGCTGAAAAGCATACAGGCAGGCAGGGACGCAGGGGTGAAGCTCCCTGAAAGGGAAGAGCGAATGAGGACCAACTTCATCAGATAATTGAAAGGAGCAGGCATTACAATGCCCGCTCCTTTTATATACCTCTATCATGCTTTTACTTTAAATGCATACTTTTTATATCTGTTCCTGTGCCTCATGAAGGAATATCCATGGACAAAGCCTTTTCTCCAGCAAGTCTATAAGCTTGAATATGAAGATCCCCATTATGCTTATGGCCAATATGCCAGCAAACATCTGCACATAATCAACCATGATCCAACAGTTCATTATAAAGTATCCAATTCCATAGGTAGTGGCGAAATTCTCGCCGAAAAACAGGGCGGCAATACTCACCCCTATGCTGACTCTAAGGGCGGACAGTATCTTGGGCATCACCGCCGGCACCACCAGGTCCATATAGGTCTGCCACTGGCTGAGCCCCAGGGATCTGACGGAATAATAAAGTTCAACAGGTATCTCCTTGACCCCGTCTCTGGCGGCAAGGGTTATCTGAAATACTATTATTGTAATTATAAGTGTTATTTTGGCGCTGTTCCCCAGCCCGAACAATATCATGAAAACAGGCAGGAAGGCTATTTTGGGAATAGGGTAAAGAATGTACACAATAGGAGATATGAAAACATCTGCCTGCTTTTTCAGACCTGTCCACAGCCCCAGGGGCACTCCTATGACCATTGATATCACAACAGCAGCAGTTATCCTGAAAAGGCTTGTTGCTACATGCAGCAGCAGGTCTCCCTGAATTAGCTTCAGAAACATGGCGATGGTCTCATAGGGTCCTGGAATTATGTTCGACTTCAGGGCAATGTGCAATATGTACCATAGTATCAAAACTATACCTGAGCCATATAAGGTACTGTTAAAAAAAATACGTTTTAAAGGCTTCATCTTTCATCACCCTCACCCAGGCATTTTCTGACCTCAAGACAGAGGTTATAATAGTCGGTCTTCAGCCTGATATTTTCATCACCGAAATATGGGTTGTCAATAATGTTCTTTACAGCCGCCTTTTTCATCACTACTATCTTCTGTCCGAGAAAAACAGCCTCTTCGATACTATGTGTCACAAGCACCAAGGTCGTTGGATCCTTCTTGTATAATTTCAGTATAAGGTTCTGTATATGCTCCTTTGTAATTGCATCAAGGGCGGAGGAGGCCTCGTCAAGCAGCAGCAGATCCGGCTCCAGCACAAGTGTCCTGGCAATTGCTATCCTCTGCTTCTGTCCCCCGCTTAGCTGCGCTGGGAACTTATTCCGGTGCTCCAACATATCCAGCTCCTCCAGGATGGATGTGACCTTACTGCTGATAGTCTCCTTGTCCTGTTTTCTTGCTTTAAGCCCTATGGAAACATTGTCCCAGGCATTCTTCCAGGGAAGTAGCCCTCCATTCTGCAATATTACTCCGGTAGCCTTCCTTATACCCTTCAGTTCTTCTCCGTTGATCAATACTTGTCCTTCGCATGGGGAAAGAAGCCCTGCCAAAGTATACAGCAGGGTCGTTTTTCCACAGCCTGAGGGTCCTATTATTGCACAGGTCGTGTTTTTAGGGATATTAAGATCTATATTTTCCAAGACAGCTTCGCTGCCAAAGCTCACCCCTAAATTACTTACCTGTATCATTATTTTACAAACTTCCTTTCAACCAGATCTCCTGCTTTTACCTTCAGATCCTTCTTAAGCACTTCAGCCGTCCACTTGATTATTTTGTCTATATACTGATCATCCGGCAGTGATGCCTTTGTGTATTTGGGAAGCACCATTTTGCCCTTTACCTCGGGCTTGAGGTTCGGGATCTTCTCCATAAGTATGTCTCTAGCTTCCTGTTCGTTGTTGTTTATGTCCTCTACCGCCTTGTTGTATGCCTGGTGGAACAGCTTTATGGCTTCTTCATTTTCCTTCAGCGCCTTTCCTGTGAATACGAACACATCAGGGCAGTAACCGGCCTCAGGCTCAAACAACTTTTTCTCAAGTCCATTCAACTCTCCTATGGATGCCACAGGCTCTGGGAAAAGCCCCATGTCCAGCTGACCGCTCCCTATGGCTGCCAATCTTGCCGGTATCTCGTTTATGTACACCTTTTCTATGTTATATTTGTCCCCCAGCCATTCATCGATAAGGAAGTTTGATACACTTACCTCCATCATGCCAACCTTTACGTCCTTCTTCTCCTCGCTTCCCTTTTTCATAAGCACCGGGAAGACTCCGTTGGTCATGGTAGTGGCCTTTATGTCAAACCCACTGTCCACATTGGCAGCAACAGCGATCAGATCTGTCATCGCACCGTCTATAGACTGTGTCTGCAGGGCACTCTGCCGGTCTTGTGCATTGTTGTATATCTGAAGCTCTACCTTTAATCCCAGCTCTTCAAAGTATCCTTTTTTCTCAGCAAGTAAGGCAGGTGCCGAGTCAACAGCCGGCATAAGTCCAACCTTCAGGGACAACTCCTTGGCGGGTGGAGTAGCCTCTGGTGCAGCCGGTGGTGTGGCCGCCGGGCTGCAGCCGGCTGTCATCAGCAGTGACAAAGCCATCAGTAGTAGCATGTAGTTCTTCAATCTTTTCATGTTTATTCCTCCATGTTTAGTGTTTATAGTATTTCTATAGAATTATGCGATGCCACTGTGGACGCCCAGTGGGTGCCCGAATAGTTCGCATTCTTCTTAGTGTATGCATATGTAGTATTATTTTGTTAATTACTATGATAATAACATACACCTATATAATTCTAAGAGTATTTTTTGCCTTATGCAATACAATTTGATAATTTATTGTTATTATGTAATAATGGTAATAAAATTCATCGATAATAAGAGGTAATATATGAAAGCGGAAAAAACAGCATATTATAAAAAATTCATCAAGGATTCATGGATCGCCCTAAGGCCTTTGTCACTTACACTGGCGCTGGGTTCAACCACCCTCGGCATAGTAGCAGCCTACAGAAACGGCTTGCTATTTAAGACCGATCCTGTAATGGACATTGTAAAAATCATCCTTATCACTCTGGCAGGTATATTTGCCCAGTCAGGTGCTAATCTTATCAATGATTACTTCGAAGGCTCCTTCAGATATTACAGGCCTGCCGGAAGAAAAATACGTTTTCTTGGTGCCGAGCGCACATATTTCGATGTCTATGTGTTCCTCTGGGGAATGGCCTGCTTCGGTGCCGCATCTCTGATAGGGCTTTATCTGATATATATAACAAACCTGCAGATGCTTGCCATAGGAGTGATCGGAGTCATCGGCTCCTATGCATACACAGGCGAGCCTTTTGTATATAAGCGACATGGACTCGGAGTACCCTTATCCTTCATACTCATGGGACCGCTGATGGTGTATGGCGCATATTTCCCCTTCAGCCTCCAGTTCTCCTGGTATCCCATTATTCTTGCGCTGCCGGCTTCATTTTTGATTCCTGCACTTATGATAAGCAATGAGATGAGGGATTTTACCAGGGATACAAACCTGAGCCTCGGTACACTGAGCGTAAGGATGGGCTCAGGAGCAAGCAGACGTTTATACGAATTCCTGGTATTCGGGGCTTTTGCACTGGTATTAGTATATGCAATAACAGGAGTATATCCGGTAGCTGCATTAATTTTATTCATAACACTGCCCGCTGCAATAAAGGCATACCGCTGTGTCTCCCAGCTAAAAGGACTTGGCATACCCTACACCAACAATCTGCACTGGAAGTTTACTCTCCTTACTATCCTTGTGCTGATACTGGGATAGGCTGTACAAAATAATGCAAAAAGGCTGATATTTCGTTGATCTCATCGGAAATCTGTATTACCTCTTTGATCTCCTCATTCAAAGTTTGTTCATTGGTATGTATGCTTGTGGCAGAGGAAGCAAGCTGTTCGATTGCCGCTGCGATTCCCGTAAGTCCGCCCTCAATGCTCTCTGAAGCAGCATATCCGGAGCTTTTCTTTATATCGACCACAAGTAAAACTTTATCTCTCAGGTTAATGATCCCTTCAATATGCGAAGGCATGCTGGGGATACTTCTTATAAGTTCTGGTATGCGGATTATTTCCTGAGCTTGGCCGATTTTGACTGCACATTCCTCCTCGCCCAGGGAGAATACCACCAGTTGAACTGTCTCCTAAAACCCAACCTCCTTTCTGTCTTTTTTTCGGGAATCCGGAAAAGTAAAGAAGCTGCGGCATAAATCGCCGCAGCCTAATAAATCATCTTTTCAAATTCCGAGCTCCATAATATATCCCCCCGCACTTAATTCCCCAGAATTTTATTACTTAATTCACTTAAATGTTATATAATGTATATAATTGTGATAAACATACTCTGCATTTCAGTGATATTGTAAAATTGTCACAAGATTTGGAGGAGTCTATAATGCAAAGGCTAAAAGGCAAAACCACAGGCGGTCTCTACTTCCATGAAAGGATCAGCAAAGCAGTAAAGCAAATTGCTGATTATCCCCTGACCATTGTGGAGGCGCCCATGGGTTATGGAAAGACCACTGCGATCCGTGAGCTGCTGGCTCAAAACAAGGTCAATATACTTTGGCAAAGGGTCCATGCCAGTTCCTTGAACAATTTCTGGAACGGCTTCTGCAACATACTCAGTGAATATGATGCAGCTCGCTCTCAAAGTCTTCTGCAGCTTCAGTTCCCCTATGACAGCGTTTCCATGGGAACAGCGGTAAATATTCTTGCAGATATTGAACTGCCTGACAATTCGGTGATCGTTATAGATGATTACCATCTGGCAGAGTGTGCGGAAACAAACAGCTTTCTCGAGTTTCTGACAACCAGTGAAATGACAGATCTACACATAATACTCACCTTGAGGTTTACCGGTTTTCCAAGCCTTGAAGAGCTTAAATTGAAAGGTTTCCTGTATCATATAGAAAGGGAAGCCCTTGAGCTCTTGCCCAGCGATATAGCCGCCTATTACAGGCAATGCGGGATAAAGCTCAAGGCACAGGAAGCCGAAGAGTTATATGCCTTGACAGAAGGCTGGATCAGCGCCTTGTATCTGATAATGATGAATTATTCAGAAGAAGGGCACAACTCCCATATCAAGGACATATACCAGCTCTTTGACAAGGTGGTGTATACACCGCTTCCGGAAGTATATAAGGACTTCCTCCTCTCCATGAGCATTTTGGACGGCTTTACGATCAATCAGGCGGCCTGCATCTGGAAGGTAAAAGATCCTGCTGAGCTTGTTGATGCAATGGTTGAGAAAAATACGTTTATAGCTTATGATGCTGCGGAAAGAACCTATTATTTGCACAGTATGCTTAAAAGCTTTCTTAAGGAGAAGCTGGAAAAGAAGGATAGCCTATACAGGGAGACTTTGTATAAAAACACCGCCCGATGGTACCTGGAAAATGGCGGATATCTTTCTTCAATGGGTTTTTCGTATATGGCCGGCGATTTTGACAGCCTCATGAAGTCTGTCGAGTTGGACAAAGGCCACAGCTTCAACAGCGAATATAAGGAGCTGCTTATCAGATACTTTGCTGAGTGTCCAAAGGAAATCAAGCAAAAATATCCCTATGCAATGCTTCTTTATATGCGGCGTTTGTTTACCTTCAATGAGACCGAGCTGTTCAAAAAGGCCTGTGGTGAATTCATGATGAATCTCCAAACCATGGACGGAATTGATGAAAACTATAGAACAAGGCTGCTGGGTGAATATGAGCTGGTCCTTAGCTTCACGGGCTATAATGATATAGAAAAAATGTCAGAATACCACCAGCGTGCCTGCAAGCTTCTGGATACTCCCTCCTCCATTCTTGATGGTTCCGCCAGCTGGACCTTCGGATCCCCGTCAGTCCTTTACATGTTTTACAGGAAATCCGGAGAGCTGGAAAAAGAGGTTCAGATAATAAGAACTGCCATGCCCTTTTACTATCAGATCACCAACGGTCACGGGAAGGGTGCAGAGTTGGTTATGGAAGCAGAACGCCATTTCTATATCGGCGATTTTGAAAATGCTGAGATCCTTTCACACTCGGCTTATCAAACCTCCTATGCCGCTTCCCAGTCTGGTATAGCGATCTGTGCCGCTTTCCTGCTCATAAGGCTTGCATTGATAAAAGGTGACTTTTCCACTGTATTACCTTCACTTATGAATATGCGCGAAGACATAATGAGCAGAAAGTGGTATCTTTTTATACATACCTTGGATATGTGCGAAGCTTACATTTATTCCTGCCTTGATATATCTGACCGGATACCTGCCTGGATCTCAGGAGGAGAATTTAAAAATACCAGGTTGTTTTTTCCCACAATGGCTTATCTGAATATTGTATATGGAAGGGTGCTGCTTATCAATGGCGAATATTTGAAGCTCATAGGAAGCAGCGAACATTTTATCAGGATGGCCTCTATCTTCCCCAATACGCTGGGTCAAATACATACCTACATCTATCTGGCGGCGGCACAAAATAAGATATTCAGGCATAAGGATGCTCTTGAAGCTTTGCAAAAGGCGCTGGACATAGCCATGCCGGACCAGCTGTACATGCCTTTTGTGGAGAATTGTGACTATATAAAGCCCCTGCTTGAGGAGCTATACAGGCAGGGCTCTTGCCGGGAGTACATCGGTCGGATCCTTGAACTATACAGCTCTTATCGGTTATCGGTTGAGCAGATCAAGGGAGAGTTTTTCGCAGAGGACAAGCCGGCCTTGACCGACCGGGAAATGCAGATCGCACAGTTTGCGGCAGAAGGCCTTTCAAATAAGGAAATCGGACAGAGGCTGTATATCTCACCCAATACCGTAAAGACACTGCTGAAAAGCATTTTTGAAAAGCTAAATATCAACTCAAGAGTTCTTCTGAAGAACTATATTGAATAATCACCCACAGGGTGATATAAACAGTCAAAAATCCACTATACACTGAGTATGGTGGATTTTTATTTTATCGGAGGTGAATCAATGAGCCATATAAAAAGTGTTGTGCCTTTGGAGAGTTACAGGCTTCAGGTCTGCCTGGACAACAACAGCAGCATGATCCTCAACCTTGAGAGCAAGCTGCAGACGGTGAGATTCGGAATGCTGTCGGAAATTGAGCTTTTCAAGAAGGTAACCACTGACGGTAACTGTATCCTTTGGGAAGGCAAGGCTGAGCTTTCACTCAGCGAAGTTTTTCAACTAATGCAGAAGTAAAATGCAAAGCAAAATTGAAAGGATGGGAAGTAATGAAAAGAAAAAAGCTTTTATCGATGGTACTTGCTCTGTCAATTATTTTCAGCATGCTTGCAGGTACCCAGACTACCTGGGCGGCATCGACGGGTCCAACCATTTCTTCAAACACGTCAGTACTGTATGCAGGTGAGGCAGGTGGGCAAAAGTTTGTACTGACTCTTGAAAACGATACCTTTAACGGTATGCCCGCTGGAACTGTTTATCTTGCTATTAATGACTCTATCTTTGGCCTAAGCTATGGTGGTTCATATGATGCCAACAATAATACACAATTTACCATTGAAATAAATAATGAACTGCACGCCGGAGATGTGATTTCATTATTTATATATAAGGGCGCCCTGACAGGGGGTACTCAGAACACCAATACCATCGAACTGAATGTAGAGGCTGCCAGAGCTCTGGCAATCAGTACGACCGCTCTGAATAAAGCGAAGATCAATTCAAGTTATTCACATTACTTCACTGCCATTGGTGGTATTGGAGCTAAAAGCTACACATGCAGCAGCGGAATATTACCGGAGGGCCTTACTCTTTCCACGGGAGGATTACTTTCCGGTACTCCAGAAACACCAGGAACCTATAATTTTGATATAACTGTTACTGACAGCAGAACACCCGCGCAAACCGACACCGCAAGCTATACGATGACCATTGCTGAACCGTCGGAATTTCTGATAAAGGATGGTGCTATAACCGGTTATACCGGAGCCGGAGGAGATATTACCATTCCTTCTGAGATCGACGGAGAAGCAGTAACAGCTATAGGAGCATACGCATTTAACAGCAAGCATAGTTTAACAAGTGTGGTTATTCCGGATAGCGTGACATCAATAGGGAATAATGCATTTTCCCATTGTTCCAATTTATCTGATGTAGCACTCCCAAACAGTATAACCAGTATGGGAACCGGAGTCTTTTATTCCTGCATAGGTTTGGTGGACATTAACATACCTGACCAACTGACTGACATACCTGTTAATACTTTTGCCTTATGCTATGATCTGCAGGATATTATAATTCCTGATAACATAGAAAGCATAGGTGAAGACTCCTTTTTTGCATGCACCAGCCTTAAGGGCCTGAAGCTGCCTGCTGGCATTACAAGCATTGGAAACAATGCCTTCAAAGGCTGTAGTTCCCTCAAAAATGTAGTAGTACCGGCAAGTGTCACAAGTATCGGAAATAATGCCTTCAGCGGTGAATCGTATTCTTTGAACAGTATTAACTGTGCGATCTTTTTAGGAGCCGCACCTGCAATGGGAACAGATGTATTTGCCTTTAACTCTGCACAATTCAAGATATATTATCCATCGGATGAAACAGGCTATACCAATCCTTGGCATGATTACCCTACTGAATCCTATATTGCTGCAAGTTCCTATGAAGTTACCTATGCTGCCAACGGTGCAACCGGCGATATCCCTCCTGCCGCTACGGGACTGGAGTTGGGGGATACTGTTGTGGTTGAAGGACAGGGAGACCTTGTAAACAGCGGATGCATTTTCGAAGGATGGAATACAGCAGCCGACGGTTCAGGCACAAGTTATGCAGCAGGATACAGTCTTCTGATCTGCAAAGGCTCTGTGACCCTTTACGCCCAGTGGAACAGGGTATACGGCATAAGCATCGATGCAGTTGAACATGGAAAAATTGAGACTAATACTTTAGAAGCTTCGGAAGGAGCTTATATTGAAACATATGTAACTCCCGACCTTGGTTATGTCATGAAGGAAGGAAGCTTGAAATACAATGACGGCACAGCAGATCATATAATAGATTATAATCCTTTTGAACCTCCTATGCCCGGTTTCAAAGTTGGCAAACCTTCTTACGATCTGTATGTATTTGAGATGCCTGCTGCAGATATAACCATAACTGCAGAATTTGAAAGCAGAGAATATACCTTTGATGAGACCACAGGAACAATACTGGAATACCATGGCAAGGGAGGCAATGTAATAATCCCCTACAAGATAAACGGTGTACAGGTCAAAGCCATTGGTAGTTTTGCCTTTTCAGGCGAATCCGGTATAAAAGCTTCTTCTGCCCCTAAAGCTGAAGCTGATGACACGGAAAATTGTATTCTGACAGGAGTTGTTATCCCTGAAGGTGTCTTACAGATTCGTGGAAGTGCCTTCTCCAACTGCAGCGAGCTTCGGGGAGTAACTCTGCCAGGTACTCTTGATTATATCGGCTATAGGGCCTTTTACAATTGCAACTCCCTAAGGAGTATCAGAATTCCGGACAATGTTACCGAAATCGGAGATGATGCTTTTTCCGGTTGTGACAGTCTTATTTCCGCCAGCTTTGAAGGCGATGCACCTGAAGATTATATCGGGGACGATGTATTCGACTTTACCTCTCCGGATTTCAGGATTTTGTACCATACTGGAAGCACAGGCTTCGATGCAGGTCAGTTGAAGAATTATGAAGCTTTTGAGATTGAGTCCTTTGACCCCGCAACTGCAATTAATGCCGATATTGATGATCTGGAAATAGTCTTCGCTTTCAGCGATAACAAGGACTCTGTGGAAGGCAACCTCTACCTGACTGTTACAGGAGCAGTTTATGGTTCAGACATAGCCTGGGGATCAGATAATCCAAATATAATAAGCGTCGATGGCCTTGTAACTAGACCATATCTCTCAGAGGGAGATGCAGAAGTCACTTTGACAGCCACCGTCTCCAATAACGGTTCAGAGGATACCAAAGCTTTTGATCTTACTGTCCTGGAAGGTGATCAGTCTATTGCCATCCATACAGTGACCTTTAGTGCAAATGGAGGCAGCACAGCGGCAAATCCGTCTGCAATGACCGCTGAAGAGGGAAAACCCCTGGGTTCGCTGCCGACAGCCCCAACCAGAAGCGGGTATATCTTTACAGGCTGGAGCACAAAGGCAGACGGAAGTGGTTCTACATTTACAGCAACAACGATCGTAACAGATGACATTACCGTATATGCCCAGTGGAAGAAAAAAAACACAGGAGGAGACTCTTCACACGACGATGATTCCTCAGGAGGCGGCAGCTCTTCCAATCCCAGTATACCTCCGGCAGCATCAGGTCCTTCAGGTACGACCACAACAACACCGGCTTCCAATAACGGTTCGGTAATGCTTGCGGTGGGTGCTACGATCGATTCCAACGGAAGAGCTACAGCCAATGTATCAGAAAATCAGGTTACAGCTGCCATTAACCAGGCTACACCAAAGGTAGAGCTCAGGATAGAAACACCAGCCGGTGCAAAAGCAGTTGAAGCAAACCTGCCGAAAAAGGCAATTGATGCATTGGCCGGAAGCAATAAAAGCTCTTTGACGATATCAAACACCATAGCAGCAATCACCTTTGATGAGAAAGCTCTGGACACCATTGCGGGAGAGGCTGCAGGAGGTGTCAAAATCACTTCAGCCATAGCTGATACAGCAGGCTTAAGCGAAGAAACAAGACAAATAGTGGGAGATCACCCAGTATACAACTTCAGTGTTACAAGCGGCGACAAGACAATATCCCAATTGGGCGGAAATGTCACCGTAACAGTGCCATATACTCCAAAGGCCGGGGAGGACCTCAATGCCATAGTAATATACTATATCAATGCCGAAGGCAAGCCTGAGATGGTCAGTAATTGTGTATATGACCCTGAAACAGGAAAAATAAGCTTTACTACCAACCATTTTTCAAGATATGCCGTAGGCTACAACAAACCGGTATTTACAGATGTTGCTGCAGCTGCACGATATAGAGACGCAGTAACCTTTGTTTCTGCAAGAGGCATAGCAGTCGGCACCGGAGATGGAAAATTCAACCCTGATGGGAAGCTGACAAGAGGGCAATTCCTGGTAATGGTCATGAAGGCATATGGAATAGTCCCGGAGGTAAATGCAAAGGACAATTTTGCCGATGCAGGAAACACCTATTATACGAATTACCTGGCTGCAGCAAGGAGACTGGGTATAACCTCCGGAGTCGGTGGCAACAGGTATGCGCCTGAAAAGGAACTGAGCAGGCAGGAAATGTATACTCTGCTATACAAGACTTTGAAGGCTATGGATAGGCTTCAGGAAGTAAAAACAGAAAAGGCTCCTGCCACTAATGCCGATTCTGTCAAGGCAACAGAATGGGCCAAGGAAGCGCTCAGTTACTTCGCAGGTATCGGAGCAATAGCTGGGGATGGACTCAGCCTGAAGCCGACGGACACAGCAAGCAGGGCTGAGATGGCCGAGGTACTATTTAGTCTACTGAATAAATAGTATCAGAAAATACAAAGATGCCGGGTGTGGAACATCAGAGCTTGAGACTATGTTCTACACCCGGCATCTTTGTATATATTTATACATTGCTATTGCATTATTATTCAGTTTTTGTTATTATAAGCATTATATTATTGTAAGGTAGGTGCTTGACTTTGGTGATACGTAAAGCTATATTGCCCGATGTGGAACAAATGTATGAAATTGTGCATTATTATGCAAATGCCGGTATGATGCTCCCTCGTTCCCGCTGCACACTGTACGAAAACATCCGTGACTTTTTTGTTATGGAGGAGGATGGAGAAATAATAGGTATCGGTGCCCTTCACGTACTATGGAAGGACTTGGCTGAGCTCAGAACACTGGCAGTGAAAAATGGCATGATCAAAAAGGGAATAGGCAAACAGATAGTGGAGCATATATTGGAAGAAGCAAAGCAGCTTAAGCTTCAGAAGGTATTTACCCTCACTTATCAGCCCGGATTTTTTCAAAAGCTGGATTTCAGTATCATAGATAAGGAGACTATGCCCCATAAAGTATGGACCGACTGTATAAACTGCCCCAAATTCCCAAACTGCAACGAGATATGTCTGGAGATAGCTGTGGATTATTGAAAGGCATGGATCAAAAAGGTAAAGGTGCCGGTACGTTTCAAAAGAATGATCTTCTGTTTCGTACCCCGCACCTTTATTCATACCAATCTGCCTTTACCTCATTAAAGCTCGTGATTATGGGATATTTGCCTCCGAATACTTCATAATCACTGTCATTGGAATTCACAATTACAATCTTGCCTACACCTGCTGTTTCAGCTGCCTTAATACCGGCTACTGAGTCCTCAAAGATGACTATATCCTTGCTATCCACCCCCAGAACCTCTATAGCCCTCAGGAAAAGGTCCGGAAATGGCTTTCCCCGCATTGAACCGTCATTGTATATTATATGCTCCTTCTTAAACCACTTGCCAAGTTCAAGCCTACTCATATAGAAGTCAACATTCTCTATTCCGGAGGCTGTTGCGATCACAAAAGGTATATCCCGCTCCTTCAGCCTGTTGAATAGTCCTGTCACCCCTTCTGCCAGGGAAAAGTCCTCCAGTTCCTCACAAAGCCTTTGATATTCATATTCCTTTTCCAGACCATACCTCTCTATCTCAGCCTTGGTCAGCTTATCGCCGAAAAGCTCCGCAATGATTTCCTTGTTCAGCCGTCCATGCATCTTGTGATGCTTATCTTCATCGGACAGAAAGAACCCATGCTCCGTGAAAAAATTATCCCAGGCTATGTTGTGCAGTTGTGTGTCCCACAGCAGCGTTCCATTAAAATCAAATATGACTCCCTTTTTACTCATCAACCATACTTCTCCTATAAAATATTCTGGCTGCAGGCAGCCCCATTACATTTTATCATAATTCCCTTCCGTTACCCAAATTTATAATATTGCTGCAAGCAAAAGACAGTCGGGATAGCTTTCATATCTATCCCGACTGCCCCTGATGAAGCATTTTTATAATTTCCATCTCCCAGACCGTATAGGCCGGATATTCTGCTACAGTACCAGGGAAGGTGGTGCATACACCCTGGTGCCCAGTTCATTGTCCAGCATGTAAAGTGCTTTGGAATCCGAGCCGAATAGCTCCATTTTTTTAATGTTAGTCTCGGCATTCATTTCCTCTTCCCCCTGCTCCTTTACGAACCAATCAAGGAACTGCATGGTGCGGAAATCCTTCTCGCTATAAGCAGCGTCATAAATAGTGTTTATCAATGCTGTTACATATTGCTCGTGCTTCAAGCCTTCCTGCAGAGGTGCCATATGGCTTGAGAAGCTTTGATCCGGTTTGTCGACGGCTTCAAGTGTGATCTTGACCCCATTGTTCTGCATGTATTGGAGGAACAGCATTGCATGATCCCTCTCCTCCTGAGCCTGGACCATATACCAATTGGCGAATCCGTCAAGTCCGTTTTCCTTATAATAGTTGGAAAACCCGATATAAAGATATGCGGAGAAAAGCTCCTTATTAATCTGGTTGTTTAAAAGATCAGCTACTCTTTTGTTGATCATATTTATTCTCCTTTCAAAATTATGTTACTCTAATTATAACATTATTTGCCATGATGATACAGAATATTCAGCATAATTGGTCTCCCACTATTTTCATTTTACTATATAAATATACATATTTTGGAGGATTTTCCCTGTAACCTGTCGAAATAGACAAGATATTTGGTAAATATTTAGTAAACCCGGTATAAAGGAGGGGTCCCATGTTATTCAAGAAAAGAAGCAATAACTCTGAAAATGTTTTTCCTGATGAAAAAGTAACAAATACGAAGCCGGACCTGAAGCTTGGAAAGCTTGCCATCCTCAAGAACAATCAGACAAAAATGCTGGTAAGGCTGAAGACCCGAATCGATGAAACAGCTCTTATCTCAAGCAGCCTGATCGATACTATACAGGAGATAGGCACATCAATTGAGGAGCAAATGAAGTCGATAGACAGTGTCGTCGGTGATATCAGCAATTACTCCGCACTGGCAGAGGAGGTCATTGCAAGTATTGAAGACAGTAAAAACATATCCCTGCAGACCCTGGAGGTTTCAAAGGAGGGTACCAATGCATTGGAGCTGTCCATAGATGCCATTGATGCCATACAGGACTCCGTTACCACTGTGAAAGCCTCTGTCAATGAGCTTTACAACAAGTCCAGCAATGTAGACCAATTACTGTCCCTTATAAAGGACATTGCAGATAATACAAACCTACTTGCCCTCAACGCCTCCATAGAGGCGGCCAGAGCCGGCGAAGCCGGAAGAGGCTTTGCAGTTGTTGCAGATGAGGTAAAAAAACTGGCCAACAGAAGTTTGGAGTCTGTAAAACACATCAGCTCCATACTTTCAGAAATAAAGGAAAGCATAAAGAACACAACCGACCTGATGAATATTACAGCCGAAAAGGTAAACACCGGAAGAACACTCTCCAACAATACAAAAGCGGTCTTCCACACAATTATCGAAGCGGCCAATGAAACTGTTGCAGTTTCGGAGGAAATGAACAACGCAGTATCAGCCCAGACCTCATCCCTTGAGCACGTAATACACTCAGCGCAATCCATGAGTGATAAATTCTCCTTATTAGCCAATAAGGTTGAAACAACGCAGCTTAACACTGAGTGTGCCTATACCTCCCTGGAGAGCCTACTGAAGTTGTCCGGAGAGCTTGAGGAAAACAGCAGCAAGCTAACTGATGAAGTAGCTGTCGATAATGCATCGGCAATCAAGCTGAAATCCTTCACCTACGCGCCCCTGAAGCATATAGATGCTATGAAGGCACTGGATATAATAGAGTCCCAGACCTTTACAAATATTAACTCGATGCTGACAATAATCAACGAAAAGACTATGGTATCCCCGGGTATTGCAAAAAGCTGGCGTGTATTTGATGACCAGGTCACCTGGGAATTCCAGCTGCGCAAGGGCGTGAAGTTCCACAACGGAGATACCCTGACAGCAGAAGATGTAGTCTTTTCCTACGAAAGGCTGCTCAGTCCCAAAACCGGATCTCCCAATGCATGGATGATCTTTGACATCGAAGGAGCTGAGGCTTATGCCTCCGGGAAGGCTCTCAAGGTCACCGGCCTTGAGATCGTCAACCCACATGTACTAAGGATCCGCCTTAAAGCGCCCTTCGCAGGCTTTCTGCTCAATCTTGGGCAAGGAGCCTGCCCTATCATATCAAAAAAGGCTTATCAGAACGGAGAGCAGATCGTAGCTTGTGGTGCTTATACCCTTGAAACCTCCGATAATGAGAAAATAGTCCTGAAGGCTTTCAAAGATTTTTATCTGGGCCAGCCATTTGTTGAAACTGTTGAGTTGACAACCAATACACAGGATATTGCAGGGAGATTCACCAATAAGGAATATGACTTCATAAGGATCGAGGATGATGCTGCTTATCAGTCGGCAAAGGCTGCAAACGCCCATATCGATGTTGTGGACATGCTGGCGGTATACTATATGGGCTTTAATATGCTATCCCATCATGAGTTAGTAAAAAACAAGGAAGCCCGTCAGGCTCTGAATTATGCTATAAACAAGGAAAGGATCGTAAAGGAAGCCCTGGGAGCGCTTGGTACTGTGGCCTCCTCTCCGCTTCCGGCTTCAATGCTAGGCGGAAAGTCCGTCAAGCCATATGAATATGATCCTGAGCGGGCAAAGCGAATGCTGAAACAGAGCGGACTGAAGAATTTCAATATAAGCCTTGCTTCAAGGGATGGAGCAAGCGGAGGAATCTTTGCAAAGGCTCTAAAGTTTATACTGGAGGATCTTCAGGCAGTAGGGTTTAGCGTCAAGGTCACTGATGTGCCGACGGGAGAATTTATTGAGAAGAAGGTATACCGTACTCATGATCTGTATATATCCCGCTGGATAGGAGACAACGGCGACCAGGATAATTTCCTGCAGCCTTTGTTTGATCCTGACAGCAGGTCCAATATGTCTGCCTACAATAACCCTGAGGTGCTCCAACTGTTAGCGGAGGCAAAGAAGCTGCTCAATCCCGCCAAGAGACTGGAGATTTACCAGAGAATCAATCAGATACTTAACCAGGAAGCTCCCTGGGTCTATCTGTTCCATCCTAAACTGGGTGTCGCATACCATGACCATCTGGCAGGGATGAACCTCAACTCTTTGGCTATCATAAGGTTCGACCAGTTGTATACAAATAAATAACAAGATCCTTCGCTCCGCTCAGGATGACAATTAAGCGTCATCCTGAGTGAAACGAAGGATCTTTTCTATCCACTTTTCGAGTCATTATTTACAAACCTTTGAAGCTGGTTTTCAATCCAGTATGATTCATAAACCGGTCATAAGCAATCATCTCCAACTGATGTTCTTCCGCTGTGTAACCTGATATATCCAGTGAAATACTATTGAAGTCTGGTTTTTCAACAATTGAATGCAGCTTGCCGTCTATAAGCACTTCTACCTTAACAGTATCTTCTCCGGCGTTCAGATCCAGCTTTAGCACGCTGCCTGATACTTGCCGGCCAATGAGAACAAGCTCAGGAGGCCTACTATCCTGCACCTTAACTCCACCCAGGTTTGAAAACCTGATCTTAAAATCCTTCCTTACATCAGCTACCTTATTCCCCACAACGCTTATTTCTGCTGTATCCAGTTTCCCCATACCGCTGTCTGATAAGTATTTCAGGTATGTGATCGACTCGGGATCCCAGCCCATTACCAATGCCTCTATGGTATCAACGGCTACTGCGTCCCTGCCTGCCATTATCAGCCTCATATTCATCCTATCCCCATAAATATGGCTCTTCCCTATGGGCACCGGACCGTTCTGAAAGCCCTGAAGTCCATCCATTACCACAAAATTGACAGGCTTGCACAGGTAATAGTCATAAAGCCACTTATCCATTTCTCCATCAATTATTTTGTGGGACACCATCCTGGTCCTCCCGGGGTTTGTAGCTGTGACCCCGTATATATTGGCAGGTGTGGCACCTATGCTTACATTCTTTATAGACCCGCTTACAACTGTCCCAGAGTTGGTCTTGAGGCAAGGTATGCTGATCAGCACATCACATTGGTAGAATTTCTTATTGAGATAATATTCCTTATGTAATAGTCCATCCGGTAGGCTATGTCTTACAAGTCCCGCAGAATCAAACTCCTGCCACTTCCCGCTGTCCTCTTCTATTGCCACAAATTCATCCACACCAGGTATCTTCTCATGAGTATAGTTCAAATACTCCATGGTCTTTCCTGTAGGATCTCCTCCTGAGCCTTCCATTACCAGCACTTTGCCATGAGGATCATACTGCCTCACTATTTCAACAACAGCCCTGGTCACACGCCAGTCAGTAG
>CAZNMO010000031.1:0-30590 GCA_964574195.1 uncultured Clostridiaceae bacterium | reverse complement strand
AAGCTTTCACTATATACTTATATATTGATGCCTGCAGTAACAAAAGCATTGGATAGAGCAAGGTATATTTCTCTTTCAATGGAGAGCAGGTGCTTTAGGGCATATCCCCAAAGGACATCATACTGCAGGCTGACAATGAGAAAAAGAGATTATTCGGTTATTTTGATAGTTATCGCAGTAATGTTCATGATCTTGTCCATAAATTTCGGCATAATTGGGTAGGGGGACGAAAATGAAGGTAATATCTGTTTACGGTTACTCAAAGTCAGGAAAAACAACAACTGTTGAAAATCTAATAAAAGAGCTGGTGCGCCGGGGCTATACCGTAGGATCGGTAAAGGAGATCCACTTTGAGGACTTTGCTATTGACTCTGAAGGCTCCAACACTGACAGGCACAGGAAGGCCGGAGCGGAGCTGGTAACTGCTAGGGGACTTTATGAGACGGATATATTATTCAAGGAAAGACTTCCGGTGCAAGAGATATTGAGTTTCTATAAGCAGGATTATGTCATACTTGAGGGTGTGACGGATTTTGATGTGCCGAAGATACTTTGTGCCACCAAGCTGGAGGATGTAAAAAAACGCATGGATCCTGGAGTATTTATGCTGAGCGGAGTTATAGCAAATGAGATCACCGAATATGAAGGACTGAAGGTGGTCAATGCAGTCGGGGATGTAGAAAGGCTGACAGATATGGTGGAATCAAAAGCAAAGGATTGGAAGCCGTTATGATGGATTATGAGATCCTGGGACGGTTTCACAGCAAGAGAAATGGGGTTTATCTGGTCCGCTTGCACGAAGAGACAGGGGGAAGGCTTGCAGTACTGAAGGAATACGGTATCGGAGGACAGGAGCTGGCAGAAAGGGAGTATAAAAACCTACTGAAGCTAAAAGCTGCCGGGATGCCTGTTCCGGGGATAATATACAAAGGCAGCGGGATCATGCTGTTGGAGCATATCGTCGGAGAGCTTGCTTCAGATCTGGTTGAAAAGCTGGACACAGGTGAATGGATAGAAGGGCTTGCACTATGGCTGTCAAAGCTTCACAGCATCCGGGAGGGTAAAGGCAGTCTGCTCAAGGGAGATATAAATCTTCGCAACTTCATATACAGCAACGGACAGATATATGGACTTGATTTTGAAAGTACAGCTTGTGGAGATCCGAGGACCGACCTGGGGAACCTGAGCTTTTTCATACTGACCAATACACCGGCTTTCAAGGCTGAAAAGCGTATTATGATAAGAAGGCTGCTCGACAGCTATGAAAAATACAGCGGTACAAAACCGGAAGCAATGGGGAGATATCTTCTTCAAAGCAGGGCAGAGGCCAAAATAAGAAGAAGGCAAACCGGCGGGGATGTATTGCGTTGATAAATTATTAACGATATAATTAGATAAGATTTCCAAAATTAAATAAATAAGGCTACTCCGATTTTATGGATCTAAACAGCCATGAACTGCATGATCCATGGAACGATAGGGTATTATGGGAAACTGTAATGCCTTCCGATGCGAAAAGGGGTAATAATGTTGTTTCATTAACTTCTTTTTGTCATAGAAAAGAAGTTTTTTGTTTTATAAAATCAAAATTTATAGTAACAGGAGGAGAATCATGAGAAACCTATACACCGGCAAGCGATCCTTCAGAAAGGTCCTGGCACTTATGCTGGTCTTTACGCTGGTACTTTCATCACTGGGCACTATTGTTTCGGCAGATATATGGGAGCCGAAAACAGAACAGCCCATACTGGTAGTGACAGGACAGGGGATAGGAGCGGAAAACGAAAAGTCATACACACAGGCTGAGCTTCTGGCAATGGAGCAAACGACCAACACTTACTCGGCCATCAATACTACCCCTACAAAAAGCATATTTCTTGGTAAAGGGGTAAAGATCAGTAAGCTGCTGGAAATGTCAGGCTTGGGGAAAGACGGCTACAATAAGGAGAAGATAGCTTTTGTAGCAGGAGATGGCTATAAGGTTACCTTTGATCCGGCATTTACAGGCGATTCCACAACCTCAAAAAAGCTTATTACACCAGCCTTGGGAGTGGAAAGATACTACTTCCCCAAGCTGGCTGCCGGAGATGTAGCGGGGAAGACCGCGGTAGAAACCATTATTGCCTTTGAACGGGCAGGTGAAAGGGGAGAAGCTCAAAAAGCACCAAAGGCATCAGAGCTAAAAGCCCTGACAGACAAGGATGCGCCTCTGCTTATGGTAGGGCAGCAGCATGTAGGAGAACAGAACAATCCGCTGTTTAACAAAACAATACAGAAAATACTTGTAGGAGATGAGCTGCCTTCAGCATTGAAGGTTGGAAACAAGGCGTATACTAAGGCAGATATCCTCCTCCTGCCAAGAACATCAGGAAGCTGGACATACACAAAAAAGACAGGGACTGTAGCGGACTACTGCGTCGGAGTCCCTCTCAGCGTTCTGCTGACTGGCTATGGTGATAAAGACAAGGTGGAATTTATTTCTGCCGACGGCTATGAAAATACTCCTGTTACTGTCGCTGATATAAAGAATGCTTCGGCTCAGTACATATTGGCCTATGAAACCGGGGCAAGCCAGTCAGACAGGAAGGCTGTCAAGGATACAGTCAAGAATGACCCGGCGATAGTGGGCTATTTCAGGGTATACAGCCAGAACGGCCCTGTAATCAAGCTGGTGAACCAGATAAAAGTAACACCAGCGGGAGGAACAGATTATTCGGTCAGCCCCTACAAGCACATTACCAATGGAGGACTTCCCGGGGACGCACCCTTTGGAGTGGATGCAATCACCGGCGCCACACTTACCTTTGAAGGGCCCGGACTTGTTGCCAGCATACCGCTATCCATAAGGGAAATGGAAAGTCAGGACTCCGGAGTGTTCAGAGGAGCTTATAAGGACATAAGGAGCGGAACAGAGAAAAACCTGATATATGAAGGGATAAGCCTGAAATACCTGCTGGAGAATATGACCTCAGGTATCACAGGAATCAAGCTTACAGATACAGCCCACAAGGTACTGCTGAAGAACAGGGTCAGACAGACCATAGCAGAGTTTACCCTTGCACAGATAAACGAAGCGGCAGCAAAGGGAAAGCCGATAATAGTATCATATGGAACAGCTTCAGCTGATGGAAGTAATGCAAAGCCTTTTGTATATGATGCAGGCGCCGGTGCGGATCCAAGCCTCGGAAATGAGGACGGTTGCATAAAGCTTGTCTATGACAAGTCAGTATTTGGAGCAGACCCCAACCCTGCATACACGAAATTCGGAAATGTTGCATATATATATGTAGCTGAGAACGATGCACCGGGGTACAAGCATGACAAGGCACCCTATAATACTGCAGAGAATTCTCAATATATAATCACGGTAACCGGTGACAAGATAGGCAGAGAAGTCAACTACACGGTGGAACAGCTGGAGAACCTGGTCAAGTATGAAAATGGCAAGCCTGCAGCAAACGGAATGGGCTACAGAGCTGAGTACAGCCTCTCCAACTCAACCTATTGGTACGTAAATGAATACGAGGGCGTAAAGCTATGGGACCTGCTGAAAAAGGCGGGGATCCCAGGAGCCTCGGCAAAGGATGCAGCAGCAAAGACACTGGTCCAGTTCAGCGCAACCGATGGCTATAAGGACTTTGACAAGTTCACTCTTGAACAGATAGCGGATCCATCAAAATTCGGGTATTATGAGAAAAACCCTGGGGACCTGAATGACGGTAAATATGTTTCAGACCCGGCTGCAGATCTCAGGTCTTCAGGTTATCCAGTCCTGGTAGCCTACGGAGTAAATGGATATCCTTACGTGATCAAAAATACCCTAGCCGGCTATAAGAGCGGTCTCGGAAACGATGCGGGACCTCTCAGGATAATATCCGGCAAGACTGAATACTCCCATGCCAATGGCTCAAGGCAGGCAAAGTTCCTGGATAAGATAATTGTAGGGAATGAAGTTAATTACAGTACTCACAGCGGCAATCCTGATGCTGCATATAAAGCACTTGCAGCAAACAAACTGGCAGTGACGGTCATAGGAATGGATGGAAGCACCCTCAGCAACAAGAGCTTCAGTGTCACAGACATAGAGGACATGAGCTACGGTGCGGCTGTTTCAAACACAGAAAAAATCAAGGCAAGGGTGAAAGGCTTTTATGACGTAGCCAAGGGAGACAAAGCCTACAAAGATCTCTACGAAGGAATAGAACTGGGATATTTCCTGAAGGAAAAGGTACAGCTGCCGGGAGCCAAAGGCACAGTGACCTTTGCAAACAGAGATACTAAAATCACTGTTACACTGGATGAAATATTGGCAGCTGAAGGGAAATCCGTTCTTGCCTTTGCAAAGAACGGAGCTCCGATGGTACTGGACAAGAATGCGGCAGGCTATGTGAGTTCCTACACGGATGGAAGCGGGGAAAAGGTAAATGTCAAGAACGACGGCGGTCCGTTGATGGTTGTAATTCCAAAGACAAAGTCAATCAGCGGTGTCACCTCAATAACTGTAAACCTTAAACCGGACAAATACGCCCATATAGAGGCGCCTTACAAGTCATTGGCAGACAGCACCCTGATAGTGGAAGGCCCCGGAACAAGACTGAGCGTCCCCAAGATCTTCAAGGTGTCTGAAATAGAAGGTAAACAGACCTTTGCAATAACAGGGGACTATAATATAAAGAAAGCTGCTTCTGAGCAGCAGGTAAGATACAGAGGAATTGGCCTATACAGCTTCCTCAGATCTGCAGATATAGGCCTGCAATCCAATGCCAGTGAGGTTATAATTACTGCAGCTGATGGAAAAGTCCTGACCTTACCGCTGTCGGCTGTCATGAAGTCCGACTATATAAACAGTGTAGCAAAGACCAAGAATCTCAAGGTTATACTGGCCTATGGCTCCAGTGCTGTGACCAATTCCAACCTGGAGGACGGCAAGCCTCTTGTAGCCGACAAGGAATCAGCAGGCTATGACAGCTTATACGGTAATTCCGGTGGGCCTATCTATCTGATAACCGGACAGAAATCTGCCGAGGATGTTAACTCTGCAAGCATATTGAAAAATGTTGTAAAAATAGCAGTCAATGCTTCTGCCACAAGCAGCTGGAAGCATGATATGAGTCCTACATACAGCCAATACCTGGATACAGCTGTACTTGAACTGTCGGGAACAGCCTTGGAAGCACCAAAGAAATATACTCTCCGTGAGCTGGAAGCCATGGATAACTTAATATTCAGGGATTCCTACACATATATAGGGGAACACCAGCAGGAGGGGCTTGACCTGTGGAAGCTTATTCAGAAATCAGGACTTAAGACCGGTTCGGTGCTCACGTCGGTAAAGGCTGTTGCATCAGATGGCTTCTCCAAGGATGTGCTCTCAATATTCGGGAAGGACGGACTTGAAAAAGGAATCGTCGATGGACCTGACAGGAAGATAATAATGCTGTCCTACGCAGCGGACGGAAACCCCCTTGTGACAGATACCAAGAGTGACGGCTATACCAGCGGAAATGAGGGCGGGCCAATAAGACTGATAACACACCTGAACCAGGGAGCCTGTCTTAAAAATGTGGTAAGGATAGTTGTTGACGGAAATAGTGGAAATACTCAAGCTGTGAGCGCCCCAGCTGCAGCTTCTCCTTCAGGGAAGATATTTGTGGCTTATTTGAGCGGTGCAAAGGACGGACTGCCAATGGCAGGTGTAAGAGCCCTTGCATTGGACGATAAGGGAGGAATGTGGGTAGGTACCTACGGCAGTGGTGCCGCCTATATAGATGCTGCAGGAAAAGTAAGTAAAATAGAGCTTCCGGGTAATTATGTCAATGATATAGCCATAGACAAGACCGGAGGTGTGTGGTTCACCCTCGGAGGCCAGGAACCCAAGAACCAGAATGGAGCGGCATACCTCAAGGGTGGCAAGGTCGTACAGTATACGAAGCAAAGCAGCGGAGGCAAGCTGCTGTCTGACTTTGTACAGAGTATAGAAATAGACAGCACCGGTAAGGTGTGGTTCGGGACTTCATCAGGGCTGGCAAGCCTTGACCCTGCAACAGGCAGCTGGAAAAACTGGACAAAAAAAGATGGCCTTCCGGCGGAATCCGTAAGTACCATAAGGGTTGACGACAAGGACGGCGTATGGATAGGCGTATATCCGGACACTGTAAATGCGGATAAGAACATATACAGCGGCGGCTATGCATATATGAGCAAGGATGGTAATATAAGGATATATGCTGACAAGGAAAATACGAAATTTGCTGACCAATGGACAAGGAGCTTCAGTATAGCTCCCGACGGCAGCGTATGGGTAGTGAGATCCGGCTCTACTTCAACCATGGACAATGTGGGTGGCAGGGTAGATAGTATTAATCCTCAAGGTGAGATATCGGCAAAATACACAGGAGAGGAACTGCTGCCGGACAAGCTGAAGGACAATGCGGAAATAAGGACTCTTACCGTTGACTACAAGGGAAGCCTTTGGTTCGGGACAACAACAAAAGGCATTTTCTTCAGCAAGGAACCTAAAAAGGTAAGCAAGGAATTCAGCAGGATCAGCTCAGGCTGGGGTGAGGCAAGCAGCCTTGATTCGATATACTCGATAATAGTAACAAAGGATGCTCTTTGGGCAGCAAGCAACGGCGGAGTAGTACATGCGCTGTCGGAGAACATATTTAAAAAGTAGCACTTGGGGAGCAGGCAGTAATACTGCTTGCTCCAAATTACATCATGGAGGAAAAGCCGATATGAAAAGGATATATTCACTGGCAGCGGCTATAGTATTGGTTTTGTGCCTGATACTACTGGCTGCCTGTACTGCAGAGGCTCCCTCATCAGGCCCGGCTGTATCGGAGAAAGCCACACAGCAGATCCAACCGCAGGAGGCACCGGAAGCCTCTGAAGCTCCTGTACCCTCAGAACAGCCGATTGCAGCTTCAGAGACAGCTCCTGAACCTGAGCCTAAGCCTTCCGGAGAAGCCTCCCAGGCAAAACCGGAGCCGGCGACAGCGGAGGAGGAAGACACGGCTTCTATACAGCTTGAGGGCTTAGGAATAAATAACTCCCTTAGCTTGTCCCTGGATGACCTGAAGGGTATGAAGGATCAAACTGTAGAAGACGATTTCTTTTCACTGAACAGCTATGGTACAAAGGAATATTTTCATTTTAGGGGAGTCAAGCTTTCTGCAGTACTTCAAAAGGCAGGACTGAAAAAGGAAGCGGCCACAGTTACTGTAGTTGCCTCAGACGGCTACAAGCTGGAGCTGTCTGTTGAACAGGCCTTGAAGGAGGACTATATTGATGAGCAGGACCCCGCTAAAAAGTATCCTGTGATAATAGCCTGGCAGGAGAACGGCAGCGATTATGATGCAGCTGCCGGCTATCCCTTCCGGCTTGTCATAGGGCAAAAGGAAGCGGGGGATGTTAACAAGCCTCAATGGGTGATGAATATCGCAAAAATATCCGTGGATTAAGGAGCCATATATGAAAAGGAACAGAGTTTATGCGGCCACCCTGCTGGTATTTATAGCTATAACGTCCATAGCCTTGTGGATGATGAATGATACTCGAAGGGAAAAGTCGATGATAAGGGAAGTATTCATTCAAGAGTCTGATATAAGAGAAATGAAGGAGGCCTTGGAGGACCCTTTTATAAAAGAGAGCTTTCCTGCGATAGAAAAGATATATAGCATCGATGGGCTTCCGGCTGCCTATATTGCGTCGGGTACCGGCTATGTGGGTACTATAAGGACATTGGTGGTCATGGACAATGAGCAGAAACGCACAGCCGGGATCCGTATCCTGGAGCAGGGGGATACCCCGCTGTATGCAGATCCGATAAAGGAAGGCTGGTTCACAGACCGCTTCAAGAGCCTTAGGCTGAAGGAATACCTCAAGCTGGTGGTGCTGGATCCTGAAGAGCCGGCGGATATAGTACAGGTAACAGGAGCCAGCGTATCAAGTCAGGCAGTACTGAACAATGTGAATTCAGCCATTGGAGCCTGGAATTATCTACTTAGCGGAGTAAAAAAGGAGACCGTGAGAAATTCCATTGCCCAGGAGATGTGGGAAAAGGATGAAAACAGTTTCCTGATTGCCTGGCCGGACAATAATTCCATAAGGGTGAATACGGAAGAGCTGAAGGCCTATCCGCAGGTGACAACAAAGACTATACTACAGAAAACTACAGGAGTAAAGATAAACATAGAAGCCTCGGGACCTCTTTTGACTGACGTGCTCAGCAAGAACGGCATTGATATAAACAAATTTGAAGCGATAGGAATTACAGGAAGAGATAACTACTATACCATGATCAGCAAGGATATGATCCAAAACAGACAGATAATACTTGGAACGGTATTCGACGGCAAGGAAATACTGCGGGAGGAAAAGCCCATAAGAGTGGTTGTTCCTGATGAAATGGGAGTATACTGGGTCAAGATGGTCAACAGGATAGAGCTGTATACCCACATATCACCGAAGGATATACAGAATGTGTATATATTCGATGCCCTGACCAGGGATATCCAACCATACTATTATGAGTATTACGGAAGCAAGGACAAGTCGGTGCTGGTAGGTAAAATACTATCAAAATTCCCATCGGTGGATCCCAATGGTTTTTTCTCAATGAAAGGATCCGATGGCCTTGTGAAAAACGAGACCATAAGCATGGTCAGGGACAGGTACTATATTAAGGCCGAGGGAGAAAATTCCCCGATGAATATAAGCCCTGCCTTCAAGCTGGGGATGAATGTCAAGGAAATGAGTTGCTTTTCTACAACGACAGATGCTGTTATCTTCCCTCAGGTCATGCTGAAGGTAATAGGCGGTGAAAACAGACCGCAGGGTAAGGAAATGGGGATGAAGGAAGCACTTGAGGAGGCTGGGATGGTGCTGGAAGAGGGAAACAGCCTGATCGTCACCGACACATCGGGGAAGGAATACCGGTTAAGCGGCAGTGAGTTGGAAGGATCAGTACTGATAGTATCCAAGGGCAGTACAGATGCAGCTGCAGGAAGCCTCGTTATAAAGGATGTCCTGCGAATAAGCAAAAACAAGTGATAGGATGATGGCAGCATGCAACATATAAAACCAAAGGTATTGCGTACATTTGTACAAGCTTCGGCTTTCCTTGTGTTTGTGGCATTTATTATTCTATATGGCTTATATACGAAAGAGCTCATAGATTTCAGACCCTTGGGAATAGGGGATCTTAACCCTTATGGAGGCTGGAGCGTCATCCGTGAGCTTGCAACAGACAGTGGCTATACACTGGAAGGAATAAGCAGGAGCGTAACCCTCACCATAGCTTTGATCGTTCTAAGCATACTTGGCGGTAGATTCTTTTGCGGATGGCTCTGCCCCTTAGGCGCTGTCCAGGATTTTTTTGCTTGGATGGGAAGACGGGTTGGGGTGAGGAGCTCAAGTAGGCTTCCGGACAAGTATGTATGGCTGGTTTGGCTGAAATATCTTGTATTGTTGGTAACCCTTTTGATTTCAATACTCGGCTTTGGAGCGATAATTGCAGGAATATCGCCCTGGAGGGCGCTGCAGGGCCTCCCCATGCTTGTTGACTATTGTGAAGGTATGAAGGCAGGTTTTGTTCTTTTGGCAGCCATATTAATGGCCTCATTGTTTATCACGAGAGCATTTTGCCGCTATCTGTGCCCCCTTGGAGCCGCACAGGCACTTTTCAGTTCCTTCAGCCTTCTGCACCTTGAACATGGGAAGGCATGCCTTAGCTGCAGCGGATGCATGGAGGGGTGTCCCGCTGGAATAAGGGCCACAGGAGATAATGATGCCATATCACAAGAATGCATTAGATGCATGAATTGCCTGGGAGCCTGCAGGAGCGGCAAAGGTGGAGTAAGCCTGAAGGCAGGAAGCAGGCAGGTTTCGATAATGGCGTATACGTCAATTATGCTAATCTTATTTTTTGGCATATGGCTCGGGGTATCCTATTTGTGGAGCGGAAGCAGTGAAGTAATGAATGTTCCATTGGGCGGACTTAAGGATGGGACTTATCAGGGCGAGGCTACGGGCTTTGCAGGAAAGATCACAACCGAGGTCGTTGTAGCAGAAGGAAGGATCACGGAAATAAGAGTGATGGAACACTATGAAAGTAAAGGCTGGTATGAGGAGGTATTCAAGAAAATACCTGAGCGAATAATTGAGAAACAGAGACTGCAGGCGGATGTAGTAAGCGGCGCTACCAAAACCAGCAGGGGACTTGTGAAAAGCATAGAAAGCGCAGTAAAAAAGGCTCAATGACATAAGCATTGAGCCTTTTTTTGCAGTATTAGCCTATCTCCTTTGAGTAAAGCTGATTTGAAGGATTGGGGCTGATAGTTACATACAGCGTCATATCCTCTGTTACCGAAGGGATGCTAAAGTCATCCTCACCTTTTGCAAATACTACTGAGCCCTTAACAAGCTTTTCCACCTCATCATTTATCTGGATCTCTCCGCTTCCGGCGAGCACATTCATGACCAGGGAAGAATTCTCGTGCTTGTGTACAGGCAGTACATGGCCTCTTTTCATGTTCAGTAGAAAGCAAAGTACATCCTTGCTGGAAAAGAGCACACGCTTGGTAAAGGTATTATCCATAAATACTATACTGTCATTCAGATTCTTGATATCCAAGGAAGCACCTCCGTAATTCATTTTGTTCTCAGGTATAGGATTGTATAAAACAAGGCCTGCTATTCAAGCAAATTTGCATTTGTAGAACAGCAGGCCGAGACTTTTATACCATACCCTTCTTCTTTAGGCGTATGTCAATACCCACAAACTTGCAGGACTCAAAGTTGCCAATGATCCTTGACACAATTCTTTCTGAGTACATACTCTGCAGCTCCTGTATGCTGAGGTTTGTTGAGATAACCATTTTCTTTCCGTTTTGGATCCTCTTGTTCAGGATATTATATATCACCTGGTTGGCAAACTGGGTGGTAAGCTCAGTGCCCAAATCATCCATTATCAGCAGGTCGCAGTTATAGATATCACTCAGGTACGGCTGGTTACTTTCTTCATTGTCAAAGTCAAACTTATACTTCCTCATTGCATCGATAAGATCAGGCACTGTATGGTATATTACGCTTTTTCCCTTATCCAGCAGATCCTTGGCGATGGAATTGCACAGGAAGGTCTTTCCCAGCCCAGGACTGCCGATAAAGAATAAACTTGAATTATTCTTGTCAAAATTATTTACGAAGTCGATACATTTTTTATAAATACCCTGCATATTTTTCAAAGGTGAAATGCCGTTCTCATCAGCTTCCTTGGGAAAATACTCCCATCGGAACTGTTCAAAGTTCTCCCGGCTCAATATGGAACCGAAATTGGAGTGCTCGTAATTCTGATATATCTCCTTCTGCCTGAAGCAACGGCACTTCTCATAGCTGACAAACCCGGTATCCTTGCAAGTCTTGCACTGATATATCTCATCCAGGTAATCTATAGGATATTTGTTGGCCGCCAGCAGCTCTGCCTTTTCCACCTTCAGATCCATCTGCTGCTTTTTCAGATTTGCCAGCAATGCCTCAGGGTCGGAGGACTTATTGAGTATTGCTCTTGTAATGTCAATGCTGAGCTTCACCAGAGCATCTTCGATCTCCCTCAGCCTTGGTATGCGGCTGTAAAGATTCTGCTTGCGCTGCTCCAACTCCTCCTTATTGCTCCTGCGTACAAGCTCATATTGCTTCAGGATATCCTGAGTACTACTCACTTAACTCACCTCTGCTTGCTTTGAGCCAGGCTTCTTCCAGAGCCTTTGCATCATATTTGCGGTTTGTAAAATTGTTGAAGCTGGGCTTTGGAGATTTCGGACCCTTTTTTTCCTCCACAGGATTCTTTGCCAGGTGGGCGTCTATCTCTGTGATTGAGGAGAGGCCCTTTTCATGCCATTCGCTCAATATCTTGTCTATGTAATTGAAGGAGGGCTTAAGGGTTTTTGAGGTCAGCTCGCATGCCCTGAGCACTATCTCCTCACTGTAACCGAAGGTGTAGAACCATTTCTGGAGCATTTCTTCCTCAGCTGAGGTAGGCTGCCGCCCGATCCTCAGAAAATTCAGTACTTTACTGTACTTCTGCCATTTTTCCTTATGACGGAGGTTATACTGCTCTGCCTTTTCCACCGAATCGATCCCGGCGTCAAACCAGTTCTTGGCCACCTGCTTCAGGTATGGCATGTCTTTCTTGTCCCTTGAGATACAATCCTCCACCAGCAGCTTCATGACCTCAGGCGTGAAGTTGTAGTCATCCATCCAGTCCAGGAATACAAAAAGCTCGTTAGGGGATAATTCTCTTCCGAAAAGCTTGCGGAAGTGGTCGAACATATCCCTGACATATTTGTTGCTCCTGGCGCTTATTATTCGTTCAGGGCTGTATTTGCCGGCGGCTTCCTTCTTTTCCTTTATGTTAAGCATTATTTCCTTGATATTCAAGTACTCTATGGTGAAACCCTCTTCAGCACCAGAGCTGGTGTAGGGATACAGCCTCACGATCCCCTGCTCCGCCCAGTATCTCCAGGCGGCATTTACATCCTCCGGCGATAGCTTGAGGGTCCTGGCTACAGTTTCATTGGAAAGCATGTTGTTGACATAGCTTTGGGAATACTTCAAGCCCAGTAGGTAGATCTTGACATGGTTTGCCGGGGCAGAAGGCATGTAGTGACTAATAAATAGGTTCTCAACAAGCGTTTGGCCCAGATCCTCATTATTTGATTTTATACGGAATAAATTCATTCTGATGCACTCCTTGGAGGTATTTAAACATATTTAACACTAATTCCAATTCATATTAATTATACCATATATGACATTTTTAATCGCAGGCGGAAAGGATATCTTTTTATGGCATTAGCTTTACATAATGTGTAACTACTGTATCAGGCTCATTTTTCTGCCGGAATGAAGTATAATCTAGCTTAAATATTACCAAAATATGAATAAAATAACGAGATGCAAAAATATTTCCACTATAATTTAGGATAAACATCTCTCTCCGCCTTGATATATACATAAAAAACTGGAGAATTATGTCGATGTGAGTCGATACAAAAAAACTGCTTGTACGATTTTCAGGTATATATCAGATGAGTTTGAATATTAATAAGTATAGGCAATATGTAGATTATGTAATATTTTGGCGGTAGACATAAAAAGTTGAACAATGAGCACTCTTATAGTAAAATAGTACTCGTGTACTATATTGAACGCGTCTAAGGTATTACTCTATTTAACTTGCGGCGGACTTATACTAATGTAGATTGCTTCCGCCGCAAAGCAAATCAGGGTAACACAAATCTGTTTCAGCGGAGCTCAAACAGATTTTGTATAGGCATGGCGCGAATTCAATAAATCAAGGATATATTTACGCGAAATCTGATTAGAAATTTAAAATGATTTTCGCGAAATATATGTATTGTGACATAGGTCTTAATCTTTGCTTAAGGAGGCGAATGGATGGAGGAAGACAAGTTAAAGAAAGCGTTAGCGAAATTTAAGGACGGGATTTCAAAGGGCATGGAACATGCCGGAAATGCTCTTAAGAGTTGTAGTAAAAAGATATCAAGCTTATTTCACAGCTCATTACATACAAGTAACTTCTCCAAAAAGATTGTAAATAAAAAAAGATTCGCCTTGGTATGCGGCGTAGTAGCCATGCTGATCATCACTTCCATACTCTTTGTATTCTCAGGAAGCGCATATTCAGTCAAGGTCAACGGCACCGAAATCTGCAAAGTAAGGAACCAGAAAGCCGTTGAAGGCGCGCTTCAGATCTTGAAGCAAAAGTATAAGGAGAACTCGGATTCAGAGATCAACTTCACAAGTGAAATAACCTATGAAAAAACAAGGGCATCAAAGGATGAAGTACTGAAGGATGCTCCCCTTGTAGAGGTTCTAAGCAAGAATGTGAAGTTCCAGGTCCAGGCTTGCAGCATATATGCCGACGGCAACAAGATCGCGGTATTGAAATCTAAGACTCTGGCCGAAGGCCTTCTCAAGGAGGTTCAGGATAAGAGCCTTGGAGGTGCGGAAAGATCCGCATACAAAGAAATTGGCTTTGCCGAAAAGGTCGAGCTGAAGGATGAATTTATTGACGCCTCAGAAATAGCCGAAAAGGACGAGATAATAGGCTTCATAATGAAGGGGACCAATGAGACCCGTACCCACACTATAGAATCGGGAGAAAGCTTCTGGTCCATTTCAAAGAAGTATAATATGTCGCTTTCAGACTTGCAGAAGTCAAATCCGGGTGTAAATCCCGAAAAGGTCAAAATCGGCCAGGTTATAAGCCTTATAGTGCCAAAGCCCTTGATAAGTGTGAAAACTGTTCAGTCAGTCACATCCAAAGAAAAGGCTGATTTTGAGCAGAAGGTGGAATTCAGCAGTTCCCTGTACAAGGACGAATCAAGTATAAAGGTAAAGGGAGTATACGGAGAAAAGGAAGTTGTCGCTGAAGTAACCAAAATAAATGGTATAGAAACAGGACGCAAGATCCTCAGCGAGAAAATACTTAAGGAGCCCAAGACTCAGGTCATAGTGAAGGGCACTAAGGAGCCCCCTCCGAAGAAGGGAACAGGAACCTTCTCATTTCCTGCCAGAGGAAGCATATCCTCCAGGTATGGACAGAGATGGGGCAGATCCCATACAGGAATAGATATAGCAGCTCCTTACGGCTCTGCTGTAAAAGCCTCTGATGGGGGAGTAGTGATCTTTGTAGGACGTGATGGCGGCTATGGCAAGCTGATAAAGATAGACCATGGTGCAAACTTTGTATCCTACTACGGACATCTTAGCGCCTACAAGGTAAAAGTGGGACAGAAGGTATACAAAGGTCAGACCATAGGGGCGGTAGGAAGTACCGGCAACAGCACCGGACCGCATGTACACTTTGAAATCAGGAAAAGCGGAGTGGTGAAGAATCCGCTGACATATCTGAAATAACAGGATATATGTACATAAGATTGAGGAAGGTTAGAGCTCCTCAATCTTTTTTATGTCTATCATTCCTACGCCTTGTGCTGTCTTCAGCTCATTAATTGAAGTACAGAGCCTTTTTAAGATGTTCTTCGCATCCGTCGGCGACAGCTCGGGTTTTTTCTGATAAAGCAGTACCGCTGCGGCAGCAGTCATTCCCGCTGCAACCGAACTGCCGCTTATTTCTGTGTAGTGCTGTCCGGCAAAATTTGAACGCTGCGACATATTTCCTGGAAAATATCCTGTATCGGTATTGAGGGTAGTGACCCTGAAGCCGGGCATTACCGCATCAGGCTTATCGTACTTTCCGGGTACCGGCCCTCTGCCGCTGAAGGGAACGACCTGCGGAGGCTTAGTGTCATTCGTGCAGGCACCGGTCGTAAAGCTCCAGCTGCTGACTCCCGGTGAGGTTATGCTCGCCTCCCGGGGTCCGAGGTTTCCACTGCAGGCAGAAACAAATATTCCGCCGTTCCAGAGGCTTTCTGCGGCAGAGCTCATTATATCAAAACTCTTATGGGTCTCCAGACAGCCAAAGGGAAGCACCATTACCCTGATATTGTGTTTCTCACGTAAAGTGCATATCCATTGCATTGCAGCAAGTATGTCGGAATAGCTGCCATAGCCCAATTTGTTGAAGGCTTTGGCACACACTATGCTGCAATCATAGGCTGCCGTTTTGAACTTGCCGTCGGTAGAGGCTCCAAAGGAGGCTCCGATGCAGCCGGTACCATGACCATTGTCATCGTAAGGCTCTTCCAGCCCGCTAATAAAATCCTTAAAGGCTACAAGCCTGTTGCGGGGCTTTACCAGGTCAGGATGCGGGAACACTCCCGAATCTATAAAGGCAGCTGCAATACCCTTCCCGGTGAGCTGCAAGGCAGGGGGCACAACGGCAGCAGAAGCGCTTCCGTTGTTGGTGGCATCCCCCATAAGGCAAGCTGTGCCATCAAAATAAATTTTTGAGATTTCGACAAAACTACTGACAGAATCAAAATTGTTTACAGCTACTTTACCTGTGGCCGCATTCATAAAAGGGAGGTGGTATTTCAGCTTGAAGCCTGCACGCTTCAGCCTGGATTCCAGCTGAGGCTCAAGTGGCTTGTGGAAGGTCAATATAACGGGAATTGTCTTGACATTTTTGGCAGAGAGCAGATCGGTAATTTTTGGATCGATCCTTTTAAAATATGAAACAAAAGGAATTTTATTTAAAAACCTCTTTACGGAATTCATAGCCATCCCCCAATATGTAGAATATGTAGCTTATACAAAATCTGTTTAAGCTCCGCTGAAACAGATTTGTGTTACCTTGACCGTCTTTGTGACGAACAAATCTACATTAGTGTCCATTCGTCGCAAATCATAATGTGTAGATCCGCCGCAAATTGTATAAGATTGAGCCTTATTTCATAATATGCTATTGAAAAAAAACGGTGCTTGATATAAATTAATTTTAAAGGAGGAGTACAAATGGCTTTGATAGATTTTAAATGTGATAAATGCGGCGAAAAATTCGATGAGATAGTGAAGCCGTCCAGCAGAGACAGCATCAAATGCCCAAAATGCGGGAGCAGCGAGGTGAAGCAGGTATTTGAAGGAAAATGCAGCTTCGGAAGCTCTTCCAAAGGAGGCGGAGGCTGTAGCAGCGGAAGCTGTGGAGGCTGCAGCGGCTGTCATTAGTGGCTTTAGGGTGTATCAGAATATACCAATGAAGTTAACATAAATATATAGTATAATGTTTCTGATTCCGTAATTCCGTGAAACCAACAACATTGTATATCGGGAATTTCCCATTGGAAAGGAATTGGAAACATGAATAAGAAAATATCGAGGCTCATAATAGTACTAACAATAGTTTCAGTACTATTTTTTTTCGCAGGGGATAAAGGCATCATTGCTGCAAAAATGCAAGGCTACAAGGCAATGAAGGTTTTTGCCCAGGTAAGCAGCAACAGTCTGACACCAGGATTCAGCATATATGAAACGGAAAACTTCATTATAAAGTACACTGAAGCGGATGCGGATATCGTTATGGACATCGGTGCAGTATTTGAAAAGAGCCGCAGTGTTGAAGGACAGCGCTATGGCTTGTATCCCCAGGGCAAAACTACGGTGTTTGTATACAGCGACCAGGAAAGCATGTGGGATCACCAGCGGGCTGTCAGGGGACAAGCTGTCATGGGGCTTTACAATATGGGCATCATCCATGTATTGTCACCCAAGGCTTATTTTGACCAAAAGCAAGTTGCTGACGGTGATATAGAAAAAGGAGGCCCCATACTTCATGAGTATGTACACAGCGTTATTGATGAGAAGAGCGGAGGTAACCTTGAGCTTTGGCTTACCGAGGGGATAGCCCTGTATGAGGAGTATGCGGTCGATGGAGTGGAATGGGCGCCCGGCTTCACATACAAAAGCTATTTCTCAGCGGCTGAGCTGAGGAAGGATTTTATGCAACTGGATGAGACCCAGTCCTACAAGCAGTCCTGTGATATTGTAAAAGGACTTGTCAGGAATTATGGCAGGGAAAAAATAATTGCACTGCTGGATGAACTGAAAAATGGAGGCACTATGGATGAAGCCTTTTTGAAGGTATACGGCACAGAATTGAACAGATATATCGACTCGGGAGCGTGGAAAAGGTAAAAAAATAGAAAACAAATAACGAATTTGTTTTCTTATATCCGGGGGGATATAAAATTATTATGTTGAGATAGTCTTATTTTAAACCAATTTGTCAAAAATTAGTATAAGAAACTTGTCTTATATTAATAGGACTATAGTCCCTGTTTTCCAAAGCTTGGCGGATGTTCCGGCACAAAACCGGCATTGTTGCGTAATATCCACAGAAGTAGTAAAATATGTTTAGGTGTTTTTAAACATGGAAATGCATATACAGGAAGTATATAGCTTCAATAATTGACTGATAAGCCGGTACTGGCTAGCGTATTTGAATATTGATTTTGGGGTGGTGTATTTAATGGATACTAAAAGAATACTTGTGGTGGATGACGAAAGGCCGATAGCAGATATAATCAAATTCAACCTGGAGAAGGAAGGCTACAAGGTATTTGTCGCTGAGGACGGACAGCAGGCTGTAAATATGACCTATGAACACAAGCCTGACCTGATAGTCCTCGATATAATGCTTCCGATCATGGACGGGTTTACCGTCTGCAAGAAGCTGAGAGAAAACGTAAGTACACCTATAATAATGCTTACAGCCAAGGAGGAAGAGGTAGACAAGGTCCTGGGTCTTGAGCTGGGAGCCGATGACTATATGACCAAGCCCTTCAGCGTAAGGGAGCTTATGGCAAGGGTAAAAGCCAACATAAGAAGGGCAAACTTCCTAAATTCCGGTATGGAGGGAAGCGGACAGGTAATAAGATCGGGGAATTTGACAATTGACCTTAACAGGTATGAGGTGCGCAAGGGAGATAACATCATAGAGCTTACACTCAGGGAGTTCGAGCTGCTAAGGTATCTGGCGCTTCATGCTGAGCAGGTATTTTCAAGGGAGACCCTGCTGGAAGAGGTATGGGGCTATGAATACTATGGAGACGTCAGAACTGTGGACGTAACTGTTAGGAGACTGAGAGAGAAGGTAGAGGACGACCCGAGCAATGCCAAGTACGTGCAGACAAAAAGGGGCGTAGGATATTACTTCAGGAGGATTTAAGCAATGTTGAGAAGCATCCAGTGGAAGCTTGTGATAATATCCTTCCTATTGGTATGGCTTGCAATGTCCATAGTAGGGGTATATATAACCCGGGCAATCGAAGAAGATCAGATCAACAGCATGACAGATACCATAATAGCAAGGAGCTATTATCTTGCCGACAACCTTAAGGACAAATCAGTCGGAGCGCCCAATATCCAGGATATCGTCTCCAATTGGTTTGTAGGGCAGGGGAAACAGGTAAGAGCGGTATTGGTATATGAGAACGGCGACTTCATAGCGAACCAGAAGGACTATGAAGGGACCATAGCAGAACGTGACCTGCGTGGAGTATGGATAGTTGAGGAAGCAATAAAGCAGAACAGGGAAATCGAATACTCTGATGAAAACAATGAATATTTCAAGAGCATAGCAGTGCCGATAACCTCCTCGGATAATAACATTTTAGGCGCTGTATACATAAGTGCCGACTTGTCGAGTGTTGAAGAAAACCTGAACAATATAAGGAGCATACTTGCAAATGCTACCATATGGGCTCTCTGTATAACTGCACTTTTGGGCAATCTTCTTTCCAAGACCTTTACCGGTCCTATAAAGGAAGTTACCTCAAAGGCTGAAAAGCTGGCAAAGGGTGATTTTGGCCAGGTTATAGCAGTGAAATCCAGGGATGAGGTGGGGCAGCTGACAGAGATGTTCAATTATCTGACGGTGCGCCTTAAGAGTAACATAGAAGAGATGGCCAGGGAAAAGAACAAGGTTGAAACGATACTGACAAACATGACTGACGGAATAATAGCTGTGGATGCTGAAGGGATCGTTATACTTGCGAACCCTGCAGTATATAATATTTTTAACATTAGCAAGGAAGAATTGCTCAACAGAGATTTCGACAGTGTCGCAGAGAAGCTGGAGTTTGGCCTGAGCCATGAGGAGCTTCTGCAGGACAGTGACCAGAACTACAACATACTGGGTATAAACAACCGTATTATCAAGGTCAGTGTGGTCCAGATCATGAACGATCGCAACATGGCGGAAGGGGCGATGCTGGTATTCCAGGATGTTACTGAGCAGGAGAAGCTGGACAAGATGCGTAAGGAGTTTGTGGCCAATGTTTCACATGAGCTTAGGACACCACTCACCACTATAAAGAGCTATACTGAGACCCTACTAGACGGAGCCATGGAAAACAAGGAATACACTGAAAACTTCCTGAAGGTCATCAATAGCGAGTCTGAAAGGATGACCAGGCTGGTAAAGGATCTGCTGCAGCTTTCCAAGCTTGATTATGACAAGATGGAATGGAATATGAAGACCCTTAATATAAAGAGTATATTGAAGGACTGTGTAGTGAAGATGGAAATGGCAGCAAAGCAGAAAAACCATGCACTGACTTTTGAAGCCGATGAAGAGCTCTGTGAAATAAACGGAGATAAGGACAGGATAGAACAGGTCATAATCAATATAATCAGCAATGCAATAAAATACACACCGGAAAACGGCAGCATAAGAGTAAAGGCAGCAATGAACAGGAATAATGTGCAGGTTAGAATAGCAGATACCGGAATGGGTATACCCAAGGAAGATCTGCCGAGGCTGTTTGAAAGGTTCTACAGAGTGGACAAGGCAAGATCAAGGGCAATGGGCGGAACAGGACTGGGGCTTTCCATAGCCAAGAATATAGTTGAGGCACATAAGGGTACTATCAGGATAGAGAGTGAATATGGTAAAGGTACAGAGGTAATAATTGACTTTCCCTGTGAGGATAATAAGCCTGCTGATGAGCAATAATATTAACATATGCATGAGGAAAGAATTGCTTCCTCATGTATTATGATAATCATTAGTACATAATATTCCAATGTAAAATAACCTTAATTAGTTTGTAACATTGTTGTAACAAACTTCCTGTATAATAATAATCAGGATTAGAATGCATAATAGGGTAATTAACAAATCCACAGGGGGAAGTTCTATGTTCAGGAAGATGCTGGTATCAGCAATAATTACAATATCAATATTTGCTACAGGCGCAGCAGTATATGCCCAGACAGAAACGTCACATGGCAAAGAGACTGTGGCTGTATTCCAGCTGCAATCTGACAGGAATGAATCAAAAACCTTTGATAGAGAGTATGTTGTTTCCGGAAGCGCAAAGGAAGGTACGGAAATAACAATTGAATTATATTGGTTCAGTCAGGAAGACGAAAAAAGCATCATAGCCAACAAAAAATCTGCAGAAGGTTCTGAAAAGAAGGGTGAATGGATATTACAGCAGAATGAGGAATTTGTTGTTGGAGCATCCAGTATATTTGCAGAGCCTGTGTATTTAAATTTCGGTAAAAACAAGATAGTTATTTTTGCCAAGGATCTACAGGGAAATACGGAAAAAAAGACACTGAAGGTTGAAAGGTTTTTAGAGGAGCAGGCAAATAAGGAAGTCAACAGCCCTACTGTTAATAAACTTGTCGAGGATATGTCTAATAAGAGAAACACCGAAGAGTAGACATGCCTGTGAGTAGTCTGATAATTAGGTGATTGTATTGAACCGAGAAAGATTTAAATCAGTAGCTTTATTGTCTTTAGTAATATTGAGCTTTATATTGACTACCCGCATATGGTTTAGCACTTCCATTGAGGGTATTTTTATTATGTCTGAAAATAAAGCAATAAAAGCTGAGTTCAATGCAGAATATGATATGTCCAAGCTTATAAAGCCCCATAAGCTTATAGTAAGCTTTGGGGAGCGGAGTACACTGCAATACGACGATAAGGAAAACAGTGAGACCTACAACCGTATATTCAAGGAAGCCAAAAGGGTCATCCGGACGGCTGTGCTGGTAAACAGCAAGGATGTGGTGGAACGGGTGGAGCCTGATGAGCTTCAAAGGATAAGGGACACAAAGGGCGTAAGCTTTATTTTCAATATGCCACTGGAGGTCAATGCTGTATATAAGCTGTTGAATATAAGCAGCGGTGACTACATCGGAATAGGGAGTGTCGATGAAATAATAATTTCACAGACCCTGAAGCGGCTATACATGTATGACACTAATGCCAAAGTGCTCTATGAATTCAGGACTGAGGGAATACAGAACAATCTGGATTATATGATAAGCAATCTTGAAAAGTCGGAAACAATATCCTGCCTCTATCTGGACCGCTTCTCCATATTCCAGCCTGATCTGTACAGCAAGAATGTAATAGTCCCTGCAAAGCTCCGGAGCACGGGGGTGTCGACATTGGCCGGTACAAGGGAGCTAAGCGCAGGGGATGAGATACCAGACAGCATAGCTAAATTCTTCAACTATGACAAGAACTCGCTCAGTATAATAAAAAATATGGACGGGACATATTTGTATACAGACAGGGAGAACCAGGTAGTAAAGCTATATACCGATGGAACGCTGGAATACGTCAATTATGAGCTTCAGGCATCGGACAACAAGATCTTGAATGTCAGGGATGTCATTGACATAAGCACTGAGTTCGTCAGCAACCATCTTGGATTCCCCGATAATTGCTATATTTCGGATATAGTAAAGAGTATGAGAGGCGACAAATATATTATCAGGTACAGGTATTCCTACGAGGGGCTGCCCGTCTTGATGTCGTCAGGCACAAACAGTGATGCCATTGAGGTGGAGGTTGTAGGTGACAGAGTCCGGAGATACAAGCGGCAGGTAAGGCAGCTGGATAATACACAGCAATACAGGCAGGTAATGGATTTCAGGGATATTCTGGATATATTGCTTGACCAGAAGGTTCAAGCCCTTAGCGGGGAAAAGATAAAGACCATAAAGGATATGTACCTGGCATATTATGAAATATATAGCGAGAAACAAATAACCTATGTTCCGGTGTGGGTAGCTGAGGTCAGCGTGGAGAGGCTGGAGAGCGGCAGCATACTCAATCAGCGGTATATTATAAATGCGGAAACCGGTATAATTATGGACAAGTAGAAACCAAAGACGGGTAATGGCACCGGAGAGGGGTTTGTAAATGGATTGGGCAAAGGCAAAAACAATTCTAATAGTTGTCTTTCTGGCAATCGATATCTTTCTTGGTTATATAATACTGGGAGACAGCAATGGAACTGCCGGGTATGTAGACAGAGAAGGCCTGGCCAGGGTAACCGGCTATCTGGCTGAGAAGGGTATCCAGATCAAGGGAGAGATCCCTGATAGGAAAATGGACATGGCACCAATCAATGTCAAGTACAGGCTTTTCAGCAAAACCAATTTGGCTGCTGTTATTTTTCCTGTGGGCGTGGAATTTTCCGAAACCATTGGTATAAGAAATGTAAAGCTTCAGTCCAATGATATCACGGTAAACGTAAAGGATAGCAGAGAGCTTACCTATACAAACAATAGTATCAGCCCATCGGATATAATCGACGAGAAGGGCTGCAGCAGGAAGATAAGAGAGTTTCTCACAAAGCTGGGAATGAAGGACGATGCGGATATCAGAAGCGTGGAGCATGCAGAGGGATATCTCCGGTTCATATATGGACAGAGCTTTAAGGGAGCGCAGATATACAACAGTCAAATGGAGTTCTATGTAAATGATTCGGGTATTCACAAGGCCAGGATAGTATGGTTTGATACTATAAAACCGGCAGGAAAGCGGACAGAGGTGATATCTCCCGTAATCGCACTTTTATATGTCCCACAGTATAACAAGGATAATCCCGATCCTGGCAAGGAAGTAGTAGAGGTGCAGCAGGGCTATTATTTCGGAACAGGAGTAAACGAACAGGTGGATGCATCTGTAGTAGAGCAGGGAACTGCCTTCCCGGTATGGAAGATCATGACAGATAGGGATATTTTCTATATAAATGCATATAATGAGAAGGTCGAAGGTATAGAAAAGGCTGGAAAATAGCCTTTTTATTTTTTACGTGGCATGCTGAAGTTGGATTTATCTGCTATATTATCAAATATATAAAACAATGATATAATGAGAATGTTATATTGGTTTAATTTATAATAAAAAGGGGTATATACTTTGGAAGAAAAACTGATAATCAAAGGAAATAAGAAGCTACAGGGAGAGATAAGCATAAGCGGCGCCAAGAACTCAGCAGTGGGAATAATCCCAGCGGCGATATTATCGGATTCCAAATGCATAATAAAAAATTTACCTGACATAGATGATGTAAGATATCTAAAGGAGCTTTTGAACCAAGTGGGGGCAAAGGTAAAGGCCGGTAATGCCGGAGAGCTGGAAATCGACAGCAAGGGTATGAAAAGCAGCAAGGTGGATTTTGAGATCGCAAAAAAGATGAGAGCTTCATACTATTTCCTGGGAGCTTTTCTGGGGAAATTCAAAAAAGCCGAGGTACCCTTCCCGGGAGGCTGCGATATAGGCATCAGACCCATAGACCAGCATATAAAGGGCTTTGAGGCTTTGGGAGCCAAGATAAAGGTAGAGCATGGAGTAATAAAGGCCAGGGCTACGGAGCTTGTAGGAGCACCGATATATCTGGACGTTGTAAGCGTGGGAGCAACCATAAACATAATGCTTGCGGCATGTAAGGCTAAAGGGATAACGACTATAGAGAATGCTGCAAAGGAACCGTACATAGTAGATATAGCAAACCTGCTGAACGCCATGGGTGCAAACATTAAAGGAGCAGGGACCGATGTTATAAAGATAAAGGGAGTAGACCATCTGGGAGGTTGTGAGCATGCCATCATACCGGACATGATGGAAGCAGGCACTTATATGATAGCGGCAGCAGCCACACAGGGGGATGTCTTGATAAAGAACGTCATACCGACACATCTTGAATCGGTATCCGCAAAGCTGAGGGAAATGGGCATCGACGTGGAGGAGAATGAAGACTCCGTCAGGGTAAAGGCACAGGTAAGGCCAAAGGCGATAAACCTGAAGACCATACCTTATCCGGGTTTTCCTACAGATCTGCAGCAGCCTATGAGCGTACTGCTGTCGATATCAGAGGGAACGGGGATAATAACCGAAAGCATATGGGAAGGCAGATTCAAGCATGTTGATGAGTTGAAGCGTATGGGCGCCAATATAAAGGTTGAAGGCCGGATCGCCATAATTGAGGGAATCAACAAGCTGTCCGGTTCACCGGTACATGCAACCGACCTGAGAGCAGGAGCGGCAATGGTAATAGCCGGATTGGCCGCTGAGGGGGAGACAGAGATAAGCAACCTCAGACATATAGACAGAGGCTATGAGAAGCTGGTGGATAAGCTCTTAAGCTTGGGAGCAAACATAACGAGAGTGGAAAGATAGAGAAGTACTGCATAAACAGTACTGGAGGATAAGATGGGGATTAGACTTTGCTCGCTTGCAAGCGGCAGCAGCGGAAATTGTGTATTTGTGGGGAATGACAACAGCGGAATACTGGTTGATTGCGGTGTCAGCGGTAAGGAGATACTGAGCAACCTGAACAATATAGGAGTGTGCTCCAGCACCATAAAGGCTGTAGTAGTCACCCACGAGCATTCAGACCACATAAAGAGCATAGGCATAATATCAAGGAAGCTTGATATTCCCATATATGCAAATATAAAAACCTGGGACAGCATGGCTGATATGATAGGAAAGGTAAAAACGGAGAACGTAAGGTACCTGGCAGCTGGAGAAGAGCTGGAGATAGGGGGTATAGGTGTAAAAGCCTATAATATACCCCATGATGCGGCAGATCCCGTGGGCTACTGCTTCTTCCAGGGAAACCGCAAGGTAAGCATAGCCACTGACTTGGGCTATTTCAGTGATACTGTCAAAGAAAACATAAGCGGTTCGGATATGGTCCTCCTGGAATCCAACCACGATATAGAGATGCTGAAGGTAGGAAGATACCCATATTTTCTAAAGAGAAGGATATTGAGCGAGCATGGACACCTTTCTAATGAAGCGGCTGGACAGGCTGTTTACGAGCTGCTGCAGACAGGAGTACGGGAGGTCATGCTGGGGCATCTGTCCAAGGAGAACAATTTCCCAGAGCTGGCTTATGAGACAGTAAAGGGCATACTTGAGAACAAACAAGTGAAGATCAATGAGGATATAAGACTGGAGCTTGCACCAAGGAGCTCAGTAAGCCGGTATTATGATATAAGATAGACATACAAAATCTGTTTGAGCATCGCTGAAACAGATTTGTGTTACATTGATTTTTTTGCGGCGAAACAATCTACATTAGCGTTCATTCGCCGCAAATTATATATTGACGCGGAGAAAGCACAAAAGCAATCAACACTTGCTTTTGTTTTTTTTTGCGCTATATGGTGTTTTGGAGGAAAAAGCTCTGCATGTGGCGAATTTTATTTAAAAGCTTAATACAAAAGCTTCTGATGGATATATTATATATAGAATAACCTGTTTCAAACTATTACCTGTGGAGGATGAGGATATGGACGATTTTGACAACAACAGGGAGCAGCAGGAAAATACAGAAAATATGGATATAGCTCATGAGGATGCAGCACAGGAGGCTGAAGGACAGGCGCTACAGGATGAAACCATTGGCCCGAGCATTGTCAATGCTCCTGAGACAGTTCCAGTCATATCTATGGAACAATACAGGGAGTACAAGCGGCCTTCGGGACTTTCATATCTGGCTACGGCTCTGGTAGGTGCAGTGATCGGAGGCTTGATCGTTGCCGCCATAGTACCTTCCTATCTATACAACAAGCTGGTGCCAATGCAGCAAGAGGGTAATGTGCAGCTGGGGCAACAGCTGGTCATAAAGCCTATGGATGAGATCAACGTTGCGGCAGCGGTGGCAAGCAAGGTAACTCCTACAGTGGTAAGGATAAGTACTGTAATGGTGGAGCGGGACCTTTTCTTTGGCAAGAAGTCCTATGAAGGAGTTGGCTCAGGAGTCATAATTGACCCCAATGGATATATAATCACTAATGCCCATGTGGTTGGAGACCATCCGGAGGAGCTGACGGTGTTTTTCAAGGACGGCAGGGAGCTTGAGGGAAAGGTGCTCTGGAAGGACAGCCTGCTGGACCTGGCAGTAGTCAGGGTGGAGGCTACCGGACTGCCTGCGGCGGATCTGGGTGATTCAGACAACCTTATAGTAGGTGAGATCAGTATAGCTATCGGCAACCCGCTGGGCATGCGTTTTGAAAGGACAGTGACACAGGGGATCGTATCAGGGCTGAACAGGAGCATTATGGTTGAAGAAGGCTCTGTAATGGAGGACCTGATACAGACCGATGCAGCCATAAACCCTGGTAATAGTGGGGGCCCCCTTATAAACAGTCAGGGGCAGGTTATAGGAATCAACACCGTAAAGGCATCGGCCGAAGGTCTGGGTTTTGCAATACCAATTAATATAGCAAAGCCTATAACCCAGAAGCTGATCAAGGATGGAGCATTCGTACCCACCTATATGGGGATCACACCAATGGATAGCGAGATGCTGGGGTACTATGCAACAGATATAGAGATACAAAAAGGCATTTACGTATACAATGTCATGGCAGGTACACCTGCCGGCAAGGCCGGGCTGAGAGTTGGAGACGTCATAACCCATATAAACGGCCAGGAGGTAAACACCATGGTCAAATTCAAAAGCATACTCTATAGCATGAACCCCGGAGATGTCATAAGCGTCAGGTATATAAAGAAGGACAAGACGGAAGCTACAACTGAGATAACACTGGCGGAAATGCCGGAGGAATACAGGTAATGAATATAACCGTTGTAACAGTCGGAAAGCTCAAAGAAAGATATTTCAGGGAAGCCGTGGAGGAATACTCAACACGGCTTTCTAAATATTGCAAGCTGGAGATGGTGGAGATCCCAGACGAGAAAGCTCCCGAAAACCTGAGCCGCGCCCAGGAACTTCAAATCATCCAAAAAGAAGGACAAGGCATCCTTAAGCAGATTAAGGAGGATGCACATGTAATTGCCCTGGCTATACAGGGGAAGCAGCTTTCCTCTGAGGGGCTGGCTGAGTATATCAATAGCCTAGGCATAAAGGGGAGGAGCAATATTGTATTTGTGATAGGCGGATCCCTGGGGCTGAGTGATGAGGTGCTGAAGCGGGCGGATTACCAGCTTTCATTTTCGTCTATGACGTTTCCGCATCAGTTGATGCGGGTGGTGTTGCTGGAGCAGGTTTATCGGGGGTTTAGGATCATTAAGGGGGAACCGTACCACAAGTAAATGCGAAAGTGGCCTGGAAACGTTGTGAATCAATGCTTCTAGGCTGTTTCTATTTATGCTCCTTATGGAGTTTGAACAGTAGGTTGACAGAGAGGCACTACAAAATGATGCGTGTTTTAAAGACACCACTATCAGCAGTGAAGGAATACATGCCGCCGTACTTTTCTGCTATCGCTGCGATGCTTTTTGTACCGAGGCCATGATTTTCCTTCAGGCTTGCCGGCATGTCGTCAACAAACAGGATTGTGCCTTCATAGCTGTTGATAACTTGTATGAGGTGCTTATCTTCTTTAATTTTACAGAGTATTTTTATGAATCGGTTGTCTGTGGGATGAACGAGCTTGCAGGCATTAATGGCATTATCAATGGCATTGGAAAGGATAACACAAAGATCCATATCAGAAATGACGTTTTTCTCAGGGAGATTGACTTCTGTTTCAACAGCAATTTGTTCATTTTTTGCCTTTGAAATATATGAGGATAGAATCAGGTTAACGGAATAATTATTGCAATACCTTTCGACTGCAGCATCTTCGATCGCTTCTTCTACCTCCGCAATATAATTTTGTGCGGCTGTCTTGTTGTTGTCTGTAAGGTAGGAATTGATCAGGTTCAAGTGGTGTCTCATATCGTGGCGATAAATGATCGTTTTTTCTTGTGCTTCTTTTAATTCCTCCAAATGTGCCTGCGCTGCTGCTACTTGCATTTGCAATAAATTCTGTTCGTTTTGCAGAATGAGCTGTTCCCTTGTTTGTTTGAAAAACCGTAGAATCATAATATAAGACGCAAGAGTCAAGATAAGTGCTAGTACCATGATTACAAGGGTAGGCACCTCAGTCACTTTTTCAATATTACGCATGACGATAAAATAAATGAGTGCATAGTATGAAAGTGGTATAGTACAAAATCCAAACCAGCCTTTATCTGTGCTACGCAGCATATAAAGAAATGACGGGCGTAGATATCTGTATACAAATGATCCTGTGGGTAGATACATCATGAAGCAAACAACGGTAAGGATTGTTTCGTTAAAGCCAAAAAAAGACGAAACGATAAGAGCAATACCAATAGGTGGAGAGCATAAAACAAAGACTGTCAAAAGAACAAAGATTAATTTTATACCTTTGTACTTTGATACGAACAAGAAGACTATAAACGATGGAACATGAATAAGTAAGGGATATAGCTTCATAAACCCTTTATACCCGAAATTTAACCAGACAAATACATTGCAAATTAGCACGGCAAATACGAATAGCTCCATCAGATAGATATCTTTCTTGCGTTTGATTTCAATATCCAGAAGCATATATATTAAGCTGATAGCGTAAACAAGGTTAAGAAGTGATCTTATTAAGTTTAGCATGTATTTCTCCTATCAACCTTCCGTCTGGAAGGAATAATCAATATATTTCTTCTTGACTTCTTTGAATGCATTTCTTGATACGGGTATATACAGATCATTGGATGTAGTAAAACCGTCTTGCTTCATTCTGCCACCTCATATTTGTTTATACAAATATTCATTATAGCATAACAACTACAAATAAAATACAAAATAATACATTTCATGACGTAAAAATGGCATTTCATGTAGATACATAACCAGACTACTCTGCCAATGCTATAATAAGTCAGCATAAATGTCGTAATTTTGAAAAAGGGGGTCACTTCTTGAAAAGGTTCTTAGGTATAACATTGATTTTTATGATGGTGCTTTCACTATTTCCAGCAGGACTATTCGCCGCAGAAAGCACTGTCGAAGGAATGGAGCAGACAGTAAAATTCACCATCGGGGAGAAGAGCTATAGCGTGGGCAGTACACGGGTAGCAACAGATGTAGCGCCCTATATTAAAGATGGACGAACCATGGTGCCTGTAGCTTTTGTTGCTCCCGCCTTAGGCACAGACAAGGCCGTGTGGCTTGCGGAAAGCCAAACGGTCAGGATCACCAGAGGGGCAGACTTGATTTTAATCAAAATAGGCAGTAAAGAATTAAACGTCAATGGCAAGATCCTGCTGATGGATACAGCGGCAGAGTTGAAGAACGTGGGCGATGGCGGCGGCCGCACCATGCTGCCCATCTCTTTTATAGCCAAAGCCTTAGAAATTGGCTACCAATGGGATGGAACGACCAGCTCGGTCAATTTCTTCGGTTATAGCAAAGTCTATGACCAAAAGGGAAATTATGGACCGAAGGCCGGTACATTAACAATCGAAGGCAATGCTGTCGTCAAGGCTGATGGTGTAACCCTGCAAAACATCATCGTCAAGGGTAACTTGATCATCGCCAAAGAAGTAGGCGAGGGCAGTGTAACTTTAGATAATATCACAGTAGGAGGAGAGACCTTTATCCGAGGCGGTGGCATTCATTCCGTCAAAATCACAGGTAATTCCCATATGCAGAACGTTACTATCGCCCGTGTAGGCGGTGAAGTCAGAGTTTACGCCGAGGATGGAACGCAAATAGGAGAGGTCAACGTTGATGGAAATGACGATGTAATCATTGAAGGCAATTTTGGTACTGTAACGATCGTTGCCTCCGATATAACAGTCATTGCCACTAATGCTGACATTGTACAGGCTGCCATTGTTGGCGACCGTTCAACCCTTAAGGTAAATGACAAATCCACGATTGATACAGCAACGATTGAAGGTGAGGATGCCCATGTCATCACTCAAAGCGGAACATATGTGGACAACATCATTGCGAATGGTGAAGGGGCTATTATCAGTGGGACAGGCAGCGTAAGTACAGTATAATCAAAAGCAGATAGCATAAAAG
>CAZNMO010000030.1:28829-30698 GCA_964574195.1 uncultured Clostridiaceae bacterium | reverse complement strand
ATGGATGATCTGACCAACAAGCTTGAACTGGCAAGGACGCAGTACGAAAATGCAACAGGCTCTGTCAAGGAACAGGCTCTGGCATCAATAAGCACTGCAAATGCAAACATTAACTCGGTAAGGGTACAAATGGAAAACTCAATTATCAAGAGTCCTATTGACGGTATCATCGTGAACAAGAATATCAATACAGGAGAAATAGCATCGCCTACAGCAGCTTCTCCGATCATGACCATTGCGGATACCTCAATACTCAAGCTTAAGGGGATGGTGGCTCAGGAGATGCTTCCACTGCTGCAGCAGTGGCAGGAGATAAATGTGACTATCGATATTTATGCTGACAAAGTATTTAAAGGAAAAATTGAGAGCATAGGCCCAATGGCAGTAAGCACCGGTACGCTCTTCCCTATTGAAATAAGCATAGTAAACAGCGAGGGGCTCAAAGCCGGGCTTTCAGCACATGCATCTATCGATATAGCAGAAGAAAAGGGTGTAATAGTACCAGCCGCCGCAGTTGTACGCAAGGAAGGCGAAAGCTATGTATTTGTAGTTAAGGATAATATAGCATCAAAGCGTATTGTAACAACGGGTCTGAAGAATGACAAGGAAATTGAGATACTCAAGGGGCTTGCTGAAGGGGAAAAGGTAGTGGCAGCCAATGTGAACAACCTTATTGACGGGATCGCAGTTAATGCCGATTAGCATACTATATAAAATCTGTTTTAGCATCGCTGAAACAGATTTCTGTAACCTTAGCGTTTATTCGCCGCAAATTATATAAACAGCCGCTGAATGGAGTTGATGATAAATGATCAGGTTGTTTAGATATTTGAAGCCGTATATTTGGCCTGTTATGAGTGTACTGCTGTTTTTGTTCCTTCAGGCAATGGCGGAGCTTTATCTGCCTACTCTGATGTCTGATGTGGTAAACAACGGCATGATGAAGGGTGATACAGGATATATATGGAAGTATGGAAGCTACATGCTGGTGGTTGCTTTTATTAGCAGCTTGTGTGCCATTACAGGAAGCTTTATATCTGCCAGGGTGGCATTGGCATGGGGAAGAGATGTCAGAAGTATTGTATTCAAGCGCGTGGAGAGCTATTCACTATATGAATTTGACAAGATAGGCACAGCATCCTTGATAACCAGAACTACAAACGATATAACACAGGTTCAGACTTTACTGGTAATGGGCATGCGTTTCCTGATATATGCGCCAATTATGTGTGTTGGCGGGATCATCATGGCTTTGTCCAAGGATAAGTCGCTTACCTTGATACTGGCTATTGTATTGCCTCTGCTTATTCTTCTGATAGGCATACTGGCTGCTGCAGTCGTACCGCTTTTCAAAACCCTGCAGAAGAAGCTGGACAAGGTCAATCTTGTGCTTAGGGAGAACCTTATAGGTATCAGGGTAATAAGAGCATTCAACAGGTTGGATATCGAGCGGGAGAGATTCTCCGCCACCAACAAGGAGCTTACCGACATATCCATAAAGGTCAATAAAATTATGGCGGCGATGCAGCCTATAATGATGGTTTTCATGAATATAACCTCAATAGCGATCATATGGTTTGCAGGTCTGCGTATCAATAGCGGGAAGATGGAATTGGGAGATATGATGGCTTTTCTCCAATATGCAATGCAGATAATGTTCTCGCTGATAATGGTTTCTATAATGTATGTCATGGTTCCCCGCGCCCAGGCATCTGCTGCCAGGATCAATGAGATATTGGATATGGTGCCTGAGATCAAGGATGCGGACGAACCCCAGAAGGCCGATCAAAAGAGAGGTTATGTGGAGTTCAGGAATGTGACCTTCAGTTATCCGTGCGCAGAAATGCCGGCTGTAAGAAATGTCAGCTT
>CAZNMO010000030.1:27450-28819 GCA_964574195.1 uncultured Clostridiaceae bacterium | reverse complement strand
AGGGGAAATTCACTGTTTGATTGGTGAAAATGGTTCGGGCAAATCAACTCTGATAAGCCTTATCCCAAGATTTTATGATATTGATGGCGGTCAGCTGCTTGTAGATGGTATAGATGTTCGGGAAATGACACAAAAGACGCTGCGAGGCAAGCTAGGATTTGTTCCACAATCGGCGGTGCTTTTTACAGGTACTGTAGCAGATAATATAAAATATGGGAAGATGGATGCAACAGAGGGAGAAATCGAGCATGCCGCAGAGGTGGCACAGGCCAGTGAGTTTATTTCCGCCATGAAGGAAGGCTATGGATCAATGATAGCCCAGGGTGGAACCAATGTTTCCGGAGGACAGAAGCAGCGTTTGTCAATTGCAAGGGCATTGGTCAGAAAACCCGAAGTATATATTTTTGATGACAGCTTCTCTGCATTGGATTTCAAAACAGATGCCCGCCTACGTGCTGCTCTGAAAAAGGAAATATCAGACTCCACTGTGATCATAGTTGCTCAAAGGGTAAGTACAGTAATGGATGCAGACAGGATAATCGTGCTGGATGAAGGGCGGGTCGTAGGCATTGGCAATCATAGGGAGCTAATGAATACATGTGAGGTATATAAGGAAATCGTATCCTCCCAGTTGTCAGAGGAGGAGATAGCATGACGCAGCCACAACAGACTACACAGCGGCCAGGGGGCAGACATGGCGGCTTTGGCGGCCCGCAGATGGGCAGGCCGGTAGAAAAAGCCAAAAACTTCAAGGCTACCTTGAACAGGCTTATAGAATACCTGATGCCCCAAAAGGTACGTTTTATAATTGTATTCGTTTTTGCAATAGCTAGTACGATTTTTAATATTGTAGGACCAAAGATAATGGGTAAGGCAACTACCAAACTGGGTGAAGGCATACTGGCCAAGTATTCCTATTATATACAGCTGAACTTGGCTGTTCAGAGGAAGATGCCCATAGCATACATCAACAAGCTGAAGCATCAGCCCATTCCACTGGTCGATTTCGGATATATAGGACGCATACTGTTGCTTATGGTAGTGTTATATATTATCAGCGCGCTGTTCAGCTTTATGATGTCATATATAATGTCAGGGGTATCCCAGCGGACGGTTTTCAAAATGCGAAACGATGTCAAGGAGAAGCTTGACCGACTGCCTTTGAAATACTTTGATTCAAGGACACATGGCGAGATATTGAGCCGTGTGACCAACGACATGGACAATATAGCAACGACCCTGCAGCAGAGCCTAACACAGCTGATCACATCCTTTGTAACAGTAGTAGGCATCATTGTAATGATGCTTACGATCAGCCCGCTGATGACGCTAATAGCGCTTTTCTCACTGCCGGCAAGCATGTTTATCA
>CAZNMO010000030.1:0-27440 GCA_964574195.1 uncultured Clostridiaceae bacterium | reverse complement strand
TCACTGCTTTTGTTGCTAAAAAGTCACAGAAATTCTTTGCGGACCAGCAGAAATGTATAGGACAGCTTAACGGCCATGTAGAGGAAATGTACACAGGACACAAGATCGTTAAAGCCTTTGGCCATGAAGAGGACTCAATAGCAAGTTTCGATGAGATAAATAAAAATCTATATAATGTAGGTTGGAAGGCACAGTTCATGTCTGGGATAATATTTCCTGCCATAAACTTTGTCAATAATATTGGTTATGTTGTTATATGTATTGTAGGTGGACTGCTTGTAGCAAAGAAAAAGATTGAGATAGGCGATGTCCAGGCGTTCATTCAATATATGAGACAGTTTACACAGCCTATCGTCCAGCTGGCCAACATTGCCAACGTGATACAGTCTACTGTCGCATCTGCAGAACGAGTATTTGAAGTGCTCGATGAGACGGAACAGATCCCAGACAAGGAGGATCCTGTAGTTTTGGAGTCTCCTGCAGGAAAAGTAAACTTCGAGCATGTCAGGTTTGGCTACAAGGATGATGAGCTGCTTATGGAGGATATGAACATAGAGGTAGAGGAAGGTCATACCATTGCAATAGTTGGCCCGACAGGAGCAGGCAAAACCACTCTTGTAAATCTGCTGATGCGGTTCTATGAGATACAGGGCGGGAGGATAACTATCGATGGTATTGATATCAGGGATATGAGGCGTGGAGACCTCCGCACAATGTTTGGCATGGTCCTTCAGGATACCTGGTTGTTCAACGGGACTATAAGGGACAATATTGCATATGGACGTGAGGGTGCAACTGAGGAATCAATGCCGCCAAAGCAGCCCATGCGCACCATTTCATAGTTACTCTTCCTGAAGGGTACAATACAGTGCTTAACGAGGAAGCCTCCAATATTTCACAAGGTCAGAAACAGCTGCTGACTATAGCACGTGCCATACTGGCAGATCCAAAGATACTGATACTTGACGAAGCAACAAGTAACGTTGACACAAGGACAGAGGTGCTTATACAAAAGGCAATGGCAAACCTCATGAAGGGACGGACCAGCTTCGTTATCGCCCACAGATTGTCTACTATCCGTGACGCAAACCTGATACTGGTCATGAACAAAGGAACGATAATTGAGCAGGGCAACCACAAGGAATTGCTTGCCCAGAGCGGTTTTTACGCTGATCTGTACAACAGCCAGTTCTCGGGGGCTGACCTTGACGGTGTGGTTGCAAGCTGATGATGGTCATTATAAAGAACTCCTCTGCAGAGGAGTTCTTTTTGAATTGCAGGGCTTTTAGTGAATTATTTAACGAATTACTCTTTATAATTTCGCTTTTTTCTGATATTCTAAATAGTGAACGCAATAGAAGAACAAATGATATTAATGTACGCCTATTGTACACAAATGTACTTTATAGTGTTTTGGAGTGATTATAATGAGTGGAATAATCTGCGAGAAAATGCAGCTGCCCAGACAGGTAAATATACATTCACATACCCATGCTCAACTGCTTATGCCTGTACAGGGCAGTGTATACATAGAGACCAATGAGGACAGCTACAAGATAGATGAAAGCTTTCTGGGCTTTCTACCTCCGGAATGCACCCATGCATACAGAGGAGATTCCGGTAATGAGTTTCTCATAATGAACATACCTGAATACATGGTCATCCATGATGACATGAACAGGATGCATGGAGGGAGCCGGCTGGAATTTGATGAACGCTGGAAAGCAATACGGCATTTGGTCATGCTGGAGCTGCGTCAGGGCAAATGCAGCAGTTCTCTGAACAGCTTGTACTACTATTTTTATCAGTATATCACGCAAAATAGTATTTCCGACTCCATAAAGTATATAAACGAACATTATAATGAAGAAATATGTATCAGTACTCTTGCGGAGCTGGAGCACTACAATGAAAACTATTATTACGAGTGGTTCAAAAATAGGACGGGCACTACGCCTGTGGAGTATATTAAAAGGCTGAGGATGGAGAAAGCCAGAGAGCTGCTGGAAAATACCGATTATTCCATACTGCAGATCGCTGGACAAGTGGGTTATCAGTTCAACTCCTCTTTCAGCAGAGCCTTCAAGGAGTATTCGGGCCTTTCTCCTGCACAATTCAAGAAAAACATCCGTGAAGCTGCTAAATAAAACTGAGCAGCAGCTAAGTATTGACCGAGTTAAAAATATAAAATAGAGATGAGCATATCAAGGACTATGAGTAATGCTTGTAGTCCTTTTATTTTGGGAGGGAATGACTTTGGACATTAATTATCCTGGCAGGGTGAAAGTAAAGGAAAAAGAAAAACAGAACATAATACAGTGGGACACGGTTATCTTTATAGCTATACTTGGCGGCTTTTTTGGCTTGTTGGGGGCAGGCATGGGTGTTGCCAATATGTTTGCTTCACTCATGGCTACGGCTTATAAGCTGCTGTTGGATACAGCCTTTTATATATTGGCCATTGCCGTATTGACCGGCGCCTTTAGCAAACTGGCCGAAGAGTTTGGACTGATCGGGCTGCTCAACAAGCTTTTCGCACCTTTGATGAAGCCTTTGTACGGACTTCCGGGAGTAGCTTTCCTTGGAGTGATAACTACTTACCTTTCTGACAACCCGGCAATAATAGTGCTGGCTAAAGAAAAGGGCTATCTGAACTATTTTGAAAAGCACAAGGTGGCCTCCTTGTGCAATCTGGGTACTGCCTTCGGCATGGGCTTGATCGTTACCACATTTATGATAGGACTTGGTTACTTCAAGGAAGCGCTGATAGGAAACCTTGGAGCGGTGATAGGGAGCATAGTCAGCGTCAGGTTGATGATAATAAAGACAAAGAAGATACTGGGCTCTTCTGAGGATGACCAGGCAACAGCTTCAGATGAAGAGGAATTTGATACACAATGCATATACTCAAAAACCGAGGGATCCTTCTTTATAAGGTTCATGACAGCAATGCTTGAGGGCGGGAAATCCGGGGTGGAGATAGGCATGAGCATTATCCCGGGATTGCTGGTGGTCTGTACTGCAATAATGATGCTGACCTTCGGCCCGGCTGATGCGGCTGTCGGCTACCAGGGACTTGCCTATGAGGGGATCGCATTGCTTCCCAGGATCGGGAACCTGCTTTCACCGGTGATCGAACCGCTATTCGGCTTCACATCGCCTGAAGCAATAGCCTTCCCCATCACCTCTCTGGGAGCAGTAGGGGCGGCTATGAGCCTGGTGCCGAAATTCCTTGAGAGCGGGCTGATCGGTGGAAATGATATCGCGGTATTCACTGCCATGGGTATGTGCTGGAGCGGCTATCTCAGCACACATGTTGCAATGATGGACGCATTGAACAAGAGAAAGCTGATAGGAGCAGCCATAGGCAGCCATACCATAGGAGGCTTGGCGGCGGGCATATCCGCTCATTTCCTGTTCATGCTGCTTCTATAGTGCCAGGCACGACACATAGACACTTATTGAAGTGATGTAGTATTTGATATCAGAAATTCGGCTTACAATATTTGACAAACAAAAGCCCTTTTGGTAATATTAGGAAAAGTATTATCAGGAGGGCGTTTTTTTTATGGGGAGACCATGGAGAGAAGAATATAACGGCGGAATATACCATGTGATCGCAAGGGGAAATAACAGAGAGTTCATATTCAGGGATAATATCGACAAGGGATACTTCATTAAGCTGTTAAGGCAGGCTATGGAGGGCACGAATTACAGAGTTTTTGGTTATGTGCTGATGGACAATCATTATCATATATTAATGCAGACAATGGACAGAAAACTCCAGGTGCTGATGCACCAGATAAATAACAGATACAGCAAGTATTTTAACCTTAAGTATGACAGAGTAGGTCACGTTTTTCAAGGAAGATACAAAGCAGCACTTGTACAAGATGAAAGATACATGATTAGAGTATTGAGATACATACATCAGAACCCCGTGAAAGCGAACATGTGTCGGGATATCGACAGTTATAAATGGAGTACTGATATTTTCTATAGAAATGGGGTAAAAAGCTTTGTTGATGTTGATATTATACTTGATATGATAGATGGTGACAGGAATAAAGCCATTAAACTATATAAGAAATTGATGTCTGATGAAGAGGAAATGGACTATGAAAAAGAGAACATTATAGGTGAAGAAGCATATCAATTAATGTGCTTAAGCAGAATAAAAACAGAAGAAAGAAAAAGACTGGATGAAATTCTTGTAGGTACTGGAATAAGTTCGGAAAACTATGCTTTAATAAAAGAAGGATCGAGAAAAAGAAGCCTAACCAGATATAAACTTGAATACACTAGGGCTGCATTACTGCTAGATTATACGTACAAAGAGATTGCACAAAATATAAATTCTACAGAAAGCTCGGTAAAAAACATGATATATAGGAATGGTGCAAAATAAGTGTCTAAGTGTCGTGCCTGGCACCATAAAGGAGAGTAGAAATGGAAGGGAAAATTGGGATAATTGCTTCGGATAACGAGCTTAGGGAGAGTATCGTGGAGTTGTTTGGCGATGATGTCAGGCAGGGGAAGATCATGATAGACATCCTTGATTCCGATACCATAGACCAACAGGGGCAGCTGCTGGAGAGCAAGGGTGCCAAGGTTATAATAGCAAGGAGCGGCGGCTATAGGCATACAGTCGGGAAGGTCAACGTACCGGTGATACATCTGAAGATAACCACTTTGGATATACTCCATGCCATTAAAACGGCCAGTAAGCTTGGGAAGGATATAGTATTGGTGATTTCCCAATTGGAATATTTCGATTATGAAGAATGGAAGGATATGATCGGCCGAAAGCTGATAATAGAAAAGTTTGATATAAAAGACGAGATAGAGGACAGGATAAGAAAATATGCAGCAGAAGCGGATAAGGTAGTGATCGTGGGAGGGGGCATACCTTGCAGACTTTCTGAGCAGTATGGCATCGACAGGGTCCATATAGGAGCGGGAAAGGAATCCATCCATGAGGTGATAGCATCGGCCAGACAGTTGGTTGACAGTGTCTATGAGCAAAAATATAGGAATGAGGTGCTGAAAACAACACTGGATGGGGTCCATGATGCTGTAGTTGCGGTCGATCAGGAAGGTAGGATCATATTATACAACAAAAGGGCTGAGGAGTCTCTGAAAAGGGAAAGCGGAGAGGTCATGAACAAGTTATTGCCTGAGGTTTTTCCCGAACTGGGCTTTATGATGCAGGTATTGCGCAAGAAGACTAACCAGGTAAATGAAATCATAGATCTGAACAGGCTGGTAATAGCAGCCAATACTTCGGTGCTTGAGGTCGATGGACATGTACTGGGGGTGCATTGCTCATTTCAGGATATAACCAAGCTTCAGAGCCTTGAGAAAAAGATCAGGTATGAGATGAACAAGAAAGGCCTGGTGGCTCGGTATGGTTTTGAGGATATAATCGCACAGGACATTATAATGAAGGAAACCATTACAAAGGCAATCAAAATAGGACTGACGGACAGCACCCTTATGATATACGGTGAAAGTGGAACAGGCAAGGAGATGATCGCCCAGAGCATACACAATATTAGTGACAGGAAGGAAGAACCCTTTGTGGCCATCAACTGCGCTGCTATAACCGAAAGCCTTCTGGAAAGCGAGCTTTTCGGTTATGAGGAAGGTGCTTTTACAGGTGCGCGAAAGGGAGGCAAGCCCGGACTCTTTGAACTGGCGCATGGAGGAACGATATTTCTTGATGAAATAAACAGCGTGTCCCTCAATCTTCAGGCCAAGCTGCTGCGTGTACTGGAGGAAAGGGAGATAATGAGGATAGGCTCGGACTATGTTATACCTCTTGATGTAAGAATAATCTCGGCGGCAAATGAAAAACTGAAGGAAAGGGTAAAGGATGGGAGCTTCAGAAAGGATCTGTTCTATCGCCTGAGCATTCTTGAATTACACATTCCTCCGCTGAGGGAGAGGAAAAAGGATATACTTCCGATATTCAGGCATTATCTGTCCAAATTCTCCAGTACACCTGAGCATATGCAGATAGGTAAGGAATTCGAAGAAAAGCTGCTGGAATACTCATGGCCCGGTAATGTAAGAGAGCTGAGGAATATAGCGCAGCGGTACATCCTATTCGGTGAGGTGAATCTGGATGAAAATGAGATCATTGACAGCAGAACGGAAAAGGTGGATAGCAACTGTAAATCAACAGCTGAAGCTCAGTTGGACCTGAAGGAGATAAACCGCTATGTGGAGGGCAAGGTGATTGAAATGCTTGCAGGCAGCGGGATGACCAAAAATGAAATAGCAAAGCTGCTTGGTATAAGCAGGACTACCCTATGGAGCAAACTAAACAATGGAAATGAATAATGTTAAAATTGATGAACTGAATGTTAGAAAAATTAAACACAACATCACTTCGAATTCAATAAGTATTTGATAAAAGGCGCCCTTAGGCGCTTTTTTTATTTGGCATAGTTATTGCAAAGTAATTATACAAAGTCTTTATAGGTTTACCAGAAATTTTAAATATACTGATTAGAATCAATATTAAAGGAGTGAAAGTATGAAAAAGCTAATGACGGGAAATGAAGCAGTAGCCCGTGGTGCATATGAGGCCGGGGTCAAATATGCTTCTGCGTATCCCGGTACACCGAGCACGGAAATACTGGAAAACACTGCACTTTACAAAGAGGACATACTTGCCGAGTGGGCGCCTAATGAGAAGGTTGCGATGGAAGCTGCTGTTGGTGCATCTATAGCAGGAGCAAGATCCTTTGCTGCAATGAAGCATGTCGGCGTAAATGTTGCTGCAGATCCGCTTTTTACTTTTGCGTATACCGGAGTCAATGGAGGCATGGTGCTTATTACGGCAGATGAGCCGGGACAGCATTCTTCACAGAATGAGCAGGATAACCGTAATTATGCCAAATTCGCAAAGATAGCGATGCTTGAACCCTCAGACAGCCAGGAGTCAAAGGATATGATGAAGCAAGCCTTCGAAATAAGTGAATGCTTTGATACTCCTGTGCTTTTCAGAATGACAACCAGGGTCTGCCATTCAAAGGGTATAGTTGAATGCGGCGATAGAACAGAGGTTGGTATAAGGGACTATGTGAAGAATACACCAAAATACCTTACAGTACCGGCTCATGCAAGAAAGCTGAGGGTCACTGTAGAGGAAAGAATGAAGAAGCTTTTGGATTTTTCCAACACAACAGAATTGAACTACATCCAGTGGAATGATTCCAAGACCGGGGTAATAGCCTCCGGAGCATGCTACAGCTATGCCAGGGAAGTATTTGGCGATACAGTGGCTTATTTGAAGCTGGGCTTCACAAGCCCGCTGCCGGTCGATAAGATCAACGAATTCTGCAGCAAGCTTGATAAGGTATATGTAATTGAAGAGAATGATCCATATATAGAAGAAACAGTCAGGATACTTGGTTTTGACTGCTATGGTAAGAATCTTTTCCCGCCATACGGAGAAATGACTCCCGATGTTATCAGAAAAATTGTTTTTGGAGAAACCAATCCGACTATTGAATATGATGAGAGCAAGGTTGTCGGAAGACCGCCGACACTTTGTGCGGGCTGCCCTCACAGGGGCTTCTTCTATGAACTGGGAAAGAGGAAGAATGTAATGGTTGCCGGGGACATAGGCTGCTATACACTTGGTTTTGCAGAGCCTTACAATGCAATGGATTTCAACATTTGTATGGGAGCCAGCATAAGTACCGGACATGGAGCACAGCAGGTATTCAATATGAAGGATAACAACAGGATGAGAGTAGTCTCGGTACTTGGTGATTCGACCTTCTTCCATACCGGGATAAATTCACTTCTGGATGTTACCTATAACGGAAGCAACACTATAAATGTCATTCTGGACAACCGTATCACAGGCATGACAGGACATCAGGAAAATCCAGGAACCGGTTATACTCTGCAGGGGAAAAAGACTTTGGAAGTAAATATTGAAGCACTGGTCAGGGCTTGTGGTATAAAAAATGTAGTGACCATCGATCCGAACGACCTTAATGCGGTAAAAAACGCACTAAACTGGGCTTTTAGCCTGGAGGAACCTTCGGTGATCATAACAAGATGGCCTTGCGTATTGAAGAAGTTTTCTAAGCAGGATAAGGAAGAATTCAGCACGGCTTTTGTCAGCAAATGCTCTGTTGATCGAGAAAAATGCATCGGCTGCAGGGCTTGTATCAGAACCGGTTGTCCGGCTATATCCTTTGACAAGGAAAGCAAAAAATCCAGCATTAGCAAGGATTCCTGTGTAGGCTGCCAGGTGTGCCTGCAGGTATGTCCGGTTAAGGCCATAGGAAAGGAGGAGGCGTAATATGACAAAGAGCATTCTACTGGTTGGTGTTGGCGGCCAGGGGACGATACTGGCAAGCAAGCTGCTTACGACGGGGCTTATGGAAGCCGGTTATGATGTAAAGATGAGCGAGATCCATGGTATGTCTCAGAGAGGAGGATCGGTATCCTCTCAGGTAAGATATGGCGATAAGGTGGATTCACCGGTAATAGAAATAGGCGGAGCTGACATCCTGGTTTCCTTTGAGAGGATGGAAGCGTTGAGATGGCTGAAATACCTGAAACCGGACGGAAAAGTAGTAGTCAATGATTACCGGATAGATTCCATGCCGATACTGTCAGGAAAGGCGGATTATCCGGAGGGAGTCCTGGAATTGCTGTCCGAAAAGGTAAATACGGTGGCGGTCGATGCGGCTAAGCAAGCTGAGGCTCTTGGAAATTCAAAGGTCATGAATGTTATACTGCTGGGGACTATTATAAAGTCCATGGGACTTGAGGCTATAAACTGGGAAAAGATAATCAGGGATAATGTAAAGCCCCAGTTTGCCGATCTGAACCTGAAGGCTTTGAAAGTAGGAATTGACCTGGTATAGAGGAGGCGGAAGAATGAAAAAAGGTGACTTTTTATGGGGCATGGCTCTGCTGGCATGGGTGGTCATGCTAGCTGTACCTGCCTCTAGAACGGTATTTATGGCTGCAACTGATGCACATCCATATATAGGCGGGTTTGTCAAATTCGCGATACTGGCATCCATGGGTGACCTGCTGGGTATAAGGGTGCTAAAGGGGCAGTGGTTGAAACCCAAAGGTCTGCATTATCGTGCGATAGTTTGGGGAATAATCGGTATGATGACTACCCTGATATTTACCGTTTTCATGGGCGGCGCAGCAGCAGCTCAGGCTGCCGGCAGGCTTCCCTTCGAAGGATCGATGGTGGCAACGGCTTTCTTTGGAAGCAGTATGATGAACCTTACCTTCGGTCCCATGATGATGGCTTTTCACAGATTCACTGACATGTATATAGATTCAAAATATGAAAAGAATGCTGGAAAGATCACAATAAGCGGGTTGATTGACAGGAATGACTGGCATTCCCTTGTAGAATTCAGCTGGCTCAAAGCCTGTCCTTTCTTCTGGATACCGGCGCATACAATAGTATTCATGCTCCCGGGCCAGTACAGGGTGCTGATATCAGCCTTCCTCTCAATAGCACTTGGTCTGTTGTTGGCTCTGGCAAAGAAAGGAAAGACAGCAAAGGTTGCGGCATGATGCACTCAGGCTTAACGATATTAAGGAAAGAGGCAAACTGCAGTTTGCCTCTTTTACTTGTATAAGGAAGGCATATTACACAATAATAAAAAGATACTTATTTATCGGAATGTGCAGGAAATTATCAGAATCTGTTGAATATTATATTAAATGATACATATAGCGTGCTGAGAATCAGTATTGAAAAATGGTTGAAAGTAATTCTTAGGATAACCGATATAATATTTGAAAGGTTATGTCCCGGTGACCGGATATTCATAATTTTAATCTTTCCGGGACAATGGATTTATATAATGTATATTACAAAATTGAAAGGAGCGGTTTTATGGGTTTTAAAAGTTTCAGGTCAAAATTTATCATGGTATTCCTGCTGCTGGCAGTAATACCGACTATCGTTGTAGGTAGTATCACGTACCTCAGATCTGCGGAAATCCTTGAGAATGAGATGAACAATTCCGTTAAGCAGACAATAAATCAGGTAAACGGCAATTTTGGAAGCTTCTTTGAAAAAATAGGACCTTCCATAAGCCAGCTGGGTACAAATCAGAATGTTGTGGGATCCGCCACAAGTCCGGAAGCTCTGGATCAGATGATGACATATGATTTCGTAAACTACATAAAGAATTATCCGGATGTTCAGTACATATATCTCGGGTTACCGGACAAGAGTATGAATGTTTATCCTCATATGGATCTTCCTGCAGGCTATGATCCGACAGGACGCGGATGGTACAAGAGTGCTGAAGCGGCTAATGGCGCTTTATTCTGGACAGAACCATACCTTGATGCATTCACAAATGAGTTTGTAATAAGTGCCGCTATACAGGTGAAGGATGCGACCGGTAAAGCGGTTGGGGTACTGGGATCTGATATCAACCTCCAGAAGCTTACGGGAATCCTCGCAGAGACCAAGATCGGAGAAAATGGTTATTCTTTCAGTATAGACAGTACAGGTGTATTTGTAACCCATCCAAATAAAGAAATGATAGGCAAGAACTTAAGTGAGTTTGAATGGGGAAAGGCAATGCTGGAAGGAGCGGAAGGAAGCTTTGAAGCTAATATAGACGGTACCGACAGGCTTGTTATATTTGAAACCAACAAGAATACAGGCTGGAAGATCGCCGGAGTAGTAGAGAAGAGCGAATTGACAGGAAAACTGGGAATAATACTGTATACAGTAGGAATAATGTGCGCCCTGGGAATCATAATAGCATTACTGGGCTCCATATTCTTCTCAGGAAGTATAACAAAACAGATCAAGGGTATACAGAATGCCATGGAGCAGTTTGGCAGCGGTGATCTGACAGCTAAAGTAAATATTAAAGCGAAGGATGAAATAGGTCATATAGCATCTTCCTTCAATAAAATGGCCGATGGCATGCGTTCGCTGTTGGGAGGGGTACAGGAGGCAGCCTTCAAGTCCAGGGCGATTTCGGATAAGGTGGCTGCAACATCCGGTGCCATTAATGTGGCAAGCACAGAGATTGCAAGTGCTGTACATGAAATAGCCTCAGGAACCTCAGAGCAGGCGAAGGAAGCCTCGGAGAGCGTTGAGATCACGAACGTACTGGCAAACAAGATCGGAGATATGGTGGACAAGCTTCAGATCACCGTTGAAAGTACAGAAAAGATGAGAGAAAAGAATGAACTGGGAACCAAGTCCATCAATCAACTGAGAGACAGGTTCAAGAAGAACACAGAAGCAACTCTCAACGCATCCAAGGGTGTACAGGAAGTATCCGAAAAGTCCAAATCCATCAGCAAGATCATAGAAACGATAAATGCAATAGCAGATCAGACCAATCTTCTTGCTCTAAATGCAGCAATAGAAGCTGCAAGGGCCGGAGAAGCAGGAAAGGGCTTTGCAGTTGTCGCAGATGAGGTCCGGAAGCTGGCAGAAGGCTCTTCAAAGGCAACTGATGAAATAAAGACCATAGTAGAGGACATTGTACTGCTAATCGAAAAGACATACAGGGATATGGAATATACAGGCAAGCTGGTCAATGAAGCTAATGTAGGCCTTGAGGAGACAAACAACAGCTTTATGGAGATAGAGGAATCAGTAAGAGAAGTTACGAAGCAGATGGAGCTTCTAAGAGGAGATATCAGCGAAGTAAACAAAGCAAAGGACAAGGTGCTGGGCTCTATAGAAAGCATAACTGCAATTACACAGGAAGCTTCTGCAGCAACAGAAGAGGTTAGCGCATCCACTGAAGAGCAGGTAGCCTCCATTGAAGATACCGTAAGGTCAATGGAAGAACTTAGCGACATAATAGCTCATCTTTCAGATTCGATCAAGGCATTTAAAATCTGATAAAAAGAACTTGATACAAGGATAAGATCCTTCGCTCCGCTCAGGATGACACCTTCTGTCATCCTGAGTGAAACGAAGGATCTTTGCTTTTATGCAGTCACTTTCTCGATTGCATAAAATATAACGATTCAAAAGAGGCAATCTATGTTATAATTGTTTTATATCGCTTAAGGGGGAGAAAGGTTTATGAGAAGAATCACAGCAGTGCTGCTGGTGCTTGTATTCATTTTATCGGTGTCCGGCTGCGCAAACAACGCAAATACATATGTTTTTAAAAGCAAGGACAACAGTTGGAGTATAGATATGCCAAAGGAATTCGTAAAGGACAAGGAAGAGGCAGATGAGCAGCAGAAAGCGCTGACTACCTATTTCAAGACGGAAAATGAAACTACCCTTGTAATAAGTGAGATAAAGGATGAAAAGCTGGTTATTGACGAAGAGGCTCTCAAGGCGGAACTTGAGCAGGATCATTACATTAAGGTTGAACGTTTTAATACAGTTGAAATCAAAAACTTTGGAAAGGCATATGGTGCAATAGTAGCTGACGAGGCAACCGGTATGACCATGATGTATTACAGGCTGAAGTATGGAGATAATGCCGTTTCCTTTATCATGTACCGCAAAGGAGCCTTCACTCCTGAGCAGGAGGCCAAGGCCATTGCTATGTTAAGTACCTTTAAAGGCTTGAAAAAGTAAAAATGAAAGAAGGTCGGTAGTGTAAGCCGACCTTCTTTTTTTATACGGTTGTATCAATATTCGCGCCTTTATGTGGGGTAACTGACAGTTCCATCATTTTCGCGGTGCTTTCTTCCATGCCTTCAAAAATCTTAGTCACGGTCTGCGCATCACGATTCATTGCCTTCTGAAGTGCCGCTATGCCAAGTGCAGATCTTACGCTCTGAAGATTTGAGGTATCAATTGTTGAACTCATATAAATCTCTCCTTTTACAAATTATAACACAATTATGCATTATTGTACATAATATTACATAGTACATTGAGCAACCATAATTAATACTATACTAAATTTGCATTACAAGGGTGATATCATGGATAAAAAAAGGCTTTACGAAGCACTGGCAAAAGTAGTTATGTGGATAATAGTGCTTACCATCAACATATTATACTTTTCAGAAATAATGAAGTCCTTTCCTGGCTGGCTGCAAACAGCTCTAATAACTCTGGGCTTGTCCCTGTTCATTATATTGGAATTCTTTATGCCCACAAAGCTGGCTGAGAGGAAACTCGAAAAAGGGCTGAAATACATGGATAAGGATAATGACAAGGCAGTCAGGTACCTGGAGGATTATCTGGAAACCGGCATGCTTAACAGGAGTGAGAGGAGCAATACTCTGAGGATACTGGGAGTGGCATATCAAAAGCAGGGTGATATTGATAAGGCTATCAACAGCCTGAAGGAGTCGCTAATGGGCTTTGAACGGGATAATGAACAGAAGATTGAAGTTCTTGGAGCTATGGGGATAGTATATTCAGAAGCGGGAGAATACCAAAAGGCAGTCGAGCATTTTGACAGGACCTTTGAATTAATATTTGCACTGTCAAAGGCTCATATTGATAAGGCAGCGTTGTTATTGGCGATGAATGCCTATATCATGGCGGGGAAAAAAGCCAAGGCAGTGGAAATATATGACCGCTTGCTAATGATACATGGTTTTAAGAGGGATGAACGGGTTGAAGAGCTGCTTCATATTTAAAGTAAATACTAATTGAAAAGTAAAATCTTTCGACAATACTTAAATGAGAAGGATTTTGTTAAGTGATGTCGAAATTAATCATAAAATGGCAAATATTGATAAAAGGGGGCGATTCGGATGAATAGATTATTGAAGTTCAACAATGTAAAGGTAGGATACAAGATGCTCATGGTGCTACTTGTTCCAGTCATTGCCATTATCATAGTCACAGTTATGTCTGTTATGACTGCAGACTTCATATCCACAGAACTGGTAAATGAACTGCATCATCAAACAAGTCAGTCCATGTCATTGATGCTTAACAGCGACAGGGATTTTTATCAGGCACTGACAGCACAGATAAATATGCATAATTCAACAGACGCAGAGGAAATAAAGAATTATAAGGCTTCCTACGATGAAAACGCTGCTCAGACCCTTGAGAGAGTAGAAGAAGCTTACAAAATCATCTCGAAGGATATTGAAGACTTTGAAGGCTTGAAGCACGAAAGCTCCGGTCTTGGCATGACTGAACTTTTTGAAGCCTTCAGGAAGGATTTTAATACCTGGTACGGTTTGTTCGATGCCAATACCAACACCATCGCCGACCAGCAGCAATATCTGGCAGCCTTTGATTCAGCAAGGGAGCGGATGAACCAGATAGAAGAGTTGTTGGAGAAATATGCCGATGAGGTTATAGCGAGAAATGAAAAGACAGTAAGAGCTGCACAGACATTTATAATAGGAGTAGCTTTGATTGCATTGATACTTTCCCTGATTCTTGGATTCTTTGTTATCAGAAATATCAACAAGAGGACCGCGAAAGCTCTGGAGCTCATAAGTAAAACCTCTAAGCTGGACCTGACTCAGGTGCCGGAATATGAACGATATAATAATGAGAAGGACGAGTTCGGTTTAATAATCAATGCGGAGTTCAGTGTACGTAAGGAGCTTATACATATAATAAGCGAGGTTGCCGTAAACGCCGGACAGGTCAACAAGATCGTTGAGCTGACCAATAAAAGTATAGGGCAACTTGGATCGGAAATAGATGGTGTATCCGCCACAACTGAAGAGCTTTCGGCGGGAATGGAGGAAACAGCCGCTTCAGTTCAGGAAATGAATGCCACCTCCAGTGAAATAGAGAGAGCAACGGAAAACATCGCTGAAAAGGCAAAGGAAGGCGCCAGGGAAGCTGAAAGGATCAGAAAGACTGCAAATGAACTGAATATAAATCTCACAGCCTCACTTGAACATGGAACGCAAATATTCACAGGGGTGAGGTCGGAACTGGAAAAGGCTCTTGAAAAGGCAAAGGCAACGGAGCAGATAAGCGTTTTGGCAGACTCGATACTTCAGATCACCTCACAGACGAACCTGCTTGCTCTCAATGCCGCTATAGAAGCAGCAAGGGCGGGTGAAGCCGGTAAAGGCTTTGCGGTAGTTGCCGATGAAATAAGGAAGCTGGCGGAGGATTCAAAGAACACAGTTACCGAGATACAGAACATTACACAGACTGTCACTGGCTCTGTCTCAGACTTGTCCGACAGCTCAAAGAGCCTTCTGGACTTCGTATCCGGTAATGTGCAGACAGACTATCAGACAATGCTGCAGGCAACAAAGCAGTACAAGATGGATGCGGAATTCGTGGACCAGCTGGTGGTAAACCTCAGTGAAACTGCCGAGAATCTTTTAATATCGATACAAAACATGGTAAAAGCACTTGGTGAAGTGGCCGCGGCAACCAATGAAGGTGCTGATGGGACAAGCAGTATAGCACAGCAGACTCAAAACATAGTAGAGAACTCCAATGAAGTTATAAGGAATATTGCACAGACTAAAGAGATATCAGAGAAGCTCTCGCAGCTGATAACCAAATTCAAACTGTAAATTAAAATATTGACAGCACAGCATGGAAGCCTGCAAATAAACAACTTGCAGGCTTCTGCTTTTTTGGCCTCTGCGCTTCTTTATTAACAATCGAAAGTATGCTAATATTGTATAGAAAATACTGAATGTATACAATTATAGATATACTATCACAATATTTGCAGATAAGTAGGTGAAAAATTTGGCAAAAAGAGTACTTGCACTTCTCTTGGCATGCATTCTACTGGCTGCCTGTGCCAATGGAAACATTGACAGGCAGGAGTCGCTTGTAATGGAAGAGCCGCTTCCCAAAAATCAGGATCTTTCGGGTACGAACTTTGAAGGGTTGAAGCTGCCGGAGAATTATGATATAAGACAGTTTGCGGGAATGACCCTTAATTTCATCGTTGAGAACAACCTATATGCAAATATCCTGTCCCACGAAAGCGAAGAGTTTTCACTACTTACTGGAATCAATATAAAAATAAGGCCTGTGGATTTTGATACACTGGTCCAGAAGGTCAATCTTGACTTCATATCCCAGGCGGGGGAATATCAGATAATATATGTAGATCCATACCAGACACTGAATAGGTTTTATAATTACCTGGAGGTACTGAATCCATATGACAAGGACCCGGAGCTTCCCAAGATAGATGGCTTTCTAGACGATTTTGTTGCTAGTCAGACGGTGGTCTGCTCATATTTCGAGAATAAAAGCAATATATATGCTGTCCCCTTTGATAGTACTACAATGATATTGTATTACAGAAAGGACATATTCGATAAATACAGGGACAGGTTCATCAATGAGATGGGTTATGACTGGACTCCCGGCACTGCCGCCTTTACCTGGGAGCGGTATTGCGAGATAGCGGAGTGGATAGACAGGAATGTACCTGATTCAGAGGTGAAGTATGGTAATGGACTTATGGCTCAAAAGCACAACTCCATTTTCTGTGAGTTTTCCAATATACTCGCGGCATATGGTGGTGACTATTTTGCGGACATGGGCATAAACACCCTCGGACTGAAGACATACAGCCAGGTAAGTGCCCTGGATGAAAACTTCATTCAGGCACTGGATTTGTATAAGAGGCTGGCAAGTGTTTCGGCTCCCCAGAGCATTAATTGGAACTGGACAGACCTGGCAAGGGTCTTTCGTGATGGAGAGGTCGCAATGATGCTGAACTGGGATGAAAACTACACATATGTTGAAGATGCAGCACATTCGAAGGTTGCCGGGAAGGTGGGCTATTCCATACTACCTTATGGCGATGTAAGAAGTGCAAACATATACGGTGGCTCCGGCATAGGGATCAACAAGTATGCCACCGAGGAGGAGAAGAAGGCTGCCTGGCTGTTTATTGTCTGGGCGACCTCAAGGCAAATGCAGCTGAAGGCACTGAACCATCCGGAAGGAGGCTGTCTTCCCACCAGGACCTCTGTATATAAAGATCCTGCAATCAGCCGGCAGATACAGGAGTTGAGCACTAACAGCCAGAAGGATGTGCCGTTGAAGCACATCAATGCTGTCCTGAATGCCTGGAAGCCTGAAAACATATATATGAGGCCGAAGGTATCAAACTTCTATGAAGTTGAAAAAGTGCTTACCAGCCAGTTGCATGGTATGCTGGTGTCAAACCGTGACAGCAGCGAGACAGCCAAGAATATTTTCGAAGGTCTGGAGCAGATCAGGGAGGCCAGATAAACTGCAGGGGGGTAAAGCAGATGGACAAAATAAGGATTTTCAATTCACTCAGGGTCAAGCTCGGAATTTTTGCAGTTGTACTTATTGCCATCCCTGTTCTGGTCATATCCTTTACTTATTCCAGGACAGTCAAGGAGATTATCAGGAACAAGTATACGGAAACAGCGATACAATCAGTATTTGAAACCGGAGAAAAACTGGATTTTATACTGGACGATGTACAGGAATTTTCGACTCTGATCATATCCAACAGCGAGCTTCTTGATATGTTGGACAGCCGGTATGATTACAGAACGGACGAATTCGGCAGGGTCCTGAGAAACTTCTTTACTTCCAGGGATGATATCGAGGTGATCGATCTTGTGCTGGATGATGCGTATTATACTGTGGGAGCAAAAAAAATCAATAGACTTGAAAGGATCAATCAGCGTTTGTCGGAATCATCGGGACAACCCATTTGGTTCCCGACAAAGGCAGAGGAGATAGAAATATTATCCGGTAAATTCAGGAAAAACTATTTCACCCTCGCCAGGAAGATAGTAGACTTCAACACATTGAAAACACATGGCTATTTACTCATAGACCTGGAGGAGGTTCTGCTGGAGCAGGCGTACTCAGGTTTATTGGACAATGAACACGTCGAAGTACTTATATGTGATGACCAGGGTGTCATAATCAGCCATACGGAAAAAGAAAGAATAGGCGGCTCAGTATCGGAGGAACCTTACGGAGCAGCTGTGCTTGCAGATGCTGATGGACACAATTATGTTCAATACAAGACGGATATTGACAAGGTCGCTATCTATTCCACCATAAGGAATAACGGCTGGAAGATAATTAAGACGGTACCTACGGATTATTTGTACGAGGAACTTAATCACATACAGAAGTATTTTGTTGTTGGCGGTGCAATATATTGCCTGGTGATCATCCTGTATATACTGCTGTTTTCCATCCGCTTCACAGAGCCTATGATGAAAATGATGACAGTCATTAAAAAAGTGGAACATGGAGACCTGACTGTTCGGACTGAAGTCAAAACAAACGACGAGGTAGGGCAGCTGGGAAACAGCTTGAATAATATGATAGGTGAAATGCAGGTGCTTATAGATCAGCATATAAGGGAGGAGCAGGAAAAGAAGGAAGTGGAGCTGGAAGCATTGCACGCTCAGATCAATCCGCATTTTCTATACAACACCCTTAATACGATTAAATGGATGGCAAAGATCCAAGGAAACAGCGGTGTCAGCAAAGCTATCACGGCTTTGGTAAAGCTGTTGAGGATAAGCACAAACCTTGGCAGGGGAATGATTTCTCTGAATGAGGAAATTGACTATGTGACGAATTATCTGGTCATACAGAAGCTACGCTTCAGTAAGGCAATAAATCTTAGCTGCAATATTGGCGAGGAATGCATGGGGCTTAACGTTCCCAAGCTGATCCTGCAGCCCATCGTAGAGAATTCAATAATTCACGGCATGGAAGATGACGATAAGGATATGAATATTGTCATTAACGGCTATGAGAATGAGGGCAGACTGATCATAGAGGTCCTTGATGACGGCCCCGGAATAGCGGATGAAATAATGAAGGATATTCTCAGCAGCCCATCGGATAGGAACAAATTCAGCAAGGTGGGCCTGAATAATGTGAACCAGAGGATAAAGCTTTACTGTGGTGCAGAATATGGGCTGAATATAGAAACGAAGCTGGGCGCCGGTACCAAGGTCATAGTGACCCTGCCTGTAATTCCGGCGCAGCTTGAAAATGTATAGAAGAAGGAGGGGCTTTTATGTACAAGGTTCTTATTGTAGATGATGAAGTACTTGTAAGAGTCGGGCTCAAAACGACCATTGACTGGGAGGCCAACGGGTTTACCGTTGTCGCAGAAGCGTCAAACGGAGAGCAGGGATATGAGCAGTACAAGAAGCACCAGCCGGATGTCATAATAACAGATATCAAAATGCCCAAGAAGGATGGACTTTGGCTCGTAGAGGAGGTCCGGAAGGAGAACAGGAATACAAATATACTGGTACTGACCTGCTACGATGAATTCTCTTATGCCAGAAAAGCATTGAAATTTGGCGCTGATGACTATATTCTAAAGTCTGAAGTGGAAGATGAAGAATTGGTTGCAGTGATGCAGTCCATAAAAAAGAAGATAGATGAATACAATAAGAAAAAACATATACAGGTAAAGGATCTTTTGAATATAAACTATGTTAAAAGATCAATTTTTGTAGACATGGTAAAAAATGATTTCAAAATGGATGAAGATATGCTGGAGAGATGCAGGAACATTGAGTTCCCGGTGATGGGCTCAAGGCTGGCCTTCGTTTGTGTATCAATAAACGACAATGGATATTCCGCCGGAAATGAGCCCAACCCACTGAAGAGGACGGACGATGCAGTATTGAACATACTTACCGACTTGTTTGCAGAAAAGGATATCGAGTATTTATTCATGCATCATGATAAGGAAGATGTGTTCCTTTTGTCGTCACCGGGACTGAGCAGCATTGAAATCAACAGAATATTTACAACTGCAGCAGATTCCGTAAAGCAGTATTTTGATTGCATCCTGAACATTGTCTGCACAGATACCTTTGATTCTATAGCTGCTTGCAGAGGTATTTATAAGGACTTCGCTGAAAAAGCGCAAATACTGTTCTATAAGGAGCAAGTAGCTGTCTATCTTTCCCGGACAGACAGAATAAGCTTCAGTGAGCCTAATGTATTCAGCCTGAAAAAGCTGCATAACAAGCAGGTGGTGGAAGCCATAGGGCAGGAGGATACCTTTACTGCCATGAAGCTCATGAATGAAATCAGCAGTTATTTTGTTGAAAACAATGTTATACCAGGAATAGTCAAGATATTCTACACAAACCTGGTAGGAGATATTTTCAGCAGCTACGGGCTTTTCCTCGAAAACAGCAAGCAGATACAGAACCAGCAGTACTATCATTACCAGATCGAAAGCTCAAGTCATATGAAGGAACTAAAGGGTCTGCTGAATGATTTTATTGGCAAGGTCATTGATGAAATCACCCATATGCGCTGCACCAATTCCAAGCTGCTGATAAATAAAGCCCTGAACTATATAAACAGCCATTATCAGGAGAAGATATCCCTTGACGATGTGGCTAAAGAACTGCATTTGTCAAAGCAATACCTGTGCAATACCTTCAAGAAGGAGACCGGCGAAAATATGTCTCTTTACATCAACAAGCTGAGAATAGATAAGGCTAAGGAGCTTTTGCTGGAGCCGGACGGAAGGATCAAGGAGATATTTGAGGAGGTAGGCTACTCAAACCAGCAGTACTTCAGCAAGGTTTTCAAGAAAATAACAGGCATTACCATAATGGAGTACAAGGAAAGAAAAACCCAAAGACAGGGAAAATAGAAGTCAAGATCCTTTCATTCTGAACGCAGTGAAGAATCTTATACGTCTCACTAACCGTTGCTATAACCACAGACCTTCCTATATATGGGAAGGCCTGTTTTTTTGACCCCAAAATCCATAATAAATTACAAAAAGAAATTAATCCGGTATAAAAATTCGACGACTAAAGTCGGATGCTGCAATTTTGTGTAAAATTGTACTCAATCATAATAATCCAGGACGTTTATATAACAGCGGCTATTCATTATCATAGTACTTAGAGATGCATATGGGCTACAGCCCAAAAACATATAGAAGGGAAATCTGAAAGCGATGAATCATGATATAAAATTAAGAGTTTCCAATGTTGAGAAGTCCTTTCCGGGGGTAAAGGCATTGGATAAGATTAATTTTGCTGTCAGGAAAGGTACTGTTCATGTCATATGTGGTGAAAACGGTGCGGGAAAATCCACATTGATGAAGGTTATCAACGGTATTTACAAACAGGATTCAGGTCAGATTTTAATTGATGAGAAGGTTGTAGATATCAATAGCCCAATTCAGGCAAGAAGCCTTGGAATATCAATGATTTTTCAGGAGCTTAATTATATACCCGAAATGTCCATTGAAGAGAGTCTTTTTGTGGGCAACTGGCCAAGGGACAGGTACGGCAGGGTTGATTGGAAGGAAATCAGGCAACGGACCCTGGAGCTTTTGAAAACAGAAAAGCTCACATACGCGCCTGACACTAAGCTCAAGGATCTGTCAGTCTCGGATATTCAGATGCTGGAAATATTGAAGGCCATATCCTACAACTCGGATATTATCATAATGGATGAACCTACATCGGCTATCACACAAAAAGAGGTAGAAGTCCTTTTCGGTAAGATCAATGAGCTTAAGGAGAGAGGTACCTGCATAATATACATTTCACACAAAATGGATGAAATATTCAGGATAGCAGATGAGATCACAGTATTCAGAGATGGCGCAGTAGTTGATTCCAGACCGAAGGATAAGTATGACATGGATACTGTCATAACCCAGATGGTCGGAAGGAAGCTGGAAGCTGTTTTTCAAAAGGAGAGCATACAGCCCGGTGAGCCGGTGCTTCAGGTCAAGGGCTTGACCGGCAGCAAATTTGAAAACATCAGCTTCAATGTCCGTGAGGGAGAGATAGTAGGCTTTGCGGGGCTGATGGGTGCCGGAAGGACAGAGGTGATGCGTGCCCTGTTCGGTTTGGATGCCTTTGAGGCAGGTGAAGTATATGTAAGGAATAAAAAGCTGGACATCAAGAGTGTCAAGAGCAGTATAGACCGGAAAATGGTAATGCTTTCGGAGGACAGAAGGCGTTTCGGTATTATTCCAGTCCGCAGCGTGAAGGAGAATGTCTCGCTGTCCAGTCTGAAAAAGTTCATATATGGAGGCAGACTGCATGCAGATGAAGAAAACCGCAAGGTTGAAGAGGTATGCAGAAGCATGAATGTCAAGACGCCCACTTATGAGACAACTATAGAAGCTCTTAGTGGGGGTAACCAGCAGAAGGTGATCCTGGCGAAGTGGATGGTCACAGACCCGGACATATTGATAATGGACGAGCCTACCAGGGGCATAGATGTAGGTGCCAAGCATGAGATATATAAGCTGATGACTACCCTGGCAAAGCAGGGGAAAGCACTTATCATGGTATCTTCGGAACTGCCGGAGCTGATCATGATGTGCGACAGGATATATGTAATGTCGAAGGGAAGCATAACCGGCATGCTTACCAGAGAGGAATTCACACAGGAAAAGATAATGGAATATGCGACAGCGGTAAAAAGCCAAAAGGGGGTAGAAATAGCGTGAGCACATTGAATAAAAACAAGCTTTGGTCTGATATAAAAAGCAAATACAGCATATATTTTGTGCTGGCAGCCCTTTTTGTAATAAGCTGGCTGGCAAATGAAAACTTCGTATCCTTTGAAAACCTTACCAATATTTCAACGCAGATAGCAGTAGGTACAATACTGGCTTTTGGCCAGACCATACTCATAATAAGCGGTATGCTGGACTTGTCCTCCGGTTCTGTACTGGCGCTGGCAGGCGTGCTATCCGTATCTGTATACAAGATGACAGGCTCGCTGCTCATAGGTTTTGTAGTTGCAATTGTGACCAGCGTTCTGTGCAATCTGCTGAACGGTGTGATGGTGACGAAGTTTAAAGCACCGCCCTTTATAGCGACCCTTGCCATGATGACCATGGCCCGTGGGGCAGCGCTTATGTACACCAACGGACAGAATATCTATCAGATAGGCGACTATGTGGTGTTTGGACAAGGCAGGATATTCGGTATCCCTACACCGGTAATATTCATGGTTGCTACTCTGCTTGTTACCTGGTATATCCTGAGGCATACCGTATTCGGCAGGTCAATATACGCTATAGGCGGGAATGAGGAAGCGGCCAATGCTTCCGGTATAAATGTAGACAGGGTCAAGATGAAAGCCTTTATATTCAACGGAATACTTGTAGGTATTGCAGGAGTGCTGTTCATGTCAAGAGTAAACGGGGCGATGCCCAACGGAGCTATCGGCTATGAGTTCAAGGCTCTTACTGCAGCTGTAATCGGCGGCACAAGCTTCAGCGGAGGAATAGGCACTGCATCAGGAACCCTTGCAGGAGCCTTCATAGTAGGCTTCCTTGATAACATCATGGTACTGGTTGGAGTCAACTCATACCTGCAGCAGATAGTCAGGGGCGCTATCATAGCCCTGGCAGTAATATACGACATATGGGCCAAGACAAAAAGAACAAAAAGCAAGCTTGGAAGTGTGGAAGCAAAGTAATTTGATCAGTCTATAATAGAGAAATCTATTTAGAAAATAAACCATCAGAAAAAAATTACAAGGGGGAAGAGATTTGAAAAAGTGGTTGGTAATTGTTCTAGTTGTATCACTTATGGCTACTTTATTTACAGGATGTAGTCAACCGGCTCCGGCAGCAACAGCAGCACCGGAAGCACCTGCGGCAACAGAAGGCCCAAAGGTATACAGAGTTGCATATATTGCAAGAGCACAGGCAGACTCCTTTGCAGCTTGGCTTGCCAATGCAGTGATCGAAGAAGCAGCAAAGTATGACAATATCAAACTTGATGTATTTGATGGACAGGCTTCTGACGATACAGAAAACGGTTTGATCGAGAATGCTATCACAAACAAATATGATGCAATCATAATCCAGCCAAACAACGGTGAAGCACAGAGACCTTATGCAGAAAAGGCCGTTGCAGCCGGTATCGTAACAATCACAACCAATGCCCGTATAAGTGGGATCCAGGGCGCATCCTCTGTTGACGCGGATCCATATGCTCAGGCAGCAGTTAATGCCCAGGTTGCAGTTTCACAGGTTCCCCAGAATGCCAACGTTGTTGTGCTGAAAGGACCTCCAGGAAACTTCCACGCTGATGCAAGACGTGACAGCTGGCAGAAGGAATTCTTCGACAAGAGGCCTGATGTAAAGATCGTCGGAGAAGAGATAGCCAACTGGAACAAGGATGAGGCAATGAACTATATGGAAACATGGGTTCAGGCAAATGACAAGATCGATGCCATCATAGCAATGAATGACAACATGGCAGCAGGTGCTTTGGAAGTAATAAAGGACAACCAGAAGTATGCCAACATACTCTCCTATGGTGTAGATGGAACTGCTGAAGCATGCCTGCTCATCGAAAGCGGCAAAATGACTTCAACAAGCCTTCAGAGCGCATACGATCTCGCAACAGCACTTCTTGATACAAGCAACAAGCTTCTTACAGGACAGGAAAAGCAGATCGACATTGACATAGACTGCCCATTGATCACAAAGGACAATGTTGCAAAGTACATTGAAATGCACAAGAAAGCCGGAGCAATAAAATAATCTGATATAAACATTATATTGCACCTGATACGCGAATTATATGATTCGCGTATCAGTGTTTAATCATAAGCCAACCATAAGGAGGTCAAATTATGAATAATAAAGCTGTATTCATGCATGGCACCAATGAAATGATATGGAAGGACATGCCTGTACCTACGCCCGCGGATGACGAGGTATTGGTCAAGGTTGATGCTGTAGGTATCTGCGGATCTGATGTACATTACTATCAGCATGGAAGAATAGGTGATTTTGTAGTTGAAGGAGATTTCATACTGGGCCATGAGTGTGCCGGGGAGGTAGTAGCTGTAGGCAGCAAGGTAAAGAAGCTGACAGTAGGGGACCGTGTAGCTCTAGAGCCTGGAAAGACCTGCGGCAAATGTGAATTCTGCAAGAGTGGGAAATACAATCTTTGCCCTGATGTAGAATTTTTTGCTACGCCTCCATATCACGGAGTGTTCACCAATTACGTCACCCATCCGGAGGACATGTGCTTCAAGCTGCCGGAGAATGTTTCCAATGTGGAGGGCGCTCTTGTAGAGCCTCTTGCGGTGGGGCTCCATGCGACAGAGCTGGGGGGCGTTAAGCTCGGAGATACTGTTGTCGTATATGGTTCGGGCTGTATCGGGCTTGTGACCCTGCTTGCAAGCAAAGCCAGAGGAGCATCAAAGATCATAGTTGTGGATGTTTTGGAGAACCGGCTTAAAATGGCTAAAAAGCTGGGAGCAACTCATGTGATCAACTCCATGGAAGAGGATGTAGTAAAAGCAGTAGCAGCAATAACTGAAGGAAAAGGCGCTGAAGTAGTCATTGACGCCGCAGCAGCGGATGCTACCGTCAGGCAGACAGTAGATGTATTGAAGGTTGGCGGGACTATAGTTCTCGTTGGAATGACTGCCAAGGACGAGGTAAGCTTCAACTTCATGAAGCTGATGGGCAAGGAAGGCACCTTCAAGACCATATTCCGTTACAGGAATCTGTACCCTGTTGCCATAAACGCAATAGCAAGCGGGACTATCAATGTAAAAGAAATCGTCAGCCATGAATTTGATTTTGAGAACACCAAGGAAGCCTTTGATTTTGTAGTTAACAATGCAAAAGATGTAGTGAAAGCGGTCATCAGGATAAAATAAACCGGAGGAAGATCAGATATGTATTATATAGGCATAGATATTGGTACTACCTCAGTGAAAATTCTGGTCATAGATGAAAAGGGCAGTGTGGTAAAGGCTGCCTCAAGGGAGTATCCCATCTTCTTCCCCAGACCTTTATGGTCTGAACAGAACCCCGAGGACTGGTGGGATAGGACTGTAGACGGTCTGACTGAGCTTCTGGAGGGGATAGAAAGAAGTGAGGTCCAGGCAATAAGCTTCAGCGGTCAGATGCATGGACTTGTTGTACTGGATGAGCAGGATAGGGTAATTAGGCCCGCAATACTTTGGAACGACCAGAGGACGGAAAAAGAATGCAGGTATCTGAATGAAAACATAGGCCAGGAAAAGATATCCGATTGGACCGGCAATCTTGCACTGACTGGCTTTACTGCTCCAAAGCTTCTATGGCTTAGGGAAAATGAGCCCTCCAGTTTTGCAAGGATCCATAAGGTCATGCTGCCTAAGGACTATGTGGCATACAGGATGTCAGGGGTATTTGCCACTGATATGTCCGATGCCTCCGGCACTTTGTATCTGGATGTAAAAAATCGGACCTGGTCCGAGCCTATGCTTGCCATTCTCGGAATATCGGAAAGCCAACTACCTCGACTTTATGAGTCCTATGAGCCGGTAGGCAATATAAGAAAGGAGCAACTGGGCTTGAGCCCTGAGGTAAAAATCGTGATCGGGGGCGGAGACCAGGCTGTGGCTGCTGTAGGTGGAGGCGTTACAGGAGCAAAGGCCTGCTCGGTTTCCCTGGGTACCTCGGGAGTTGTATTTGCAGCCACAGAGAAGTTTTTTGTCGATGACAGGAACAGCCTTCATTCCTTCTGCCATGCCAACGGGAAGTATCATCAGATGGGTGTGACCCTTGCCGCTGCCGCTTCACTTAAGTGGTGGGTGGAGGAAGTGAACAGATCTGAGGATTTTGACGGCCTGCTTGAGGAAGCCGGTGAAGCGCCTATCGCAGACAATGTGTTTTACCTGCCATATCTGATGGGTGAAAGGACGCCTCATAATGATCCTTACTGTAGGGGTACCTTCATTGGGATGGACATGACTCACCAGAGAAAGCACATGACCAGAGCAGTGTTGGAGGGAGTAGCCTTTTCACTGAGGGACACCTTCGAAATAATGAAGGGGATGGGCATAAGCATCCCGGCAGTCAGTATAAACGGAGGCGGCTCCAAGAGTAGGCTGAGGTGCGAGATAATTGCCAATGTCCTTAACGTAAGGGTAGTGAAGCTGAATACCAACGAAGGACCGGCTTACGGAGCCGCGATATTGGCTGCTGTCGGTTCCGGTTTGTTTGCAACAGTTGAAGCAGCCTGCGAAGCCTTTATCATAGTGAGTGAAAGCATTGAGCCGGACAAGGTAAAAGCAGGGCAGTACGATCGCAAATATGAGAAATATAGGGAGATATATCCCACAGCCAGGGAGCTTTTCAGAAAACTGGCAGAAGCAAATATTTGATTATTTGTAAAAGTAATAAACCTGACGAACACTAAATTGGTCGTCAGGTTTTTAATTTTTTGTATAGTTCTATTTATGAAAAAATTGTGAAATATTTTGGATTATTGTGGAGGATTTTGAGAAAGCTTATAGAATAATATATATAAATTCGTAGGTACAATAACTTATTGTTAGTAGGTACAATGACTTATTTTTTTCTGATAAAATAACTTATTGATATTAAAAAATTACAATTATAGATTAGGACGTAAGAACTATTGTTTAACTTGGGAGCTTATACAATAGTGACGTAGTGGAGCAACCGGCTAATTGATTATATTAGTCGGTTTTTTTAACAATAATCACAGGCAGGTGTATATATGAAGAA
>CAZNMO010000029.1:9919-31136 GCA_964574195.1 uncultured Clostridiaceae bacterium | reverse complement strand
GCTTTGAAAGGTGAGGAGGACATCGCTCCCCTCAGCCGGAGTGTTTCACAAACCTCTTTACTTACGTCGCACTATACTGCAATTCTGCAACAGCACTTTTTTCTCATAACAATCTAAAAATATCTCAAATAACTATTGACATACAATCAAATACGTAATATATTACATATGTAGGTAATATATTACGTATTTTTACGCGGGAGGTAAAGTTTGTTGAATACTACAGAAATGCAGAAGTACATATTCGGAAGCATATTTCTTGCTGCCAACAGGCTACAAGTATTGGGGGACCAGTATCTCGGCCAGGAGGACCTGACTACCAAGCAGTGGTTCCTGAATGTGATGATATCACAATTCAGAGAGAAGGCGCCGACATTAAGCGAAGTGGCTGAACTGGTGGGCAACTCCAGGCAGAATGTTAAGCAGCTTGCATTGAAGCTGGAGGAAAAAGGCTTCCTGACCATAGAGAAGGATGAAAAGGATGCAAGAGCATTGAGGCTGAAGCTGACTGAAAAAAGCAGGGAGTTCTGGGAAAAAAGGCAGAAACAGGATGATGAATATATAGCAAGGCTCTTTGAAGGACTAAGTCAGGAGGAGCTGCTAAATATGTGCAAAGGTTTCGGGAAGCTGATCAAAAAAATCGAGAAGCTGGATCAAGAAAATAAAGAGGAGATGTATTAATTGAAACTGTTATTAAAGATAGTATTGTCGGTATTCATACTATTCATAGTCATATCGGGAGGCGGCATGTTTTTCATATCCAGAGGATTGGAAGCCGGGGCGGCTTTGGAAATAAACTCACCTGACTTGAACAGGCTGGAGGACGGCACCTATACTGGGGAGTACAAGGGCGGAAGATGGAGCAACAAGGTGGCTGTAACGGTTATGGATCACAGGATCAATGGGATACAGGTGACGGATGACATGATGATATCAAAGGCGGAGGTAACAGATGAGCTTATAAACAGGGTGCTTGAAAAGCAGAGCACTGCCGTTGATGTGGTGTCAGGTGCGACAGTAACCAGTAAAGCGTATCTGAAGTCCATAGAAAACGCATTGAGCAAATAGGAGGATAATTATGTCAATAGTATTATTGGATGCCATGGAAGAAGAGGGTATTATCTCAGTAAAGCTGAAGGAAAGGCTGCAGAAGGCTGATAGCGGGCTGGAATGCTTCAGCCTGAAGGATATGGAAATACAACCGTGCAGGTCCTGCGGTGCTTGTGGGTACAAATCACCAGGCAAATGCGTGGTGAAGGATGATTCCCATCAGGTACTGAAGGCTATTGCAGGGTGTGATATGTACATTATCCTGACCCCCATAAGGTTTGGCGGTTACAATTCTATATTGAAGAAGGCAATAGACAAATTCATGAATCTGGCACTTCCCTGCTATATGGTCAAGGATGGCCGTCTGCTGCATCCGGACCGCTACGGGAGAAAACTAATGGCAGTGGTAGGTATATCCGGTTCAGTTTCCCCGGAGCAGGGGGAAAGCTTCAGGAGGCTTGTGGAGCATAACGCACTGAATCTTAATGCTGCACATGCTGCTATCGTGCTTGATTCCTCCGTTGCTACAGAGAGACTGGAGCAGGAAATTGACAAGCTGCTTAAGGAGGTATGCTGAACATGAATAATGAAAAAATACTGCTGATAAACGGAAGCCCAAGAAAGAAAGGGACCTCCTACAGTTTTTCAAGGACTATAAAACTCCTTGCTGAAGAGCGGGGCTGCAAGGCTGAAATAGTACATGCAATAGACTGGTTCGACGGCAGGGAGGATATAAGCACGCTGAAGAGTCTCATAGCAGATAGCAACATCGTAGCAATGGTTGCGCCGCTGTATGCAGATACCCTTCCCTACCCTGACATATGGCTGTTTGAAAAACTGGCAGCCCAGTGCAAAAATGAGCTGAAGGGAAAGAGCTTATTCGGGATAGGCCAATGTGGTTTCCCTGATATAACCAGAATAGAGCCGCTGCTTGATTGCTGCAGGTTCTTTGCCATGGATACAGGAATGAACTGGTTGGGAGGGCTGGCTTACGGTGGAGGAGCAATGCTTGACGGAGCACATCTGGAGGAATTGGGCAAGAAAGGTGAAAAGATCATGTCCGGTTTCAGCCTGGCATTGGACAGCATGCTGAAGGGTGAGAAGATCCCTGCTGAAGCACAGGAGCTGATAACAATGAGAATACCAAAAATCATGTATGGTCTTCTGGTAATGTATCTTAACAATAATGCAAAAAAGCTGGCCCGACAGAGTGGAAATCCGGATTTTAAAAGGAAGGTCTATCTTGAATAGACCTTCCTTTATCAGCTTTATACGTCCAGCTTCATATCTCCGAATTTGATCCAGCCTTTCCTTCGCATGAACTCTGATACTATCAGTGTTATAACGGCAGGTGCGACAAAATGCAGAGCAAGGATCAAGGGCAGCGACGACATTCCCATTACCTCTACCGTGGCAAACTGTCCTACCAGGCCGCTGGTGCCCATACCGGCCCCAACGGCATTGTTCTTCATCTTGAAGACTGCTGAGGCAACCGGCCCCAGAAGGGCGCTCGCAACTGTCGGAGGTACCCATATGAGAGGATTCTTTATGATGTTTGGAACCTGAAGCATAGATGTTCCAAGTCCTTGTGCCACCAGCCCACCCAGCTTGTTTTCCCTGTAGCTTGCAACTGCAAAGCCGATCATTTGCGCACAGCAGCCAATGGTGGCAGCTCCAGCTGCAAGGCCTTCAAGCTTTAAGGCGATAGCCAGGGCGGCGCTGCTTATGGGAAGGGTCAATACCATGCCCATTATTGTTGAGACCAGTATACCCATAGGTATAGGCTGAAGCTCAGTGGCATAGTTGACCATCTGACCCAGGGCTGTCATCAGCGAAGACATGAAGGGGCTAACAAATATGCTGGTTATTCCCCCTGCGATGATCGTCGCAGCGGGGACCACTATGATATTCAGCTTTGTCTTTCCGTTGACCAGCTTACCAACCTCTGCGCCTATGAGAGCTGCGCATAATGCACCTACCGGTTCACCTATCCTTATGGAGTATGAACCTGCCGCTGAAGCAAATATTGTCTGTGCTCCCAGTGCACCGGTCACCAGGGAGGAGAATATTGCCAGAACGGGCGCTTTAACGCCGTATGCCACTGCTGCCCCTATGGCGGGCCCCATCAATAGCTGTGCAATAGTTCCGAAGCCCATAAGGGCGGGGATCCCAAGCTTTTCTCCTATCTGCTTCAGGATAAGTCCGATGATCAGCGAAGAGAAAAGTCCCTGTGCCATAAAATTCAGGACATTTATCCAGTAATCCTGGTATTTGTGCTTCTTCTTATCCATAGTATCTCCTTGTCTGTTAAGTATTTGGTTATCCGTGCCAACATTACGCCTGAATATATTATGTATTAAAGCCGGTTCCAAGTAAAGAAAAAAATGGGATATGCCGTAGCTTTATGCCTCCGGAATATCCCATTTACATACTTTTATTTTGTGTAGTTGTCGAAGTAGCCTTGTATATATATCACAGGAGTGCCCTTATCTCCACTACCTGAAGTAAGGTCGCACAAGGAGCCTATCAGGTCTGTAAGCCTTCTGGGCGTTGTGCCCTGAGATTCCATGTTTCCCACCAGGTCTGATTCCTTGTTCCTTATATACTCGGATACTGCCTGCTTGAGCTCTTCACCCTTCAAGGCGGCGAAGTTATTGTCCGCTATATACTTCAGCTTGATTTCATTGGGGGTGCCTTCCAGACCAGAGGTATAGGCAGGGGATACTACCGGGTCTGCCAGCTCCCATATTTTGCCCACCGGATCCTTGAAGGCGCCGTCGCCGTATATCATTACCTCTACTGTTCTGCCTGTCTTTTCCTTAAGCTCGGATTTGATCCTGTCCACTATGGGCTGGCAGTTCCTTGGGAAAAGCTTTATGCTCTCCTCGGTAGCCTTGTTTGAGCCCAGGAGGCCATAAGCCTCGTTGCAGCCGCTTCCGTCAACCGGGCTGGACAATATATCGTCAAGACTGTAAACTTTCTCTCCGCCCTTTTGCTTGAGGACTCTTTTTGTCCTGACTCTGGTATGTATATCACAGGCGAGGACATTTTTCGTATGATCAAGTATTGTCGCCGGATGGTTGGAGAATATTATCTCACATTCTGCTCCGCTTTCCTCGATCAGTGACTTGTAGTAATCTATGTAATCAACACCGGTAAAGGTATGCTTTATATATCCGAAATGCTTACGGAACTCAGCTTCTGTCAGCACATCGCTCCAGGGATTGATTCCCTTTTCATCCAGCAGGTCAATATCTACCAGCTGATTTCCTACTTCATCCGATGGATAACTGAACATCAGGACGATTTTGGCAGCTCCCCGGGCAATGCCCTTCAGGCATATGGCGAAACGGTTTCTGCTGAGTATTGGGAATATCACGCCTAGTGTTCCGCCGCCGAATTTTGCTTTGATATCCTTTGCTATGGCATCTATTGTTGCGTAATTCCCCTGGGATCTTGCGACAACAGACTCTGTAACAGCAACTATATCCTTGTCGTTAATGGCAAAGCCTTCATTCTTTGAAGCCTTCATAACTGTTTCAACAACGATTCCGGCGATATCATCTCCCTGACGTATGATCGGTGCCCGGAGACCTCTTGATATTGTACCTGTGATTCTTTCCATATTATCTCTCCTCGTAAGCAGTTTTTTGCGATATCCATACTTGTACTATACCTTACCATGTGATATAAGTAAAATAAATATATATTATGGCGTACATAAGGAGCGATTATACAATGATAAAGCTGGATCTATACCGTGTATTCTGTGAGGTTGTAAAGTACCAGAGCTTTTCAAAGGCGGCAGCATCACTATACATGACACAGCCTGCAGTAAGCCAGTCAGTGCTCCAGCTGGAGAGGGAGCTGGATGTACGCCTATTTACACGGACACCCAGGGGTGTGACCCTGACCAATGAAGGGCAGCTATTGCATGAATACGTCAGCTCTGCCATGGGTCTGATAGGGGCGGGTGAAAGCAAGCTTTCCGAGATAAAGAACCTATTGACAGGGGAATTGCGGATAGGCGTCGGGGATACCACCTCGCGATATTTTCTGCTGCCATACCTGGAGAAATTCCACAGCAGATACTCCAATATCAAGCTGAGGATCTGCAATGGTACCACCATAGAGCTGTGCTCCATGCTGAAGGCCGGAGAGATCGACATGGCCATATGCAACCTTCCGGTCGAGGACCCGGCACTGGAGATAATGAAGTGTATGGATGTCCATGATATATTCGTTTGCGGGGAAAGATATAGGAGAAGGATCAAAAAGGCCTTAAGCCTGAGCGAGCTGGTGGAATATCCGCTGATACTCCTGGAGACAAAATCCAATTCCAGAAATTACGTGGAAGGTTACATGTCATCCGTTGGGATCACTGTCAAGCCCGAGATAGAATTGGGCTCCCATGACCTGCTCCTGGAATTTGCAAAGATCAATCTGGGGATATCCTGCGTAATAAGGGAGTTTTCACAGGAATATCTGAAAAACGGTACGGTACATGAAATAAGGCTTACCGAGGCAATACCTCCCAGAAGCATAGGACTATGCTTTCTAAAGAGTATAGCCTTATCACCGGCAGCGATGAAATTTGTCGATATATTGGATTTGGGAAATACATAGATAGATTTTATCAGTGGAAAAAATAGCTATTTCATCATCTATTATGTTATAATAAATATTATTAATAAGTCTAAATCCATCCTTTCGTATCCATCCATAAAAAACTCAATTAAATTTCATACAAATACATTTGGTTTATTTTACGATGTCATTGTAGCAATTTTTTAAAATCAAAAGGAGGAAGCAGCATGTTTAAGAAGTCTGTTGGAAAACCATGCCATGAGGCAATATGTATTCTGAATTTCGTGGAGAAAAGTTTGAATGGTGAAGAAGTACAGGAGCCGGGACCGGAGTATTATATTCATAAAGATGTCCTAAAATACTTCAACAAGCTGCTGGGCAGCGAAAAGCAGATGTCCGAGGCAGCCAGGAAGATGCTTTCGATTACAGCATCACTGAGCAATTTTGATGTAAATATGTCCTACAGCGCATATAACCTTATCGATTTCGCAGAGGAAATGTCGATGCTGAGTGAATCAAACCTGGCAATAGTTGAGCAAACGACTGCAAGTATGAACCAGGTTAATGAGACTGTTGCCAATACGTCCAGTACATTGGAACAGTTATCGGCTGCTTCCGGGGTCCTTGTGGAGAGAAACAATCAGAGTCTGTCACAGATCGAAGAGGTAAATGTCCTCAAGAATAATGTGATGACCGATGCTAACATAATGAGCCAGCAGATCAAGCAGCTGGTAGAGATGGCAAACCGGGTTAATGATATAGTCAATGATGTAAAAGGTATCGCCGACCAGACCAATCTGCTCGCACTAAATGCCTCTATTGAGGCGGCCAGGGCCGGTGAGCACGGTAGAGGCTTCTCGGTGGTGGCCTCGGAAATAAGAAAGCTGGCAGATGATACAAAGAAGAGCCTGGAGGGTATGAATGCCTTTGTCAATAATATTCAAAGCGCAGCTACGGCCGGAAAGCAGAGTATGGACAGGACAATTGATTCAACTGTCGAAATGAGTGAAAAGCTTGATACCATTACCGGAACCATTAGGGAAAATGTTGACATGCTTCATACTACTATAGAGGATATCCGTATCATCAATGAGTCAATGGAAGGAATAAAGCTTGCATCCAATGAGATAAACCAGGCAATGGAATCCTCCAGCCGTGATGCTGAGAAACTCAGTAACATGACACAGGTGATAACTAAGGATGCAACCCAAAGTGCGGAATATGCAAAGCAGATATCCAATATAGATGATTCATTGTCGGGTATTGTCAAAGAGATGATGGAGGCTTTGCTGGGAGGTAAAAATGCAATCAGTAACCAGGAGCTGATAGAAAACCTGAAAAACGCAAAGGAGGCCCATACAAACTGGGTAAGGAATTTGCAGCGAATAACGACGGAGATGAGGGCATATCCTATACAGGTCAACGGTTCAAAGTGTGCCTTCGGACATTTCTATAAATCAATAAATATTAAACATCCCTTGATTGAAAAGGAATGGAAGTCCATAGACAGCATACATTCAGAACTGCACAGTTGCGGACACAAGGTGCTGGAGGCAGTAAAGCGCAATAACAGCACTGAGGCACAGGAATTCTTCAACAGGGCAGACAAGTTGTCCCAAGAGGTTTTATCCCATCTGGATACTGTCCTGGCAAAGGTAGAGGAGCAGAACCGGAATGGAATACAAATCATGAGATCTATAAATAAGTAATTATAAGGAGGTTGATTGTTAATGGATGAAAGAAGAAAGCATGAAAGGCTTCCACTTAAGCTGGAGCTGAATATTTCCGACCTTTTCAAGCAGGATTACGAATTGATAACGGACATAAATGAAGGTATAAAAGTAAAAAATATATCCAAGTCGGGTATAGGATTCACCTGTAAGCATGATTTGCCCATGAACTATTATTTTGACGCAAATATTCAATTGTCGGATGACAAACATTTCTATTCAGTGCTGAAGATAGTAAGATCAGAGAAGCTTGGGGATGAGTATTCTATAGGCTGTGAATTCGTGGGCCTGGCAGATATACTAAGTGCAAGGGTGGATCTTTATGCAGATGAACTGAAGCTGATCACTGAGTAGGTCAAAGCTGAGTATAATGAGAAGAGGTAACTGATGAACCTGATAACTATAGAAAGTATTTCCAAGAGCTATAGCGAGAAAGCTCTGATAAATGATATCAGCCTTGGAATAAATGAAGGGGACAAAATAGGAATAGTAGGAATAAACGGTGTAGGCAAAAGTACCCTTCTCAAAATCATTGCAGGGATCGAAAAGCCGGATACCGGTAAGATTACAAGAGGGAACTCTGTATTTGTGGAATACCTGTCCCAGAGTCCGGATTTTGATCCGGAAGCAACAGTAATGGAGCAGGTTTTCAGGGGGGATTCCCCCAAGATAAAGCTGGTACGGGAATATGAGATAGCTCTGCAAGAGCCGGAGACAAATAGTGAGCAGCTGTTGAGGCTCAGTATGGAAATGGACAAAATAAACGGCTGGAGCCTTGAAAATGAGGCGAAAAATGTACTTACCAAGCTTGGGATATATGACTTCAAGGCAAAAATGGCTGTTCTGTCCGGCGGGCAGAGAAAAAGGATCGCATTGGCGGCTGCACTTATCAATCCCTCAGACCTGCTTATACTGGATGAGCCCACAAACCACCTGGACAACAGCACAATAGACTGGCTGGAGGAATACCTGGGCAAGAGAAGGGGCGCATTGATGATGATCACCCATGACAGGTATTTTCTGGACAGGGTAGTGAATCAGATTGCCGAACTGGATGGCGGCAGGCTCTATTTATATAAAGGCAGCTATAACTATTATGTAGAAAGCAAGATGGAGCGGGAAGAGCGGGAAAGTGCCAGCGAAAGGAAACGTCAGACTCTGCTTGTAAAAGAGCTGGCATGGATAAGAAGAGGAGCAAAGGCACGCTCAACTAAGCAAAAGGCAAGGATCGAAAGATTTGAAAAGCTGAGTGAACAGAAGACAGACCTCAATGAAGACAAGCTGGAGATATCTGTCGGCAGCAGCAGGCTGGGTAGAAAGATAATAGAGCTGACGGAAATAAACAAAAGCTTCGGAGACAATCAGGTCATAAAGGACTTCAGCTATATAGTTCTGAGGGATGACCGGGTAGGTATCATTGGTCCCAATGGAAGCGGCAAGACAACGCTTATGAACATAATAGCCGGTATTTCCGAGCCTGATTCAGGGACTGTAGAGATCGGCGAGACAGTCAGGATAGGTCATTTTTCACAGGACACCTACCATATGGATGAAAGCAGCAGGGTGATAGAATATATCCGGGAAGGGGCAGAATACCTGGAAACTGCGGAGGGCGATCGAATAACGGCGTCACAGATGCTTGAAAGATTCCTCTTTCCCCCTTCAGCGCAATGGACTCCCATATCCAAGCTTTCAGGGGGGGAAAAGCGCAGGCTGCATCTGCTTCGGGTTCTGATGGAGGCACCTAATGTGCTCCTCCTGGATGAACCTACCAATGATCTTGATATTGAAACCCTTACCATATTGGAGGATTATATAGAAAATTTCTCTGGAGCTGTAATTGCTGTTTCCCATGACAGGTACTTTCTTGACAAGGCAGTTAAGAGGATATTTGCCCTTCAGGGAGGCGGAAGTATACTACAGTATACCGGAAACTATTCGGATATAAAGGAAAGCGGCCTTTTGGATGAGATGAAGGACAACGGGGAGCAGCGGCAGAAGGAAAAACTGTCGGACAGCAAGACTTCTGTGACAAGGGAAAAGCAAAAGCCAGTGAAGTTTTCCTATAAGGAAGCAAAGGAATATGAGGAAATCGACGCTGAGATTGCCGCAATTGAAGAAAAGATACGGGAGCTGGACAGCCGTCTGGCCGGTGCCTCCAGCGATTATCTGCAGCTCCAGCAGTTGATGAAGGAAAAGGAAGAAGCTGAGGACTGCCTGGAGAAAAAGCTGGAGAGATGGGTCTATCTTAATGAGCTGGCAGAGAAAATTGAGAATAGTAAATGAAGAAGCTGACTGAAACAGTCAGTTTTTTTGTACTTATCAGCTATGGAAGCTATGTCCGGAGGGGGGAATAAATGTCATGTATATGAAAAAAGCCGGCATTCCATAGGCATGAATACCGGCGAGCAAAGGTAGGTTTATTGTGCTATTTGCAGCACCTAATGCTGTCGAGGACATTCCTGGCATCCGGTACCATTTTAAAGAAGCCTTGGAGCCTCTCACAGGCATAATCGCTGCACGTACTACAGTTTTGCTGTGATTTGTCAATGTTGCATTTTCTAATATCACATTCGTGGCAATGTGAGAAAAGCACCTCGGAACCACATCCGAGGCAGTTTATATCCTCTGCCCTGATATCGGAATTGAACATGCTGCTCCAGCTTTCGGCGGTCTTCTTGCGGAGCTCATCATCATTGTTTTTGGTTGCGACATATGCGTCGCAGCAGCTGCATTCTATCCCGCAGCTGGCGATTATTCTATCCATAATATACCTCCGTTCTCAGATTATGTATTGATTATATACGAACATATGTTCGAAGTCAATAGTTATAATTTTATTTCTTTTCAAAATCTCAGGGACATACTTGATCAATTATGTGAATGGATAAAGAAAGATTAAGAAGCTGACTTACATGGTCAGCTTCTTAATCTTTCTTTGTCGGCTTTTATACAAGAGGGCTGTCAATAAGTGTGGCAAATTGGAAGTCATGCTGGTGTCCGTCATCAAAGGTCGTTGTACCAAAGGCGAAGTGAACATGCTTGCCATTGCCGACAGGCGTCTGAAGCTCAGTTGTCCCGCCTACTTCGTGATGATGGTCAAAGAAATCTGAGTTGACCAGAAATGTGTGCTTATGTCCACCTGGCACAAATATCGCTTCACTGGTGACCCCAGCGAATCTATGGTTGTGGATCTCATTGTTTTCCGAAGCAAACATGGTGCTCCCCTGGAATTCATGGTCGTGAGTTTGTGTGCCTTCCATAACGGGGCATTTAGGTACATGGTGTTTTTTACTAGTTGTATTATTTGTCTCCTGTAAAGAACCTATGTTTACCATGGGCATATTCGTTACCTTCCTTATTTTTATTTGGACATACTGGTTTGTCCACTACAGCATATGCAAATGTGCAGCACTTGCTACCGATAGGACAGGGATCTCCTGCAAAATGCCGGTATAGTGTCAATGCAAAGGATTATAATTAGTGCATGCAGGGGATATGCAAGTATTTTTGTTCTGTTGACTATATATAGATATAATAGTAATATATCTATATAAACACTAACGGGAGCTATTAAAGTTTAGAATATTGGGGAGGTTCAACCATGAATACAATGGGAATACTGTCAGATGCGAATCTGGAAGAGCTTATAAAGGGTTATAGGGAAACCGAAGGGCATTATGTCTGCATGTTTTGCGGCAGCAGATTCGAGCAGGGTATGATATATAAGGACGGTGAAAAGCTCTATGAGTCTGAAAGATATGTAAGGATACATATAGAGAAGGAGCATGGGTCTGTTTTTGAGTGCCTAGTGGAATTGGACAAAAAGGACACAGGGCTGACGGATCACCAGAACAGTCTGCTCAGGCTTTTCTACCAGGGGAAAAGCAATGCAGAAATACAGCAGCAAATGAATATAGGCAGCACTTCCACCATAAGGAACCATCGTTTTGCCTTGAAGGAGAAGGAGCGTCAGGCAAAGGTCTTCATTGCCATGATGGAGCTGCTGAGGAGGAAGGACAAGACAGGAGAATATATGGAACCTCACAAGACGGCAAAAATGGTGGATGACAGATATAATGTGACAGTAGACGAGAATGAAAAGCTGCTGAAGAATCTGTTTGTCAGGGGGCCAAAGGGGCCCATAAAAACCTTTGCTGTAAGGGAGAAACACAAGCTGGTCATATTGAGGGAGATCTCCAAGCGTTTTGACAGCAGCCGAAAATACACTGAGAAGGAAGTAAATGAGATCCTGAAGACTGCTCATGAGGACTTTGTGACCCTCAGAAGATATATGATAGAATACGGTTTCATGGATAGGGAGGCCGACGGAAGCAGGTACTGGCTCAAGGTTGAGGAATAAAGCATTAAGGAGGGGCGTGGCCCCTCCTTTTGTTTAGTCCTTGTAATTGGAAAGTGCAGTACTTGTCGTATTGATAGCATTTTCCACTGCATTCAGTGTGTTCTGGATCTGCTGCTTGTTCTCGGGCTTTTCTACCGAACCAAGAGCCTGATTCAATGAAGCTCTAGCGTCATTCAGTTGGCTGAATACCTTCTGCACTTGCTGCTTTGCATTCTTTCCCGACATATCCTTTACCTCCGTGGTTTTTAATGTGAAGCATAATAATATTATCTTTATTTCAACGGAAAAAATGCAAAAACTTCAGAGCAGCTTTGTGCGATGTCACGGAATGCTTCAGGAAATTCATCTGTAGCCGATCACTGCTGTAATGGTAGAGATTATCGAAAACTGCCCGGGCAGTATCGGAGTGGCCGGAGTTGAAAGCTTGGCGGTGGTGGCAGCAAATGATTGTGCTCCGTTACTTTTTTCAATAATTCTGAAAGGAAATTCATCAACATTTACATTAAGAGTGCTTCCAATTTCCGCAGCCTTGTGAAGTGCATTGAGGACAGCCAGATTCAATGCCTCATCATAGTATCGGGTCATGTCGGACAGTGTGAAGGTAACATTGTCGACTCTGTTGGCACCTGCAAAAGCAGCCTTGTCTATTATCTCACCTGCCTTGGCAATATCCTCTATGGTCACTGTAAGTATGTTTGAAATTCGATAACCCTTGAAGGTTTGTTTGCCGTCAATGTAATCATAGATTGGGTCAATAGAGAAGTTACCTGTGCTTATGTCCTTCTTTTCAATGCCCGCAGCTGTCAGGGCATTTACTACATTATTGGTTCTTAAAGCATTTTCTCTTCGCGCATTTTCCAGAATCGCATTTTCTGTAACAATACCCAGGTTTACCACGGCAGTATCAGGTACAGCCTTTACTGCTCCCGTTCCGGTGACCTTGATAAAACCCTTGTAGCTCATGAGAAGCTCACTCTCCTTATTATAGTTTGCTATCATTATGATGATGCGATGTAAGGGTTGCGGGTTACGCGTTACGCGTTGCGCGTGGAACGGATTGAGTTGGGCTTCGAAGCCTTGCCTGAATGCGCGAAACACGAAACGGGACCCCATAGTAGCGACCCTACGCTTGCATCGCGCAACGGAAAAATGCGACTATGTCGCATTTTTCTGCAATTACGCTGTATCAATAATACTTATGTGCCGCTGCTGCATTTATGAATGATTCATGCCGGAAACAGCATAAGTTGTAGCATTGCCCAATAAATGCTAAAATATCTTTAATAACAATATTAGGGCTCAGGAGGTATATGTATGAAGTTGATATCATGGAATGTAAACGGTCTCAGGGCTTGTGTCCAGAAGGGATTTTTAGAATATTTCAAGGAGATGGATGCCGACATCTTCTGCATACAGGAGAGCAAGCTGCAGGAGGGGCAGATAGAGCTTGAGCTTGCAGGCTACAACCAATATTGGAACTATGCCGAGAAAAAGGGCTATTCCGGAGTTGCAATATTCAGCAAGGCCGCTCCTTTAAGCGTTGCCTATGGGATAAACAAAGAGGAGCATGACCATGAGGGCAGGGTGATCACCTTGGAGTTTGAAGATTTCTATATGATCACGGTATATACGCCAAACGCGCAGCAGGAGCTTGCAAGGCTGGACTATAGGATGCAATGGGAGGACGAATTCAGGAGCTATCTGCTGGAGCTGGATAAAAAGAAGCCGGTGGTGGTATGTGGAGACCTGAATGTTGCCCACAAGGAGATAGATTTGAAGAACCCTGCTGCCAACAGGAAGAATGCCGGGTTTACTGATGAAGAGAGGAATAAGTTTACTGAGCTTCTGACTGCAGGGTTTATTGATACCTATAGGTATTTTTACCCCGACAGGGAAGGCGTGTACTCCTGGTGGTCATATCGTTTCAATGCCAGGGCCAACAATGCAGGGTGGCGTATAGACTATTTCTGCGTTTCTGAAAGACTTGCAGACAGGCTGGTAAGCGCGGATATCCATACAGAGGTCCTTGGTTCCGACCATTGCCCTGTAGAGCTGGTTATGAAATAAGTGAAATCTTGATAGCAGGGGGGATACGCCTTGAGCAACATGCACAGGCTTATCTGGTTTGACAAACATATAAGGGCAATGTCATACCCCAACAGAAAGGATCTGTCTGTAAAGTTTGAGATTTCGGTGAGGCAGGCGCAACGGGACATCGACTATCTCAAAAACTCCCTTGAGGCACCCATACGCTATGATGCGAGGAAAAGGGGCTATTATTACGAGGATGAAAGCTATATATTGCCCAATGTCTATATAAATGACCTGCAGAGAAAAATGCTGAAATTCCTGGCATACAGGTATGAGAACTACACCCAGACCCCTAAGGTGGCGCAGCTGTCGCAGCTTTTCAAAAGGCTTGCCGAGGAGGAGAATGTGGAGGATGAGATCCCTATTTTTGACCTGGGGAGCCCGGTAGTGCAGTCCTATTATGCCATTTATAATGCAATCTGCTCCAGGAACAGGCTGGAGCTGGTCTACAAGGATCCTTACAAGGGAGACATCACTTTAATAATTGACCCCTATAAGCTGTTCTGTAAATACAATGCAGACCATCTGGCGGGCTATGACAATGGGCTAGGGGGTTTTACCGTACTCAGGCTGGATCGGATCATTGAGCTTAAGGTACTGCAGGAAGTCTTTGTAGTCTCAGAAGGTTTTGAGGCAGAGAAATACAGCGGCTTTATAGCAAAAGAGCCTTATGTGGCCAGGGTGCGCTTTACAATGGAACAGCATTTCAGTGAGATCAAAGGGATCAAAATAATACCTTTGGGCGGCCTGGTATATGAAATGCATTTTTTTGATATAGAAGATATGATAAACATGCTCATATGCAATAGCCGCTTTGATAGGATAATTTCGCCAAAATGGCTGACTCAGAAAATCAAGGCACGGTGTGAAGAAATAATCAAACGGCTCGGAGAGGTGTAAAAATGGGAGCGAGGGTTCTGGAGAGAATAGTTTTGACGAAGGAATCGAGAGCCTATATTGACTGCCTATATGCTGTGCTTGCAGCGGCAGGGAGGTTCAAAGGCCCGAAATACCTGCTTTCTGGCATGACCGGCTTTGCGTTCATATTTTCTGCCCATAAGGAGCTGATAGTCGCCTCAACTGAAATGTACGGGTTAAGGACTGCGGCTTTTAATGCCCTGGACATTTTGGGATACTATTCTGAGGTGTATGGGGGGTTGAAAACCTGTCAGACCTTTCCCCTTCACCAGAAAATGGCCACAAAAAGAGTCAGGGAGTCCATTGATGCCGGAATGGGTGTAATAGTCTGGGCACCCAGGGAAACCGACTTTGCAGTGATAACAGGCTATGATGACGAAGATGGTGTGTTTTTTTACAGGGACAGACACAACCGGGATTTGCAGGTGCTTCTTTATAACAACCTGGGACGGACGGAGGCAACATTCTGGATGTGCCAGGTGGTAGGTGAAAACATAGAAAAGGATATAAAGGATGTTTATATTGATTCCCTTGAATGTGCTGTTGATATATGGGAAACCACTTACCTGGACGAGGTTGTACATAACAGAGCCCTAGCTTCGGGAAGGAAAGCTTATGAATACCTTGTCGACGGGTTGAAGGCCCCCGGTCTCAATGAAGCCGGAACAGGCAGGATACTATACTATAATATTATCGCTAGGGAGGAGGCATTCCACTATCTGGAGACAGTAAAGGAAGAGCTTCCGGAATGTTATGATGCTTACTTGAAGTACAAAGAACTGCACGAAATATACCAAAGGATAAAAAAGCTCCTGCCGGAACAGTCGATTTTCCTGCCGGGGTATAAGATGGACCGGAGCAAGCTGCCTTCACTTATAGGATGCTGCCGGGAGGCTTGGGAAACAGAGGAGAAGGCGGTAGACGAGCTGAAGCTTCTGCTCAAAGAGCGGCTTAGCAACAGATATGTGGATATTTTGGACGTGAAGAAGTTTAAATAATCGTGTATAAGGCTGTAAGCAGCGGAGACCTCTGTGCTATTCCATAGTACAGAGGTCTCTTTCATACTCCGGCTAATTCTCTGCGGTTCCATCGGTATTTGTCACTACAGCGCCGTTCATCACCTGTATCATCTTCGCATTCAGCTTACTGCCGCTGAAGCGGAATTCCTGTCTGTAGGTATTGTTGTCCTCCAGTGGGATAAGCTCTGTCATAAAGGTATCGGACGCAGTCCAGCTGCCTCTGAAGCCTGCTTTTGTCGTCATGCCCTTCCAGTAAAATGCATCCATTGAGTTCTCACGATACACATTGTCCAGGCCAATTGTCACATCATACATAATTCCATCACAGAACCAGTGCATTTTACATTCGCTGCCTCCTGTAAACTCAAAGGAGTAGGTTTCTCCATTATCCATCCTGAAGGTCTTTCCGGATATCTGCTTTCCGATTTCCGGCAGTACCGGGGCCTGTGAAGTTTCAGGGGCTTTGTTTATAAACTCCAGCTTATCTGTAAGGCTTTCATAGGCCTGCTTGTTTTCAGCTACGGCAGATGAGGCTTTTACTGCCGGTATTATATAATCCTCCACCAGCTCTTCAGGTGCGAAAAAGTCGTTGGGCACCAGTCCGCTACTGAATACTACCACCATATTGTACTCAGGCATAACGAACAGGAACTGGCCTCCAAAGCCTCTGGCGGAGTATCCACCGAACTTGTTCTGCCACCACTGGTAACCATAACCGTATCTTCCAGCAAGCCCATTTGGGGTGTCTACTTGTTTTTTTGTGGATTCCTGGACCCATTTTTCCGGGATAAGCTGCTTGCCATCCCATTTTCCTTTGTTCAGGTACAGATAACCATATTTAGCCAGATCCTCTGGCTTCATGAATATCCTGCCGCTTCCGGAATTGATCCCCTGTCTGTCAGTTCCCCAGGATATATCCGTTATGCCCAAGGGTTTGAATATTCTTTCAGAAGCGTATTCCAGCGGGGTTTTTCCTGCAGCCTTCTGTACTATAGCCGAGAGTATATGAGAAGCACCTGAGTTATAATAAAAGCTTTTTCCGGGCTCCTGTTTCATTGGTCTGTCAAGGACATACTGAAGCTGGTTTTCCTGTGCCCACATCTGGGTATTGGTGTCATTGGCTGCCCCATAAGCGCCGCTTTCATTCCAATCCAAACCGGTAGTCATAGTCAACAGGTGTCCTATGGTCATACTTTTCTTCCTGTCGTCCAGGTTGTCGACCTTCATATCAGGAAAAAAGTCCAACACCTTTTGGTCCAAAGACTTTATCAAACCATCCTCAAGGGACAGGCCCACAAGGGCAGAGGTGATGCTTTTGGTTTCCGAATTGAGGATGTGTCTATATTCTTTTTTATATGGGTAAAAATAGCCTTCAGATACAAGATATCCGTTTCGGACGATCAAGAGGCTGTGAACATCAAGCCCTGATTCCTGTATATAGTCGAACATGTCTGCCAGTTTTACAGAGTCCATGCCCTGAGCTTCCGGTGTGGAGGTCCGCCAGGCTTCTGTAGGCCAGTAGCTTGCGTCACTCATGACGCTTTGGGTACACCCGGCTGTTAGCACTGCTGCACAGATCAACGACAGCAGCAGTGTAAACAGCCTATTTCTGTAGTTTTTCATAATATAACCCCTCTCAAATAAATAATACAATGGTTGAGTATATTATAAAATAAGTGGTGTGACATATTATGTCACACCACTTATTTTATAATAATTTACAGAAAGATATCGGCGGGGAGGGGTAAGGCGTGGGTTATTTTGTTTGGCTGCAGATAAACCAGATAGTACCCTTTTGGATTTTGGGCCTCATGATCGGTGCGGTTACATGTACTTACCACCGGAGGCTTATGGATCGTATACCCTTTGAGGTGCTGGAAAGGAGATATCTTCTCCTTAGACTGGTCCTTGCTGCCTTCATCGGAGCTGCATCACCAATAACTATATATGGAACACTTCCCGTACTGGCAGCACTTTCACGTATGAAGGTGAGCCAGTCGGTGATTTCAAGCTTCATAGTGACCTCCATACTTATAAATCCCAATGTATTCATCTTCAGCTTTGCCCTGGGAGCGGACATAGCGCTGCTCAGGCTGATACTGGCTCTGATGGCCGGAGTGACGGCAGGATTGCTGGTACTGGTGTTTTCCGGAAATAGGAGCATATACGATTTCAGCGGCTTTGTACATGAACAGCGTGAAGAAATTGAGAAAATGCAGCATATAGAGCTGCTTGCAGCAAACTTTAACAAGGCAGTTAATAAAACAGCGCCGAATCTAGCAATTGGTATAGTCCTGGCAGCCCTTTTCGAGCTTTACTTTCCCATGGACCTGTTCAAATACATATTTGGAAGCGGTAGTGGACTGAGTGTGCTGTTTGCTGCATCCTTGGGTGCAACCACCTATTATTGTGGCGGAGGGACCATACCCCTTATAATGGCTTGGATGAATGAAGGAATGTCTTTGGGTGCGGCTATAGCCTTCATGCTGACAGGGCCTGCTGCAAAGCTTACAAACCTGACAGCAGTAAAGACCGTCATGCCTGCAAAGGGCTTTTTGCTGTATCTGGTTTTCACTACTGCTTACGGAACGGCTGCAGGGCTGCTGATAGACCTGATATGCCGCATTATAGCATAAGGAGGTATTCATATGAAAAGGCTAATGGTAATATTTTTTGTAATACTGCTTGCATGCATTTCAATATCCTGCAGCGGCAATGGAAAAACTGTTGAGGTTCAGCCTGTGACGGAGATGAAAGCCGAGGAGGCGGTTGAGTCTGGAATAAGCCTCAGGGAAATGAAGGGGAAGGAAGGCGGATCGGAGATATTTGCAATTCAGGGAACCAACGGAGCCGATGATGGCTTTGAAAAGCTGATGAAACTGATGGAAGGGCATGGACAGGGTTTTTACAAGTCCGCTGCCGAGGATGGAGGACTTATCGGCAAGGAGGATGTAGTGCTTCTGAAAATAAACTGTCAATGGTATCAGCGAGGTGGCACTAATACAGACCTTATTAAATCTGTGGTCAATGCAATAGTAAAACACCCGGAAGGCTTTGAGGGAGAAATCATAATTGCCGACAATGGGCAGTCGCAGTATGGGCCTTTCAGAAAGGGAGGCAGTGTTGAGTGGAAGGAGAACAATTCTGTAGATATTGCACAATCAGTGCTTGCGGTAGCAGAGGCCTTTGCAAAGGAGCACAGAGTGTCTGCCATCACTTGGGATGCCATCACCGAAAAGCAGGTCAATGATTATTCACATGGAGATTACCAGGACGGGTTCATCCTTGAGGGAGAAGAGACATCTACAGGATTTCGGATATCCTACCCCAAGTTCACGACGAAATATGGGACCTATGTGAATTTCAAGGAGGGCATATGGGATGATGGAAAGCACTCCTACGACAGCAGCAGACTGAAGGTGATCAACATGCCAGTGCTCAAATCCCATATCAATTACCATGTGACGGCAAGTATAAAGAGCTATATGGGGACCACCTCAGACAGGCTTACAGGGCACAAGGCACACAATAGTGTCGCATTAGGAGGCATGGGAACCCAGATGGCAGCCACTAGAGTACCTGTTCTGAATATTATCGATGCGATCTGGATAAATCCGTATCCTAAAAGGGGACCGTCCACCTCTTACAAAAGTGCTGTAGAAACTGATATCGTGGCTGCAAGCACCGATCCCGGAGCTTTGGACTACTGGGCTTCAAAATATATACTGATGGAAACGGCCAAAAGAATGAATTTGAATGGCTATGAGCCAATGGACCCAGAAAGCAGTCAGCCTGGAGATTTTGGATACTGGCTGGGAAAATCGGTGGAAGAGCTTCGGCGGGCGGGTATAAAATCTACGCTGAAGGAGGATGAGATGACGGTATATGTATATTCCCCGGATAAATAACAGAAAAAAGCCATAAAAGCAGAAAAAAGGGAAAATATATGTGCATAAGGAATATATATAGCAAAGAATTAATTAAAGGGGATATATATGGATAATACATTTGATAAACTGGGTCTGATGCCGCAGCTGGTTGAAGGCCTCAAAAAACAGGGTATAATGGAGCCGACGTCAGTACAATTGGCAGCTATTCCGGCCGCATTGGAAAACAAGGATATAATTGGGCAATCGCCTACAGGCAGCGGAAAGACGCTGGCCTTCCTGCTGCCAATATTCCAGAGGGTCGACGGAGGCAAAAGGGAGATGCAGGCTATAATACTTGCACCGACCCATGAGCTGGTCATGCAGATAGAGAAGCAGGCAAAGCTGCTAGCGCAAAGCTCAGGGCTTCCTGTTACTTCGACTGCCATAATAGGGGAAGTCAATATTACCAGGCAGATAGAAAAGCTCAGAGAAAAGCCCAATATAATCGTGGGCTCGGCAGGCCGGGTGCTGGAGCTTATAAAAAAGAGGAAGATCAACGCCCAGACGGTTAGGACAATAGTGATCGATGAGGGAGACCGGATGTTGGATGAACACAACCTGACTGCTGTTAAGGATGTGATCAAGACCACCCTCAGGGATAGGCAGCTGATGCTGTTTTCTGCGACCATAAGTGAAAAGACACTGAAAACAGCAGGGGAGCTTATGAAGGAGCCTCAGTTGATAAGGATAGAGGATGAGGGGAAAATAAGCCCCAATATAAGCCACATGTATATTGTTTCAGAGCAGAGGGACAAGGTGGAGGTGCTTAGAAAGCTGGTTGCTGCTATCAAGCCTGAGAGAGCAATAGTATTCATCAACAAGAGTGCCGAGCTTGAGCTTGTGACCGCAAAGCTGCAATACCATCATCTCAGTGCCTTCGATATATCCGGAAGCGCTTCTAAGGAAGACAGGAAAAAGGCTCTGGAGGGCTTCAGGAAAGGTGATATAAAGCTTCTGGTGGCTTCGGACATAGCTGCCAGAGGTCTGGATATAAAAGGTGTGACCCACATATTTAATCTGGATATGCCTGAGGATTCAAAGGCATACCTGCACCGCGTTGGCCGGACAGGGAGGATGGAGGAAGAAGGGACAGCGATCTCCATTGTCACTGAAAAGGAAACAGCCTATATCAGAAAACACGAAAAAGAGCTGAAGATAAAAATATTAGAAAAGCTAATCAGCCATGGAATGCTGATGGACCCTGTAAAAAAGTAGAAGCATGTGATAAAATCGGGTGACCACTGGTCACCCGATTTTTCTAATCAAAGCTCTCGATCCTTATGATGTTTTCCAGCCTGTTTACCTTGTCAAGCTTTTCGATTTCTCTTATGGACTTTCTGACATTGTCTTCAAGGGCTTCGTGGGTTATGAATACCAGAGAGACGTTTTCCTGGTCTTTTACATCCTGTGTCACTCCAAAGATACTTACATAGTGCTTGCCGAATACTGAAGCAATGCTGCCCAGTATTCCCGGCTGATCCTTGACATTAAGCCTGACATAACAGCCGGAGGAGCTTTGGGTTATGCTGT